>JAILNY010000167.1 GCA_024691105.1 Treponema sp. | reverse complement strand
AACATTAAAACTCTGAGGCGCAAAAAGTGCTCTAACATTTTTAATGTCGCCGTGAACAATTTTTATTTTATCTTCGAGTAAATTTATCTGAACATTCTGGCGGGCAAGTTCTGCCTGTTCTTTTTGAATTTCAAGCGCGGTGAATTTTTGTCCATCAGAAGATCGCGCAGCATCTGAATGTCGCTCGACGCCAGAAGATCGCGCACCATCTGAACGTCGCTCGACGCCAGAAGATCGCGCGTCATCGGCTGCCCTCTCGTCGAGCCGCGACATTATCAAAGGAATCACACCGCTTCCTGTTCCAAGATCAATTACAGCGTCGTCCCGCTTTACCTTTGCAAAGTCCGAAAGCAAAACCGCATCAATTCCAAAACAAAAAGCGCGCGGATCCTGCACAAGTTTTAAATCAATTCCAGCAAAGCCGTCAACTCGAAGGTCGTTCTTACTACATTTCATAACCTGGCTGAATAATTGTATTACTGTCAGTCTTTACTTTATCGTAAACTTTTTCTTTCCATTCATCCTGCGGAACATCTACAACGCTTACAGAAAAATGTTCTTTTCCGCGTGCCAGTTCCTTACTTGCTGTTTCAAGAATTGCATCTGCAAGTCTTTTCTTTGTTGCATCATCACGTCCCGGATACATCTGAATTGTTATATGTGGCATAGTCGCCTCCTCTTTTTTTTTACATTGTACCACATCGCGCAGAATTAATCAGTCGGTATGCGATTGAACCAGGCTTAGGGCACGCAGGACAATTATCAGGATCAAACCATTGTGCATCTGCAATCTCCTCTTTCTGCAAAACAATATCGCCGCTTTCGTATTCTGCAGTAAAGCCAATCATAAACTGATCAGGGAACGGCCAGCTTTGACTTCCACGGTACTGGATGTTTTTTACATTTATTCCGACTTCTTCTTTTATCTCTCGCCTTACCGCCTCTTCTGCACTTTCACCTGCTTCTATATAACCTGCGATACATGCATAAATATCCTTATTACGCTGAACATGTTTTGCAAGAAGAATTTTATCGCCTTTATGAACAAGTACGATTATGCACGGTGAAATACGTGGAAAGAAAATTGAATTGCATGACGGACACTGCATCGCAGTCAAAGTTTTATGCGATGCTAATTTTGTTCCACAACAGCTGCAGAATTTTGTCTGACTATGCCAGGTTGCAAGCGCTCTTGCCCTGAATGCTAAGAAATTTTCTTTTTCTGAATGCAATGCAAAAAACTCACGCAATGTCATTGAATAATATTCCTTTGGCAAATTCTCTTTTGAAAGTAAAACAAGAACTTCCAGTCCAAATGCTTTTTCTTCAAAAAATTCTGCAATAGGATTTGCATTTTTTATAATTTCAAAATCAGTCTTTGTTATTTCTTTCTCATCACAGCGTAAAATTATTTCTTTTTCGTATATCACAATTGAGCTCATAAAAACTTCTCCTTAAAAACTAACCGATCTTTCCTGATTGAATTTTTGTAATTAGAAATATTATATCACTCAGTCCGCACCGGTGCAAATCGCACCAATCGTACTGCGCCCGCGCGGTTGTATCGGTTCTTTTTTTCTGCTAGAATATGCGCATGGTAATTTCTTCTATTGATTTAAAAGACGGACACGTTGTTCAGCTTAAAAACGGAAAAGATCTCGTACTCCAGAGAGATGACGCAGATAATCTCATAAACGATTTTAATTTTTACGGCGAAGTTGCAGTTATCGACCTTGACGCCGCAATGGGACATGTAGACGCAAAGGGCAATACAGTAAATACCGCCCTCCTCAAAAGTCTCTTACGTAAAGGCAATGTCAGAACAGGTGGAGGAGTCCGTTCTGTAAAACGCGCGCGCGAACTCATTTCTCTTGGAGCCGAAAAAGTAATCATCGGTTCAAGCGCATGGAAAAAAGATCCTAAACCAGGTGAATCTGTATTAGACACAGAATTCCTTGATGAGCTTGTTAAGGCAATCGGAAAACAGCGCATCATTATCGGCGTAGATGCAATCAACGGAAAAATTGCCATTAAAGGATGGACAGAAACAATTGACGTTTCTTTAATCGACGGTGCAAAAGAAGCAGAAAAATATTGCAGCGAACTTTTATTCACCTGCGTAGAAAAAGAAGGCTGCATGCAGGGAACAAACATGCAGATGGCAAAGGAACTTCGCGAGGCTGTAAAATGCCGCGTAGTTGTTGCAGGCGGTGTTTCTTCAGAAGACGAAATAGAAGAACTTGAGCGCATGGGCTGCGATGTTCAGCTTGGAATGGCTCTTTATACAAATAAGGTTTCGCTCAAAGAATCGTTCCTCCGCTGTCTTGACTGGAAAAAAACAGACGGAATGATTCCTGTTATCGCCCAGAGCAATCACGGCGAAGTTTTGATGATGGGTTATGCAAACCGCGAAGCATTCAACAAAACATTCGACACAAAAAAACTTACTTTCTGGAGCCGCACAAGAAACGTTCTCTGGACAAAGGGCGAAACAAGCGGACACTTTCTCGAAGTATTAAAGCTCCGTGTCGACTGCGACCGCGATACAGTTTTAGCAACAGTTATTCCTCATGGCGGCGTATGTCACACAGGAAGTTACACGTGCTTTACCGCAGATCCTGACGAACGCTCAAGCCTAGAACGTCTCTACGGAACAATTGCAGAACGCTTTGCAAATCCAAAACCAGGAAGCTACACCGCAACACTTGATGCAAAACGTGTCCGCGAAAAAGTAGAAGAAGAAGCCGAAGAAATCTGCGAAGCCGAAGGTAAAGACGAAGTAATCTGGGAAGCAGCAGATCTTTTGTACTTTGTCAGCGTCTTAATGTACAAAGAAGGCGTAAACTGGCAGGATGTTTACAACGAATTAGATAAACGACATAAAGAAAAATAAAAAAAAAGCGCGTAAAACACAATGTGTTGAACGCGCTTTTTTTTGCTATAATTCAATTCAAAAAAAACTATTGTCTGAATTTCATATTTACAGTGTAGTGTTCGTTTAAGAAGTCTGCATCAATTTCCATTTTGATGTCTGTCGAAAGTGTTGCAGATTTTGTAAACTTATAAGTACGACGAGTATCATCACATCTGAATGTAATAACAAGTCCATCTGCTGTTACATCTACTTTAAAGTTCTTTCTAAGATTCTTAGAGAAAGTATAAATTACTTCACCAGTTGTAGCGTCTTTGAGAACGATTGTATTATTAATACCAAATTCCCATGCAGCATTGTAGTTAGGATCAATCCATGTTCCTTTTGGAAACTGTTCACCTGCTTCTGCAATCTGGCTGTCAGCCTGATCAAGAGCCTCACCGATAGAAGTCTGAGCCATAGCACCTGCTGCCACAAATGCTACAAATAACAAAGACAATAAAATTTTTTTCATAGGAAACCCTCCAATTAGATTTCGAAAATGAAGAACTTTTTTACAGTTTTTTGTTCTTCAAATAGTATTCTTCTATTTTCGTATTGTTTAATATTTATGTCAAGTCTATAATCAAGGGACTATGACTAAAGATTTAACAGAAGGCAGACCTTCTAAACTTATTTTTAATTTCGCACTTCCTGTTCTAGGCGGCTATCTTTTTCAGCAGTTTTACAATCTTGCCGACACCGCTATCGTCGGAAAGTGTCTCAGCGTTTACGACCTTGCAGCTGTCGGCTCTACCGGTCCTGTCTGCTTTTTGATAATCGGTCTTTGCATGGGACTTACAAGCGGTTTTGCAATTCCTGTTGCACAGAGCTTTGGTGCAAAGGATTATTCAAAAATGCGAAAGTTCGTTTTTAATGCAATAATCCTTTCAATTATTTTTTCTATCTTATATGCAGCATTAACTGTTATTTTATGTAAGCCGCTTTTGCGCCTGATGATGACTCCCGCTGACATCATTGATCACGCAACCGATTATGTAATAATTATTTTTGCAGGAATTCCTGTCGGCTTTACCTACAATCTTGCTTCAGGAATTTTACGTTCACTTGGAGACAGTAAAACACCATTATACTTTCTGCTTTTTTCAAGTGCTCTGAATATTATACTCGACCTTATCTGTATTCTTGTTTTACACATAGGCGTTCAGGGAGCAGCAATTGCTACAGTTATTTCGCAGGGAATTTCAGCAGTTCTCTGTTTAATCTTTATCAAAAAACGATTTCCGATTCTTCACTTTAGCAAAGAAGAAAAACAATTTTCCTGGGAACTTTCAAAAGAACTTTTAGGAATGGGAATTCCAATGGGACTTCAGTACTCAATTACAGGAATCGGAAGTGTAATTTTACAGTCATCTGTAAACACTCTCGGCTCTCACGCTGTTGCTTCAATGACAGCAGGGCTAAAAATCCACATGTTCTTTTGTGCACCGCTTGATGCCTTTGGAACAACAATGGCAACCTACTCCGGTCAAAATGTCGGAGCACGTAAAATTGAGCGCTTAAAGTCAGGCTTACGCGATTCAAGCCTTATGGCTCTTGTTTACTGTGCATTTGCTTTTGTGGTTTTATTTTTCTTTGGCGATGACTTAAGTCTTTTATTCCTTGATGAAAAACAGACTGCAATCATAAAAGACGCGCATCAATTTTTAATTTCAAATTCTTCTTTCTATTTTACACTGGCACTTGTAAATATTGTCAGATTTATGATTCAGGGAATGGGATTCAGCAATCTTGCTGTGATGTCAGGAATTTTTGAAATGATTGCGCGCTCGTTCTTTGGCTTCTGCTTAGTACCGCGATTTGGTTTTATAGCAGCGACATTTGCGTCTCCGTCTGCATGGGTATTAGCAGACATATTCCTTATAAGCGCATTTATCTACTGCTATAAAAAACTCGCTAAGCGTTTTTCTCCTGCGGATAAATAACACCCCATTGTTTACGAAGCTTATCCATAACTTCCATAACAAAAACAGTTTCTGATAAAGGCATCGATTCACTTTCTAGTTTCTTTGCCTTTATCATTTTACAGGCTTCCATCACCTGATATTCATAGCCTGTAATCTGCGCAGGAATCTTTACCGATTTAATTAATTTATCATCCGTGTTGTAGACATTTATCGCATTCGGATTATTGATATTTTCAACAACGATATATCCTTTGTCGCCCCAGATAATTCCCTTACGGTCGGAGCGCGCATCCATAGCCGATGTCAAATATGCAACCTTTCCATCCTTAAAATAAATTGTAATCGATTCGTTTTCGTCAATTCCCTTTTTAGAAAGTTTTGCAGTTGAATCAATCTTTGCAATATTATTTCCAAAAAACATAAATGCAAAATTAAGACAATAAACTCCAAGATCAAGCAGCGCACCGCCCGCAAGCTCCGGTTTTACAATGCGTTCTTTTTGTGCCATCGGATATGCAAGATTTGCCGTAAGATATTTTACATTTCCGATAATTCCGCTTTTAATTAAATCACTTACAGATTTTCGCGAAGGCATATAACGTGTCCAGATTGCTTCTGCAAGATAAACCTTATTTTTTTGTGCAAGCTTTACAATTTTCTTTGCCTGCTTTGCGTTCATGGTGAATGCTTTCTCGCAAAGGATATTCTTTTTGTTTTTGATACAGAGCTCTGCGTGTTCTGCATGGTGTGAATGTGGAGTTGCAATGTAAATCAAATCAAGTTCAGGAATTTTTACCATATCCTCGTAACTTCCAAAAGCACGTGGAATATGAAACTTTTCTGCAAAAGCATTTGCCTTTAAAATGTCACGCGATGCAATCGCATACACTTGAACGCCCTTCATTCCGGCAAC
>JAILNY010000158.1 GCA_024691105.1 Treponema sp. | reverse complement strand
CATCGGCCGGTAGACTTTAGAAATTAAGTTCTGGCCTTTTTCAAGTCGGGTATTGCAGACCGGGCATGTTACAAAACCAGGGTTCGCGCCTTGTCCACTCTGAGCCTGCGCATTATTTGTATTATGCACACCAACGCGTCCACCGGAACTTGTCTGATTATTTTTTTTTAACAAATTTGAAAAATACGAAAGCGCGACAATTATTACAATCGCCGCAAGACCCATTATTAAATATGCCATAATTTAATTATAATCCTGCGCCTTGAATTTTTCAACGCACGGGCTCGCAGAACCTGTCACGCAGGCTGCAGCAATCGGGCCGCAAGTCTTATACGGGTCCGCATAAGACGAGAGGGCTCTGATGCGTGTGTCGCGCAGTCTCTCAAAAGATATTCGTTAAGAATTTGGAGCTGACATAAACCGCGCGGCTCTCAAAAGATATTCGTTAAGATTTTGGAGCAATCTCCGGCTCCTGATATCCGATATTCACAAAATTAAAAGCGCCTTCCCTGTATAATTCCAGGAATGCATTTGCAACCACCGGATCAAATTGTGTTCCCGAGCAGGACTCTATTTCTTTTGCAATAAAATCAAGCGGAAGTCTTTTTCTGTAAGAACGGTTTGAACTCATCGCATCAAAAGTATCTGCAACGCTGATTATCCGCGCGACCCATGGAATTTTATTTCCTGCAAGCCCGGAAGGATATCCTGTTCCGTCAAAACGCTCGTGGTGATAGTGCGCGCCGTCTGCAAGATCCTTTTGCATTTTTATATCCCGTAAAATTTCGTAACCGCGCTGAGCATGACTTTTAATAATTGCAAACTCCTCATCTGTAAGTCTGCCCTCTTTTGTTAAGATTGAATCAGGAATTCCTATTTTTCCAATGTCATGCAAAAGAGCAATATTATAAAAACGGTCTATATTCTCTTTATTTTCGCCCAAATGCTGCGCAAGAATTTTTGTATACAAGGCAACGCGCTGCGAATGACCTTTAGTATAAGAATCCTTACCATCGATACAGTTTGCAAATGCACCGATCACTTCTGTCGTAAATTCTTCAACCTCTTTTCTGTGCTTTTCCTGAAACTTCTGAATACTTTCATTTCTGCTGTACACAATCAAAACACAGACAAGAGCAACAAGACTCATAAAAATTGCCGGCAAGCTCGCTCCATGGAAATGAAGCAGCCCAAAAGTCAATCTGATAATTCTGCTTACAATAATTACAAGTGAAGTATAAAATCCGATTTTTCTATAAAAAAGAACCCAGCTGATTAAAATCATTACCGACAAAGAAGAAAAAACGCCCGCCAAAGCTGCAACAGGGATTGGATGACCGCCGATAGTAAAAACGTCTTTTGAAGCCGCTGAACTACTTGAACCAAATTCCGCAAGAACATAAACTGCAAAAAGAAGAACAAAAAAGAATATGGATAAAAATTTATTTAAGGGTTCCTTTTTCATAAAAGCTCAAAACTCCCAAACTCAGTGCATTTAATTATACCATGATTCAGTAAAAAGTAAAATAAATCATGCTTAATATGGAACAAAATGAAATTTCTCGTTATAATTTCATAATTATACTTAAGTTACAGAAGGAAACAAAATGGGCGGATTTTTTGGAGTTGCTTCTAAAGACGACTGTTCTTTAGATTTGTTTTTTGGAGTTGATTATCACTCGCATCTTGGTACACGTCGCGGCGGAATTGCTGTCGTAAACTCTGACGGTCATTTTTCACGCTCGATTCACAACATTCAAAACTCTCCGTTCAGGACAAAGTTTGAACGTGACATCGAAGACCTTCATGGCAAAATAGGTATCGGCTGTATTTCTGACTACGAACCACAGCCGCTTTTGGTTCACTCGCACCTCGGAAACTTTGCCATTACAACAGTCGGAATCGTAACTAATAAAGATGAACTTGTCAAAGAAGTTTTAGACTCAGGTTACACCCACTTTCTTGAAATGAGTGGCGGTGAAATTAACCAGACCGAGCTCATCGTAGCACTCTTAAACCACAAAGACACAATCGTCGAAGGCATCAAGTTTGTTCAGCAAAAAATCCAGGGCTCAATTTCAATGCTTATTTTAACTCAGGATGGAATTTACGCAGCCCGCGACAGACTTGGTCGTACCCCGATTCAGATTGGAAAAAAAGACGGAGCCTTCTGTGCTTCCTTTGAAAACTTTGCTTACGCAAATCTCGGTTTTTCAGACTTCCATGAGCTTGGGCCAGCAGAAATCGTTTTCTTTAACTCAGAAAAGATGGACATTCTGCAGCAGCCTGGCAAAGAAATGAAAATCTGTACATTCCTTTGGATTTACTACGGATATCCGACAGCCTGCTACGAAGGCGTTAATGTCGAAGCAATGCGCTATAACTGCGGTCGTTATCTTGCACGACGCGACAAAGATTCTGTTCACCCGGATGCAGTTGCCGGAGTTCCTGACAGCGGAACCGCTCACGCAGTAGGTTACGCAAACGAATCAGGCATTCCGTTTACACGTCCGTTCATCAAATACACACCAACCTGGTCACGATCGTTTATGCCGACAAATCAGGAAATCCGCAATCAGGTTGCCCACATGAAGCTTATTCCAATTCAGTCACTTATTGAAGGTAAAAAAATCCTTTTGATTGATGACTCAATTGTACGCGGAACACAGCTTAGAGAGACAACAGATTATCTTTACAAAAGCGGTGCAAAAGAAGTTCACATCAGACCTGCATGTCCGCCGCTTGTTTATGGATGTAAGTATTTGAATTTTTCGCGCTCAAAAAGCGAGATGGATTTGATTACACGCCGCATCATCAAACAGTTTGAAGGCGACAATGTATCAGAAGAAACACTCCAGAAATACTGCGACCCTGACACACCAGAATATGCAAACATGGTAGAAGAAATCAGAAAGCAGCTTCATTTTACAACTTTGCGCTTTCATCGTCTTGATGATATGCTTGACAGTACAGGTCTTCCACACGAAAAACTTTGTACTTACTGCTGGAACGGTAGAGAATAAAACGCCGCAAGCGCACTTTTCAAGTATGCCAAGCGACAAAAAAAACCGGCTTTTACGCCGGCCTTTTTTTTGGACAATCAAAGGTGCATTCTAGTTATATTTTTTAGAAATTGAATAAGCCGCTAAAAGCTGTCCTACATAATAGCAAGTGTTGCTTATAATAAAGATCAACGACGACGCGGTTGTAGGAAAGCTTGTCTTTGGGAAAATCCAGAAAAGCAAAAGCATATCAGAAATTCCAAACAGAATCATTCCTGCGGCCATAAGCTTTGCATGGAGTGAACTACGTTCTGTAAACGAAAGGCTTCGGATTACTACACAAGAAAGAATTACCGCATACACGCAGATTAAAGGGAACAAGCCTTCAAAATCAAACCATGGAGTAAGTCTTGCAAAACACAAAAGTGCTCCTGACATAATTACAACTGCAACAAAAAAACTTGCCTTAGGTTTTCCGTAAACAGAAAATGCAACCAGGTACATAATATGAGCTGCAACAAAAAGCAAAAATCCGATAATAAAAGCAATGTCACCCATAAGGTGAACTTCGTTTAATCCAAGCATTACATCTGCCGCAAAAGAAAAACAAAGTGCCAGAATTACAAACTTAGAAAGCTTTGTAAACTGTGCGTCTCTATCTTTACAGTTAATGAATGAATAAAATACAAGCCCTACAAAAAATAAACTTGCACACCCTTTAAAAACAAGTGACTGTACAGAAAAACCTGTAATTCTAAAATAGTGATCAAAGCCAAGGCATACTAAAGATGCAATGCTTAAAATAATAGGTCTAATCATTCTTTCATTCTATCGCAGAAACATTTAAATGTCGAGTTAGCGCGCGATTTTACCACCGCGCGACCTTAGCATTCCGCCGCGCTGGCAGAAACTTAACAAAGCTGGACCTGAGTCTTAAGTTCACCGCCATCTGTATAAATAAAGACAATCTGGCTACCATCACATTCAGCATACTTTGCAACAAGCTTTTCGCCCTGCTTTACCGCACCCTTGTATGTAATTCTAAGCTCACCAAAATTCTGCGCATTATACACATCTTCTGGCAGCGCTTCCATCGCATAATCAAGATAAGTCAGGTTATGAACATGACCATTAAAATCAATGTCGCTTCTGCGGGTTGCAATTGCAGTTTCTGAGCTAAAGCCTTCTGGCACAGGAATTTTTGCAAGCTTCTCATCTCCAAAAACCGACTTTTCTTCCGGCTGATATTTATCTATCAGCGACTGCTCAATCTTACACGGACGTCCTGTTTCAAGATCCAAAACTACCCAGCGGGTAGTTCCTACGGCACAAATTTTATCATTGCAGTAAAGCTCAAAATCTCTGAATACATTAAAGATCTGAGTTACCGGCTGGCTCCAGGTCTTTGCAACAATCTTGTCACCATACTTTGGATATTCGTTTATCTTAATCTTCCAATCAGTTAAAACCCATGCAAGTTTTTTCTGCGAACGGTCAAGAATATTGTCTCCGGCTTTGTCCGAATGTGCGTTGCCAGAGTTTTCAAGAATCTTTAAAATTGTTTCAAGCTTTAAAGTTCCGTTTGTGTTGTAATCTTCGATTACCGGCTGATAATTAAATTCAATAAACATTTTTTACTCCAGTTTTTTCAACAGTTTTCTGCCCCGCAACTTACCGGGCAGACTTTATAAAAAACCGCGCTATACGAAAACTCGCATCGCGGCTTAGTTTTTCTACTCGTTTGATGACATGAGTTTTGCCATACTCTGAGCAGTTTCCCGAATACGTTCTGCAATGTCTCGCAATGCTTCAACCTGCTCGGCAAGCGAATGCGTTTCAGAAGAAATTTCCGTACTTGCATTATCTACTTTTACGGTAGCCTCTGTCAAAAGGTTCATGTTATCAAGAACCTGCGATGAATAATTACTCTGTGTGCTTACTGTTTCTTTCATGCGGACAGCAGAATCTGCAACAAGCTCTGCCTCGCGCGAAATCGCAGTACCAGTCTGCATCTGTTCATGAATACTGCTTGATGCCGCACTTACCTTTTCAACACTCTGTCCTGCTCCATTCTGGATCTGAACAAAAGTCTGATTTACCTTGTCAGTAAGGGCCGCACTTGCTTCGATATCTTCAATTACAGATGTAACAATTTCACCAATCTTAGATGCATAAGATGAACTGTTTGCAGCAAGGTTTTTAATTTCGTGCGCAATTACAGAGAATCCCTTACCTGCTTCTCCAGTGTGAGCCGCTTCGATTGCGGCATTCATAGCAAGCAAGTCAGTCTGAGCAGCAAACTCATTGATTGTCGTAATTACAGAAAGGATTTCTTTAGAAGCCCTTTGAATCGATTCAATTACGGCAAGAAGTTTTTTCATATCATTTGAACCGTTTGTAGTAAGCGTATTCAACGAACGTGTAAAGTTTTCGGCAGTCTGAATACCTTCACTTACATTTGTAATTCCGTCCATTACATTACGGGTTCCTTCGGCAGTTGCATGAATACTTTCTGCAGTGCGGTCAAACTCGTTATTCATATCATGCAGAGACTGTGTAAGCTCTTTGATTGTATTAGCAGTCTGGGTGTGAATAGATGCCTGATCACGAATTGCATTATTAATGATGTCAACCTTTTCGCGAGAGTTTGTCGCAGACTGCATTACAGCCTTTACCGATTCCGACAGCTCAGCAGAAATCTGGCTTGTTTCTACCGCCATCGAACGTGCGTTATCAAAGATAGCAGAAAGCTTTTGTCTCTGAGCTTCCGTCTTGTCAGCCAGAATGGCAAGTCGTTTCTGTCCGTCTGCAGAACGCATAGAAAGCGTGATGAATACTGCAAGGTCGAGCGCAAAGATTGCAAGTGACTGAGTCCACATAAACGGATTTTTTCCGATAAGCATATAAACAACGTCATGCAAAGCAAGAATTGAACCTAACGTAAAACCAACAAAAATATTCATCGCATAAGGCTTTTTATGCTTAAAAGCATCCGTTGCCGTAACAAATCCGTAAACAATTACAACAACAACCGGCAAAAGCATTATGTTGAACATTAAGTCCATTAATACTTCATTTCCGCAAACTGCAAGATATGCCGCAAAATCAATTACAATAAATACAAGTGCCGCAATCAAAAGTCTTTTACTCTTGCCGCGCTGAAAGAAGTTATTTAAGAACAAGCCCAAAAACGCAATACTTGCCGGCAGACAAGCGCGCGAAAGTGAGCGGTTTAAATTATATGGAATAAAAATAAATTCTGACCCGATATCAAAAAAGTAAAATACAATAAAAAGCATTGTAATGGAAAAGAACAGATAAGTTTTATCAGCTCGGTTTCCAAGGAAAACAGCAAAGCAGTAGAACATAATAAATGCACAAAGGAATGTTAAAACTAAAAAGAATCTTGCTCCAAACTGATTGTGGATTTTATTCTGGAATAAAGCTTCTGCACCGTTATCAAGTGTAAAACGTAAGCCGATTAACTTGTCTGTCGGACAGTAAATTCTTACTGCAACCTTAATCTTTCCATTTTCTACAGCATATAGTGGAAGGTTTACATCAGTATACTCTTCTATACGGACAACCTCTCTTGGCGGAAGACTTCCCCTCTGACCAACAAATGCGCTGTCTACATAAAATTCAGCAGCACCGTTAAATTTTTCCATTCCTATCCAAAGCTCATCATGAAAATAATCAAGCGAAACAGGAATCTCTGCCCTAAGCCATGCATAGTGATCTTTACCAAGATCTATAGATTCATTTTCAACAACACTCCAATGAGAGTCATCGTAATCTTTTTCGGCCCAGTTCATATTGTCGCCAAGTGAATACTTCCACTCAACGGTTATTGGTTCTGATTTTCGATTATTGATTTGAACACAGGATGTAAGCAAAAAAGAAGCAGAAAAAAACAGTGCGACCATTCTTGAAAATTTAGACATTTTAAACTCCCCCGACTTTTTAAAAAAAATCACCGATTTTAGTATTATAGCACGCTATATCTTGATAATAAAGAAAAAAAAACAGTAAAATAAATATATCTTAAGAATTTTTCGTATAAATTTTGCAAAAAATAGAGGAAAACTATGACAGCATTAATTACAGGAGCTTCAAGCGGCTTAGGTTGGGAATTTGCAAAACTTTTTGCACAGGATGGCAATGACCTTATTCTGGTTGCCCGTCGGATTGAAAAATTAAATGAACTTAAGGCTGAACTTGAAAAATCTTATAATATAAATGTTCAGGTACTTTCCCAGGACTTAACAGAAAAAGACGCTGCAAAAAAAGTTTTTGCCTTTACGACTAAGAAAAAGCTTTCCGTTGACTTTCTTGTAAACAATGCCGGCTTTGGTGACTTTGGAAGCTTTGCTGAATGTGACATTGCCAAGCAATCAAGCATGATTCAGCTTAATATCGCCTGCCTGACAGAAATGACACATTACTTTTTGCCCCAGATGATTGAACGCAAAAGCGGCCGCATTTTAAACGTTGCATCTATCGCGTCGTTTATGCCAGGCCCGATGATGTCAGTTTATTATGCAACAAAAGCCTATGTACGCTCTTTTTCAGAAGCGCTTTCTGTTGAACTTAAAAAGACCGGCGTCAAAGTTACGATCCTTTGTCCGGGTCCTACAAAATCAGAATTCTGGGACAGATCCGAAGCCGACAAATCAAGCATCTTTAACCATATTCTCTTTGCAAAAGCCGATTACGTTGCAAAATTCGGCTACAAAAAAATGAAGAAAGGACGCCTTTTTGCAATTCCGGGCTTTATGACAAGCAGTGCCGCCTTATTCTCGCGCCTTTTACCGCGCGCCTTTGTCCGAAACGCAGTATACGCCGTGCAAAGATAAAAATCCCGCAAAACCTTTTCAAAACCGCGCCTCAAAATGATTTAACCGCGCTGCTTCTAAACGGCGCATGTTGAAACATCGTGTTTTTTTCATTATTATAGACGCATGATTAAAGTAATTGTAGTAGGCTCTGGTGGTCGTGAACACACTATTGCCTGGAAACTTGCTCAAAGTTCATCAGTAGAAGAAGTAATCTGCGTTCCTGGAAACGGCGGCACTGCCAACGAAAACAAATGCCGTAATATTGTTCCAGGAGATAAAACCCCTGCCGAAATTGCAAAGCAGGAAGGCTGTACATTTGCCGTAATCGGTCCTGAAGATCCGCTCGCAGCCGGAATTGCAGATCAGTTCTGGGAAGCAGGCATTCCCTGCGTAGGTCCAAAAAAAGCCGGCGCTCAGCTCGAAGCAAGCAAAGACCTTGCAAAAGAGTTCATGCAAAAATATGGCGTTGCCTGCCCGGCAAGCAAAACCTTTACAGATGAAAAAGCTGCACACGATTATGTAGACCAGCATGGTGCACCGATTGTAATCAAGGCCGACGGACTTGCAGCCGGCAAAGGCGTTGTTGTTGCCGCAACAATTCAGGGTGCCCACGAAGCAATCAAAGACATTATGACTTCTGGCCGCGTTGGAGAAGCAGGTAAAAAACTTGTTATAGAAGATTATCTTGAAGGCGTTGAGATTTCTGTTCTTGCAGCAGTTTCTGTTACAGAAGAATTTACAAAAGCGGGAAAATCTACAATTATTCCTTTCCTTCCAGCCCGCGATCATAAACGCCTTTGCGATGGTGCCCAGGGCCCTAATACCGGCGGAATGGGTGCTGTAACTCCACTTGATGATGTAACACCAGAGATTATGGAACAGTTCAAAAAAGACATTCTTGAGCCAACCCTCAAAGGTCTTGAAGCAGAAAAATATGACTACCGCGGATTCATCTTCTTTGGCGTAATGCTTACAAAAGACGGTCCAAAGCTTTTGGAATACAATGTTCGCCTCGGCGACCCTGAGACTCAGGTTGTTCTTCCAATGATGGACTTTGATTTTGCAGATATGTGTAAGGCAATCATTGACGGTACACTTAAAGACTTTAATTTTAACTGGAAAAAAGGCTATGCCGTAGCTCCAGTTGCAGTTTCCGGCGGATATCCTAACGCATATAAAAAGGGAATCGTTATTTCGATTGCGCCAGAAGCAAAAAACATGGTAGGAACAAAGATCTTTATTGCAGGTGCAATAGAAGACCGCAGAACCTCAAATTCTGCCAGCGGCAATCATCCGCTTATTACAAGCGGCGGTCGTGTTCTTGCAGCCTGTGCCACAGCTGAGACTTTTGACCAGGCATGGAACAATGCATACCAGCTTATGAAGTGTATCCGCTTTAACGGAATGTTCTATAGAAAAGACATAGGACTTCCTGGCGCTGCTGAAAGCGGAAAACTCTAATTCTCTGCACACAAAATTGTGCCGCGCTCTTTGCAAAAGTCGTTGTTTTTTTATACAATAAGTATATGAGAACAACGACTAAATTTTTTATCCTTGCAGGACTATTATTAACTGCAAACTTATCAGCTTTTGGACAAAGTCTTTTCAATACAGACATTTCACCGCAGCTAAATAACCCTCTTCCATTTTCGAAAGGCATAAACATCAATACCTGGCTTGAACCTTACGAAAGCTGCCGTTCCGGCATTACCCATTTTGGTAAGCAGGATCTTGTCAACATCAAAAACATGGGAGCTGATGTTGTCCGCATTCCTATACACTTTAACGAATGGACAACAGAAAACGTAAATTACACACTCGACCCGCTTTTGTTTGAAGTACTGGATAATATCGTTGAGTGGTCACAGGAAATCAAGCTCTATGTAATCCTTGACTGTCACAATGACGGCAAAACACCGACAACACCAGACATAGAAAGATTCCTTTCAAGAATCTGGGCACAGGTAGCGCTCCGATACAGAACAATGAGCAAATACGTTATCTACGAAATTATGAATGAACCATTTGGCATTGACCTTGCCACCTGGGGCGAGATTCAGGGCCGTGTTATCAAAGTCATCCGCCAGTCAGATACAAATCACTCGATTATCGTTGGAGGCGCAGATCACAATTCTGTAAAGGGACTTCTTGCCCTGCCTTATTACGAAGACTTTGGTCTTATCTATTCATTCCACGATTATGACCCGTATATTTTTACATATCAGGGAGTTCAATGGGGAAACGCTCCAAACCTTTCTCACATTCCGTTCCCATATGACGAAAAAAAGATGCCGATTCCTTCGGCAAATTCAAACAACCTGGAAAAACGACTTTACAGCACTTACCGCCGCGACTCAGAAAAAATGACACTTTCTATTCCGCTTGATAAGGCAGTCGCTTTTGCAAACGGACGCCGCGCTCCGCTTTTGTGTGGTGAATTTGGTGCTGGAATTAAATACGCACATACAAAAGACAGAATCAACTGGTATAAAACAATGACTTCGATTCTGGATGAACGTAAAATCACACGCATTCACTGGTCATACACAGGCGACTTTGGAATTTTTAAACTTGGAACTTCCAATATATTCCCAAAAGACCTGGATGTTTCTATAGTCCACGCACTTGGGCTTGATGTTCCAAACTACCGCATCTTCACTTGGGAAGAAGACGGCAGACGCTCAGGAGTATATTCACTTTACCAGAGCAAGTTTGCACAAAAGGTAAAGGCTTCTTTGTCATTTGATCCGGAAAAGCCTAATCCAAATCTTTTCAAGCGCGACGGCAAAAACGGAGAACGCGCTATTCATTTTCCATATTTTGGAAAATATGATTTTATAAAATTTACATTCTCAAATACCTGCGATTTTACAAGTCTTTATGCAAAGAATGCCTGCGTTGAATTCTACGCAAAAACAACAGACCCTAATGTTAAGTTCCAGCTCTGGTTTGAAAACTCAGGTATTGCAGACCGCAAGTGGCGCGCAACAGCATACGTAATTGCGCAGATGCTTCCTGCAAACGGACAGTGGCATAAAATCTCAATTCCGCTTGCAGACTTTATCGACAGCGGCACTTACGATGAAGTAAAAAAGATGTATATTCAGGGACAGGGAAAATTTACCTGGAGCGACATTGCTTCTTTTGGTATTCAGAATACAAACCGCGCACTTGAAAATGGAATTACAATCAAGGACGTAATCATCACTTATTAAGGAAGTAAAGTCACTTTATGCCACGCGATTGCGACAAGCAATCGCGTGGCATAAAGCACTACTGCACGCTGAAAAGCAAATCCTCGTAGCTTGGAAATGGCTTATAGTCTTCGCCAAGCAGAGGTTCAATAGAGTCCGCAACATCGCGAACTTTTTTCATCTGCGGCAAAATTGTATCAGCATAAGCCTTTGCCTTATTAAGAATTCCAGAAATATTTTTAACGTCTTCATGCATTGCAAAAAGCTTTTCAGCATTAATATCAAGCTCGTTGATAAGGTCGTTCAATTTTTTCATCATGTTAAGACCCGCATCACACAAGCTGAATACTCTCTGCATCTTAAACTCTGTATCTGCAAGAACATTCATATATTTAAACGCTGCAGGAATAATGTCGCGATTTACCATCTCAAGCATTGTACCAACTTCGATGTTTAATACCTGACAGTATTTTTCAAGCTTGATGTCAAAGTGACTCTGCATCTCACTTTCTGTATAAATTCCCATCTGTGTATAAAGACGAATATTTTTTTCATCAAGATAATGCGCCATTGCATCTGGCGTTGTGCGGTAATTTTTAAGCCCGCGCTTTTCTGCTTCACAGACCCATGACTCATCATAGCCATTCCCGTTAAACAGAATATTCCAGTGAGCAGTAATCTCGCGCTTAATCAGCTTTTGCAAATCCGCATCAAAGTCAGAAGACTTTTCAAGCTCATCGGCAAAAGTCTTTAATGTATCTGCAAGGATTGCATTAAGGGCCGTGTTTGGTCCAGAGATAGAAAGGTTTGAACCTACCGAGCGGAACTCAAATCGGTTTCCGGTAAAGGCAAACGGACTTGTACGGTTACGGTCAGTTGAATCCTTTGGAATTCCCGGTAAAACATCAACGCCGATTGACATCTTTGATTTACCGCGGCCGCCGTATTCTGTTCCTTCTTTTATAGATTCTAAGATTTCTTCAAGTTCATCACCGACATAAATTGACATAATTGCAGGCGGCGCTTCGTGAGCTCCAAGACGATGGTCGTTTCCGGCACTTGCAACAGAACAGCGCAATAAATCCTGATTGTCATCAACTGCTTTGATAACGGCTGTCAAAAACAAAAGGAACTGTGCATTCTGGCGGGGAGTTTTTCCTGGTGCAAAAAGATTTTCGCCCTTGTCAGTTGCAATTGACCAGTTGTTGTGCTTACCACTTCCGTTAACGCCTTCAAATGGTTTTTCGTGCAAAAGGCAGATAAGGCCATGTCGGCGTGCAACCTTTTTCATTATTTCCATTGTAAGCTGATTCTGGTCGGCAGCAAGATTTGAAGTTGTAAAAATCGGAGCCATTTCGTGCTGAGCAGGAGCGGCTTCGTTGTGTTCTGTTTTTGCATAGATTCCAAGCTTCCAGAGCTCGTTGTTAAGGTCTTCCATGTATTCAATGACGCGCGGCTTAATCGCAGCAAAATACTGGTCATCCATTTCCTGACCTTTAACAGGCTTTGCGCCAAACAGCGTGCGCCCCGTCATCTTAAGATCTTTTCTTTTCTGATATAATTTTTCATCAACTAAAAAGTATTCCTGTTCAGGACCCATTGTAGTTGTAACATGCTTTGCTTCGTTACCAAAAAGTTTTAATATGCGCAAAGCCTGTTCATTCAGCGACTCCATCGAGCGCAAAAGCGGTGTCTTTTTATCAAGCGCTTCTCCGTTATACGAACAAAACGCTGTCGGAATACAAAGCGAGTGATCTTTTATAAACGGATATGATGTCGGGTCCCACACAGTATAGCCGCGCGCTTCAAAAGTAGAGCGTTTACCGCCATTAGGAAAACTCGACGCGTCAGGTTCACCCTTAATAAGCTCTTTTCCGGAAAACGACATTATGATTTTACCTTCTGACACAGGTGTCAAAAAGCTGTCATGCTTTTCTGCAGTAATTCCTGTCAATGGCTGAAACCAGTGAGTATAGTGAGTTGCACCTTTTGAAATTGCCCAGTTCTTCATTGCTTCTGCAATCTGATTTGCAACATCGAGATCAAGCGGTGTGCCGTCTTCCATCGTATGCTTAAGTGCATTGTAAACACGAGCAGACAAAGTCTTTTTCATCACCTGCTGATTAAATACCATACTGCCAAAAATTTCTGGTACATTTGTCATTGACATATTTTACCCCATTGTAAAATCGTAAAGTTGTCCGCGCGGATATGAAACCTCTGCAAAAAAATCAGAATATTCACAGCATGCGCGAAGCGTTTTAATATTTATGCAATTATACAGAATTGTTAAAAAAAAATCGATACGTCAGGTCCGGCGGAATTTTCGGCGTGTCAACATATCCTTGGCGCGTCAATCTACGGAATCTCTTGCGCGTGGCCGCGCAAGAGATTCCGTAGGCAAAAAAAAACGCCTGCGCGGAACTCAGTTAAGGCCGCACAAGCGTTTTATTCAATGTTTATAGTGAACTAAAGTCCAGCTTTAACCTAGCGGTTTGCGCTGTATGCTTCGTACTGTTTGTTAGGGTTGTATGTTCCCTCGCGGTATTCACCAGTCAAGCTTGGGATTTCCATCTTCATACCAGGAAGAATAAGGTTAGGATCATTTGGACGAGGCATATTGCCTTTGTTCTTCTGATAAAGGTTTTCCCAAAGAAGAGGGTTATTGTAAACATACTTTCTGCCCGAAATATTCCAGTAGCAGTCTTTTGTCTCTGCCCAAGGGCGAACAACATAGAACTGTGGAAGTGGAGTTACTTCGCGAACACCTTCCAAAGCGGCAATTGCCTGCTTTGCATAGTTTTCAGCAGAAACAAAGTCTTCTTTTTCGTATGCATCCTTTGCATTGTTGTAAGCCTGTTCACTTGCGCTGTATGCCATAGGGAAGTTCTTGTCAGCCATAATTCCTTTTGCCCAGTTAAGCTTCTTTTCTGCTTTATTGAGCTGTTCTTCTGCATTCTGGCGTGCAAGCATGTTTTCAATGAATGCTCTTGAAAGAGCGGCATTTTCTTCTGCCTTCTTAGCATATTCAACAGAAAGGTCATATTCACCGGCATCTAAAGCAGCTTCAGCCTTTTTTGTATATTCATCAGCAAGCTTCTGATATGTATTGTCTTTGTAGCTGTAATTTGCAGCAAAAAGAGCACTTGCAAGCAAGGCAGTTGATAGTATGGAAATAATCTTTTTCATTATTTAACCTCCACAGTTTCGTCAACTTTGATAACAGCTTCTTCAGGATCCTGGAATTTATCTTCTTCAAGAAGGACTGTATCTTTTTCTTCGATACCGTCAATTTTCTGATCACCAATAGGAGCTACTTCATCAGCCTGTTCTGCAAATGCATCAACATTTCTTACCTTTTCTTTTGCTTCATCAATTTTTTTCTGTGCAGCGGCACGTTTTTCTGAAACATCTTTGTAAAGAGCGGCAAACTTTTCTTTTGCAAGCTTATAGTTGTCGTAAGCTCCTTCCGGATTTTTTGTTGCATAACATGAATCACCCTTTGTAAGTAATTCTGTAGTATTCTTGTATTCTTCTTTGCGTGCAACACCAGCTTTAACACTGTCTGCATTTTTCTTTTCTGCAAGAGCTGCATCACGTTCTTTGTTTGCAAGTTTTTTGAATGAATCAAAATAAATTGCATGATATGCAGCGTAAGTTGCCTCTGCTGATTTATACATCAATTTTCCGTCATCGCTTTCTGCAATCAGTTTTTCAAGTTCTGCAAGAAGTTTTTCTGCGGCATCGTAAGCTGCCTGATGATCTGAGTTAAATCCGTTTTCTTCAATCTTTGCTTTAAGAGCCTTTGTCTCAGAAGCTTTCTGTAAAGCAAGATATCTGTAATTCAAATCATTAAGCTGTGCTGAATAATCTTTATCCGAGTTAGAAGCAAGCTCTCTAAGTTCTTTAAGCTTTTTGTCTGCTTCATCAACTTTTTCAGTAAAATATTCCTGTGCACCAGCTTTTATCGCATTTGAACGAGACTCGTCAACTTTTTCAAGTAACAATGCATTTTTCTCGGCATTAGTCTTAGCCTGTGAAGCATCAGTCTTGTCGCCGTTATTTTCATCACCAGCAGGCTGTTCTACAACCTGTTGTGTCTGATCATCTTCAGGTTTTTCCTGTTCAGTTGATTTACATGATACAAATATCAACGCCATTGCCGTTAATGCAAGTAGAAGATACTTTTTCATTATATTCCCCCATAAATTTTAGTTATGTATATTTTATTACATTTCTTGCAAGTGAACAACAACAAAAAACGATAAATCTCCATTCTCTAAAACCACACATTGCTGTATAATATTTCCGGAGGAATTCATGGCAGACGATTTTTCTTTTTCTATCGAACAGAATCTTGGTGTAGTTTCAGAAGGCAAGGGCGGCTGGAAGCTTGAATTGAATATGGTTTCGTGGGGCGGACGTCCTGCAAAATACGATTTACGAAGCTGGTCACCTGATCACGAAAAAATGGGCAAAGGCGTAACCCTTACCCAGGAAGAACTTGCTTCTCTTAAAAATCTTCTTAACAACTTAAACTAAAAACAAAACCGCTGAATCAAAAAAAAAATTAAATCTCGTCTTCCTGGTAAGTCTGAATTGAACCGCCTTTTTTTACCACTATCGAATACAAAAGCAGTTCAAGATAAGACTCTTCCAATGCAGTCCCTGAAGAACGGATATTCATATCAGCAGCTGACAAAAGCGACAAAATCGCCATCGTCTGTCCGGCGCTCCAAAGGCGAGCTGCATTTGAATACTGAGTGCGCATTGTCGAAGTTGAAATCCCGATAGTCTTAAGCTTAAAATCATCCGGACGACCGGCCTTGCTGAGTTCATGATAAGCGGCAAGTTTTCTAAAACAGCTTGCAAGCCCCGAAATCAGTTTTACATAAGGCTCTTTTGCAAGCCGTAATTTTTCCAGAATTAAAAGCGCGTTTTCAAATCTGTGAGCCTGGCTCTGTCCTGCATCGGTTAACGCATTGAATAAAGTAAAGACAGTTTCTTCTCTTGTGTTTGCAAGAACAGATTCTACGTTTTCGCACGTAATACAAGTCCCCTGAGGAAAGCAGATAAAAAATCTTGAACACTCAGTCTTTAAACTTTCAGTATTATTTTCGACAAGTTCAAGAATCAGTTCCGCTGCATCGTCTTCTATCGTATAACCGTTTTTTCTAAAATAATCTTTAAGCCACGGAACACGGCGGTTTTCAAACATTATCCAGAAAATCTTTTTATTTTCTTCGGGAATAAGTTTAGAAAGTTTTGTCTCAACCTTTGTTTCGTCAGAGACAAGAATTAAAACAGAAGAGTCTTTAGGGCTCTGATTTTTTGAAGAAGGAGTTACAGATTTTATCCATGACTCTAAAAGCTCGATATCTTCTTTTTTCTTGATGAGTTCTGCGCATTTATAAACGATACAGGTAGCCGGAGTAAAAAGAGATTCACTCTGCAAAAGCGAGACAACAGAAGCTACAGATGTATCAGAGGCGTAATAGAGATAATCATCAAACGTGCCGAATTTCTTTTTAAGCGCGTTCTTAAGCGAATTTACTGCATCGCTTCTTTCTCCAAATTCCGGCCCCATGTAGAGATAAACAGGAATACTCATCGTTAAAAATTATTTCCTAGTAAGTACGAACAAGATTTGCAAGAACGCCGACAATGCGGACATCCTGGCAGTAAATCGGATGGAATGCAGGATTTTCCGGCTGAAGTCTTATGCGCGATGCTTCTTTAAAATAACGTTTAAGTGTAATGGCATCATCAATTACGGCAACTACAATCTGACCGTCAACAGCGCTGGAAGCCTGTTCAATAATTGCAAGATCGCCTTCTAAAATTCCGGCATTAATCATACTCTGACCGCGAACGTGCAATGCAAAATAACTTTTCCCAGGTCTGATAAAAGGCTCTGTCAATGTGACGTAGCCTTCATAATTTTCTTCACACAAAAGCGGCTTTCCAGCTGCAATAGTTCCGATAAGAGGAACTTTTTCGATAAACATGCCTGTATCTTTTTTGCGTTCATCTACAAGCACCTTTATCGAGCGTGACTTCTTTTGAGTCTGAGTAATAAAACCCTTTTTCTGAAGAGCTGTAATATGATCCTGAACCGCACGGATTGATACGTTAAAGTGATCACCTATTTCTCTTACTGTAGGAGGATAAGAATTTTCTTCCTGATAATCAGAAATAAAATTCAGGATTTCTTTTTGTCTTTCTGTAATTTCTTTCATAAACTACTCATCATCAAATTTAGTTTCAAAGAGATTTTCGATAGCACTGGCTGCTTCGCTCTCATCCGGTCCTTCAACTTTAAGAGTCATTGTTGTGTTATAACCTGCTGCCATTGTAATTACTCCCATAATTGACTTTGCATTTACTACAATGGAATCCTTTTCCAATGTAATTTCAGAAGTATACTTATTTGCCATCTGAGCAATAAGTGTCGCAGGTCTCGCGTGAATACCGGCGCGGTTTTTAACAGTTAAAATTTTTTCGACCATACTTGCAATCCTCCAACAGATGCTTATTCTTTTACAGTTTTTTCAAACATTTTTCAATAATTATCGTCCTGACCGTAATAGGCAGTCTGTGCTTCTCCGGTTTCAATCCATCTGAGCACATTCTGATTAAAGTCACGGGCCGAGTTATAACCCATCTTCTTAAGACGCTCGTTCATTGCAGCAGCCTCAATGATGATAGGCAGGTTACGACCAGGCTTTACAGGAATCTCAATCGCAGGAATCTTTACACCTAACAAGTCTACAGTCCTTTGATTTGTTCCGATTCTGTCATATATCTTGTTTGAGTCCCATTCTTCAAGCTCAACTACAAGCTGAATTTCTTTTTGTCCGCGAATGGCACCGACACCATAAAGCTCTGATACATTGATAATACCAAGGCCGCGGATTTCCATGTGGTGCGTGATAAGTGAATTTGCTCCCTGCCCCAGAATTGTGTTACCGTTTACACACCGGATTTCGACAATGTCATCGGCTACAAGACGGTGACCGCGTTCAACCAGATCAAGAGCCGTCTCTGACTTTCCGACGCCCGAGTGTCCGCAAAGAAGAATTCCTTCACCAAATACTTCTAC
The DNA here is from genome assembly GCA_024691105.1 of Treponema sp. GTDB lineage: Bacteria > Spirochaetota > Spirochaetia > Treponematales > Treponemataceae > Treponema_D. Next base: position 26,267 of record JAILNY010000158.1, on the reverse strand, counting down.
AAGAACGCCGTGCATTGTTTTTCTCGGCGCAAATATATTAGAAAAAAGGCGGACAAGACGGTTTGAAAGTTCCGTTGACTCAAGATTAGAAACAAGGATGGCACAGCATACTTCTTCTGCAAGCTGCCTGAATACAGGCGACGGCTCAAGATTGTGCGTAAAAATACAGCAGGGAATTGCAAACGAAAAAAACTGCTTGATTGATTCAACGTTTCCTTCGGCTTCAAGCTTATTCAAATACGCAACTTCGCCGCGTCCAAAAAGCTGAACACGCTGATAAGCAAAACTTTCGTAAAAGCCCGAAAGCGCAAGCCCCGGACGATTGATATCAGGAACCGTAATCGTACGGGTAAGTCCCTTACGTCCGGCAACACAACGTAGATTAATTTCGTCGTGCCCTTTAAGCTCCATAGATAACAAATCTAAAACTGAAAATTTCTTATCAACCATAACAAATACTATACACAAAGATAGACAAAAACGCAAGAAAAAAAATACCAGACGAGAATGTTTCCCGCCTGGTATTTGTAATTTTTAAACTGAACGCGCAGTCTAAAACCACACATCTACCGCGTGTTTATCGCATCAGAACCAGTGCGCATAAAGCGCGCCGCCACCGAGTGACTGGCCCTAAAGCGCCCGCTTCTTACTGGTGACTCTGGATTTTGTCCTTTTCCTTTTTAATCTTCTGGTCAAGAACGTCCATTACCTTATTAAGAGCAGCGGCAAAATCAAAGTCATCTGCCGTTACGTGAGCCTGAACTCCCCAGCGGAAATTTGCCACGATATCAAAGTTATATTCTTTTTCGTGCTTTACGCGAAGAATCAAATCTATAATAAGATCATCAGCATAACTGATACGCTGAAGTTTTTTTTCAATCATGTCTGATTGCTTTTGTTCAAGGTCGAATCCTACTGCATTAATTGATTTAGTCATATTTGTACCTCTCTGTTTTTACCGTCGCCGGCATATTTTTTTTGGCCTCTCAGCCGCTACAAATATAGTAACATTGAAAATGGCAAAAAGCAAATAAATAAAAATCAGGAGGAATTTATCTCGTGTAACTTGAACCCATTCCAATCTGAGACCGATACTTTGCAATCGTGCGGCGGGCAACTTTAATGCCGCGCTCTAAAAGCATGTCGACAAGCTTCTGGTCCGAAAGTTTTTTTGAACCTGCAGGCTGCGCGTCTAAAATTGACTTTATCTCAAACAGAATCTTATCTTTTGAAACGGCATTATCCGCATTGTCTTCTTCTGCAACGCCGCTTACAAAAAAGTACTTAAGCGGGAACAGTCCCCACTCGCACTGCAAAAATTTACTGTTTGCAATACGAGAGACCGTTGTCTCATGCACGCCCAGAACTTCTGCAAGATCCTTTTGCCTTAACGGAACAAGATGTCCCGGACCTTTGTCAAAAAATTCGCGCTGAAAATTTACGATTGCAACACTCGCATTAAAAACCGAGTCCTCACGGTATTTAAGAGACTCAAGAAAAACCTTTGCATCGTGAACCATCTGTTCCATTTTTGATCTTTGTTCAGGGCTGACATTTTTATCACCGGCAATTGCAAGACACTCTTCTGATAAAACAACATCAGGCATAACACCGCGGGCTGCGCGAACTTTAAAATCGCACGCTCCGGTTTTGCGGGCTTTCAAATCGCCGCGGGCTGACAATCCGCCCTCGCCGTCTTCGACCTCTTCTTCGCAATCCTCATCAATAACCCTATCGACATAGACATCAGGTATCACAAATGAATTTTCGTCAGGCGCGTATTCACCTGCAGCATACGGATTAAGCGTTTTAATAAAATCAATCGCTTCCTGAATATCCTCTTCATCAAACTCATCTATAAAAGAATAGTCAGTCGTATTAAAAGCCTTTTTACTTTCTTCCTTTGCAAAATCCCGGATACGCTTTAAAACGCGAGGTGCCTGCGGCGGATCTAAAAAACTTAAATGGCCGTCCAGAATAAAAAGGGCTGCTTCTGGTGCATTGTCACGCGATTTTGCCTGAATAAAAAGACTTTCTTCTACATTGCGGCAGCACGTTCCGACAGGATCCAGGTTTTGAATTATATCAAGACATTTTTCTAAATCTATCGGAGTGTCAGTTACCTTATCCAAAAAAGAAAAAGGCGCCAGAATATGAAAGCCGTTTTTATCAAGATTGTGAATTATTTTTTCGCCTAAGATTTTTTGATTTTTCGGAAGATTAATCAGATTAAACTGCTGCATCAGATGCTCAGAAAGAGATTCACGTAAATCTGCCTTGCTCTCTAAAATTTCCTGATACGCTTCAGCCTTTGCCTGACCGGCAGAAGATGCAGTTCCGACTCGAGTATAATCGCTCATCACACCAGATCGCGCAGGTCTTGAAAAAGCCGCATTGTCAAAATCTTCTATCTCATACGAGTCAGAAGAAATTTCTAGCGCAGGATTTTTTTCTGCTTCGGCAAAAATTTCACTTCGCAAATCTGATGAGTTCATGGCAAGATATTTTAAAGATTGAATTTGAAGCTGACTTAACTTTTGTACCTGTTTTTGAGAAGCAAGCTGTGACTGCGAAAATTTCATTGCCATATTATAACTATAGCATAAAATTTGCGTTGCCGATATACTTTAAATCATGAAAAATTTCAATTCTTACGGAATCGCAATTCCACAAATTTTATTACCAAAAAATATTGATACAAAAACATGGTCTGTCGTTGCCTGCGACCAGTACACTCAGGACAGAGATTACTGGACTCAGGTAGAAAAAAACGCTTCAGGAAAACCTTCAACTCTCAACATCATTTTGCCTGAAGTCTATCTTAACGACTCAGATAAAGAAGAGCGCATCAAAAAAATTAAAGCTGTTATGAGTGAATATATCAAAGGCGGAATTTTTGATGAAGCGCAAAGTGAATTTATATATATAGAAAGAACTACTGCATACGGCCGCGTGCGCCACGGCTTGATGGCTTGCATTGATCTTGACTCTTACGAATGGAAGCCTTTTTCTAAAGCCTTAATCCGCGCAACAGAGGCAACTATATTAGAGCGCATTCCACCTCGAATGGAAATACGCCGTGGCGCCCCAATCGAAAGCCCGCACATCATGCTTCTTGTAAACGACCCGGACCGCTCCCTTGTAGAAGCAACCGGCGACTCAGTTAAAAAAGCAGGAATCAAACCCTGCTACTCTGGTGAACTTATGCAAAAAAGCGGAAGCATCACAGGATGGCCGGTAAAAGACGAATCTCTTCTTAACCAGATTTCTGCATTCCTCGAAAAAATCGCGCGCGAAAACACTTCTGAAGACGGCAGTACTTTTATGTTTGCAGTCGGCGACGGAAACCATTCGCTTGCAACAGCAAAGGCAATCTGGGACGAAGTTAAACTTAATAACGGCGGACAAAAGCTCGACGACGGAACTGTTACAGTACCTCAAGGTTTTGAAAACCACAACGCGCGCTTTGCCCTTATTGAAATTGTAAACATCTTTGATACCGGCCTCACCTTTGAGCCGATTCACCGTGTTTTGTTCAATATAAAACCGGATTCCCTTATAGAGAAAATCAAGTCCGAGCTCGGCGGCAGCATAAGCGAGATTTCATCAAAAGATGAACTTGCATCAAAAGTAAAAAAGTCAACTGCAAGTTTTGGATTTGTATTCAAAGAAGGCGCCGCACAAAAATATGTTCTGTTAGAGACTCCTGTTAAAGAACTTGCAGTTGCCCGCATTCAGCCGGTAATTGATGAATACCTTAAAGAGTGCGGCGCCGCCAAGGATCAGATTGACTACATCCACGGAACGGACGAAGTCTTTAGACTTGGTGCCAGTGACGATACAGTCTCGCTTCTGCTGCCGCCGGTTGCCAAAGACAGCTTTTTTGCTACCATCAACGGTCGCGGTCCACTCCCGAGAAAATCGTTCTCCATGGGCGAGGCCGACGAAAAGCGCTTTTACCTTGAGTGCCGAAAGCTCTTCAGCTAGACGCGCTCTAAGCGGCGCGGGATACTGAAAACAGATGCGTCTACGAGCCGGCAACGAAGGACACAGAGATTGCGCTTGCCGCAATCTCGTGAAAATGCGAAAAAAGGACTTTTTGTAAAGAATAAAAATTTACGCATTTTTGCTTGACGTTTCGATACTTTTGTAGTAATATCAATATTGTAATAAGTACAATTTCTTTTTTACAGAAAGGAGATTGGCGACTTACTACCTAATTGCCGGGCCTTGGTAAATTCACCCCAAAAATAAAATGTGGGTTAATTTGCGCTTAGTGCGGTGACATAGTTGTAATTTACGGGTTTTTGGTTTAATATTATCGTTAAACCAAGTAATTCTATTTTCAGACGAGGTATAGATTATGATTCAGAAAGAAGAGTGGAATGGCTTTGAAGGTCGTTTATGGAAAGAAGAAGTCAACGTTCGTGACTTTATTCAGAACAACTACACACCATATGATGGTGATAACAAATTCCTTGCAGGCCCTACAGCCGCTACAAAGAAATTGTTTGATGAACTCCAGAGATTACAGAAAGAAGAACACAACAAAGTTTCTGTAGGAAAAGACGGAGTTAAGAGAACTGGTGTTCTCGATATGGATACAGATGTTGTAACAGGACTTACAGCTCACCCGGCTGCTTACATCTGCCCAGAAGGAAAGGAACTTGAAAAAGTTGTTGGTCTCCAGACTGACAAACCTCTCAAGAGAGCTTTCATGCCTTACGGTGGAATTAACATGGCCGTACAGTCTTGCGAAATGTACGGATACGATGTAAATCCAGAACTCAAGAAAATCTTTACAGAATATCACAAGACTCATAACCAGGGTGTATTTGATGTTTACACACCAGAACACAGAGCAGTTCGTTCAGCTCACATTTTGACAGGTCTTCCTGATACATACGGACGCGGACGTATCGTAGGTGACTACCGCCGTGTTGCTCTTTATGGTATCGATGCACTTATCAAATTTAAGCAGGCTGACTTTGCTGCTATCGGTGACGGAACAATGACAAATGACGTTATCCGCCTCCGCGAAGAAGTTACAGATCAGATTAACGCCCTCAAGGGAATCAAAGCTATGGCTGCCCTTTATGGTTATGATATTTCTGGTCCTGCTAAAAATGCACGCGAAGCATTCCAGTGGCTCTACTTTGGTTACCTCGCTGCTATCAAAACACAGAACGGTGCTGCAATGTCTGTAGGTCGTGTATCTACATTCCTTGACATCTACATCGAACGTGATATTAAAGCCGGAGTTCTTACAGAAGAACAGGCTCAGGAACTTGTTGACCACATGGTAATGAAGTTCCGTATGGTACGCTTTGCTCGTATCGAAAGCTACAACCAGCTCTTCTCTGGTGACCCGATCTGGGCTACTCTCGAAGTTGGTGGTCTTGGTGTTGACGGCCGCTCAATGGTAACAAAGAACGACTTCCGCTTCCTCCATACTCTCGAAAACATGGGTCCTTCTCCAGAACCTAACATGACAGTTCTCTACTCTAAGAGATTGCCAGAAAGCTTCCGCAAATACTGTGCACAGATTTCTATCGATACATCTTCAATCCAGTACGAAAACGACGAAGTAATGCGTCCAATCTGGGGTGATGACTACTCAATCTGTTGTTGTGTATCAGCAACTCAGACTGGTAAAGAAATGCAGTTCTTCGGAGCACGTGCTAACCTTGCAAAAGCTCTTCTTTACGCATTCAACGGTGGTAAAGATGAAGGTCTTAAAAAAGGTATGCAGGTTGGTCCTGAATACGCACCTATCACATTCGACACAATCGATGCTTCTAACTACAAAGAAGTTGAAAAGAAATACCTTGCTATGCTCGAATGGCTAGCTGACGTTTATGTAAACGTTCTTAACGCTATTCACTACATGCACGATAAATACTACTACGAAGCAGCAGAACTTGCTCTTGAAGATACAGATGTTAAACGTACATTTGCAACTGGTATTGCAGGATTCTCTCACGTAGTTGACTCACTTTCTGCTATGAAATATGCAAAAGTACACGTTGAACGCGAAACTGTTGATGTTAAAGACAAGGCTGGAAACGTAATCGATCACGTTACACTTGTTAAAGACTTCAAGGTTGAAGGTGACTTCCCTCGCTATGGTCAGGATGATGACAGAGCAGACGACATCGCTGTATGGTTGCTTAAGACATTCATGGGAATGATCAAAAAGCACCCAACATACCGCAATGCAGAACCTTCTACATCAATCCTTACAATTACTTCAAACGTTGTATACGGAAAAGCAACAGGTGCTCTTCCTAACGGACGCCCAGCTGGTGCTCCATTCAGCCCAGGTGCTAACCCATCTTACGGTGCAGAAACAAAGGGTCTTATCAAGTCTCTTAACTCTGTTGCTAAACTTCCTTACCACTACGCTTTGGACGGTATTTCTAATACACAGACAATCAACCCAAGCGCACTTGGTCATGATGAAAACGAACGCATCGAAAACCTCGTAAACGTTCTTGATGGTTACTTCTCTCAGGGCTCACACCACCTCAACGTTAACGTATTCGGTGTTGAAAAACTTAAGGATTGTCAGGCTCATCCTGAAAAACCTGAATATGCAAACTTTACAGTTCGTGTATCTGGTTATGCAGTACGCTTTATCAACCTTACAAAGGAACAGCAGGACGACGTTATCGCTCGTACTTGCCACGCAAGTCTTTAATCATTTGCAAAACAGGGCCGCGACCGCGGTTCTGCGCGATAAGTTTTAAGACTTAAGCTAAGCCGTTCCGGTATTTCCCGGGACGGCTTTTTTTTATCATTTAATTATCGTATAATAAAGCCAGCGACCCGACGTAACCAGAATACGCGACGACACAAATTAAAAAGAGGTACTACACATGCTTTTACCAGGAGTAAAAAAAGTCAGAGATTATTTTAATTTTACCGATGACGGTAAAGTTGTTTCAGGAATTTTACAAAACAGCCGTATCCGGTTATGCGATGGCGTAAACTGTAAGATTTTATATATCACAGGTCCTGCTCCGCTTAATGACGAAACAAAAGAGGCCCTCAATAAATTTACACAAAGTCCATACAGGGCAAAAGTTGAATTTAACACACAATCTGTGACCTTTACCTTTAGAGAAATTTTTGCGCCTTACTCATGGAAAAAAATCTGCGACATCATCACAGAAACTGCAAAAATATTTTACAACGCAAATCCGGGATTACAGGCACCAAAACAGGAAGATGATGCGCAGTTAACAAATCTCAACACACAATCGCAGAATGTCGGAAGATTTTACAGAACAATATTTTTATTAGTTTTAGCCTTTTTACTTCCATTAGCTTTTAAAGAATATAAACAGATTGAATTTACAAAGCAGGCTGCAAAAGAAATTTCTCAAGACTGTCCAAGTCAGATAGATGATATTACAAGACTTGATTCAGCAAGCAGTTCATGGAATAAATTATTCATGAACTTTACCTTAACAGAAGAAGTTGAAGTATCGGATGAACTTGAACAGACTATCAAAGAAAACTTTATTACAAACCTTAAAGAAAACGGAATTGATGAAGTTTTTTATGCAAACATGACCTGGTTTATTCTCCAGTATCATGACTTAGAAGGCAAAGCGCTTTTTGAAATTAAAATCTTTCCGATTAACTACAAACCGGAAGGTGCAAAATAGATTTATATTATTCTGGAAATGAATCAAACTTAATCCGACATTTTCGTGCCGGATTAAGTGAAAAGTTCTAATCTAGTTTTTCCATCCTGTGTATTTGTCACATTCAAGAATTGCCTTTGCGTTTGCAACTCGTTCTGCGGTCGGGCTTTCTGTATCTTTAAGAACATAATCAATTCCTAAATCTTTATACTTCATAGCGCCAAGACCATGGTAAGGCAAAATCTCTACACGCTGTACATTGCTGAGCGTACGGATAAAATCGCGAGTCTGTGTAAGATACTCGTCATTATCTGTAATTCCCGGAGTTAAAACGTGACGAATCCAGATTGGCTTTTTAATCTCATCGAGGTAACGGAACATTTCGATAACGTTTTTTCCGCTCTGGCCGGTCAGTTTAATATGTTCTTCTTCGTTAATGTGCTTGATGTCCATTAAAAGAATGTCTGTTACTTCCATAAGCTTCTGGAATTTTTCAAACCACTCACCTTCTTTTTTAAACGGACCGCCTGCGGTGTCGATACAGGTATTAATTTCTTTTTCTTTTGCCTTAGTAAAAAGCTCAAGCAAAAAATCAAGCTGCATCAGAGGCTCGCCGCCGCTTACAGTAATTCCGCCTTTTTTGCCCCAGTACGATTTACATGTCAAAGCTTCTTTTATAAGATCGTCCGCAGTGTATTCTGTTCCCTTTGTCAAATCCCATGTATCCGGATTGTGACAAAACTTGCAGCGCATCTGGCAGCCCTGAAAAAATATAATAAAACGGCTTCCAGGTCCGTCCGCACAACCAAATGATTCTAACTGATGAATATATCCTTTAAGTCCCATGTCTTTATTATATGTGTTTAGGCTGAATTTTACAACAGCGCATGTCTATTCTGTCTGCCACGCGGGCATAAAAAAACGCCGCCCTTTTGAAGCGACGTTTTTCGCGCCTCCTGCGCTCACATCTTTACTAAATGGTGTTGCGCTGGATGTTCTTGTCGAGTTTCGCGCCATGCGCGAATACTCGAGGTACTTTAATTGCGAAGTAATTAAAGTACCGGCTTCATTGCTGTCATTCCATTACAAAATTACGTCCTGTAATTTTGTAACGATGCGAGAATCTTTCGATTCTCGCTGAAACTAAGCGCGCCTCCTGCGCTCTCTCTTAGAGCACAGGCTTCATAGCTGTCATGTAGGCGCGGAGTTTGCGGCCGACAACTTCGATTGGATGGTTACGGATTTCTGCGTTTACTGCAACAAGTTCAGTGTTGCTTACAGAACAGTCTTTGTTAGAAAGACCTTTTCCGATTACTTCTGTTGTAAGTTTTGGCATCAAATCTTTTGCCATCATTGGAGCGGCAACGCGGCTGAAGAGATAACATCCGTACTCTGCAGTATCAGAAATTACGCGGTTCATCTCATAGAGACGTTTGCGGTCGATGAGGTTTGCAATAAGTGGAACTTCATGGAGTGATTCATAGTAAGCAGATTCTTCTTTGATACCTGCATCAACCATTGTTTCAAATGCAAGTTCACATCCGGCTTTAACCATTGCAACCATGAGGATACCTTTGTCAAAGTATTCCTGTTCTGTAATTTCTTCTGATGATTCTTCGTTCTTTTCAAATGCGAGGGCACCAGTTTCTTCGCGCCATGTATGAAGGTCTTTGTCACCTGCTTTCCAGTCTTCCATCATTGTAGAAGAGAACTTTCCAGAGATGATGTCATCCATGTGTTTCTGATAAAGTGGAGCAAGAAGCTTTTTAATGTCTTTAGAAAGCTGGTTAGCCTTAATCTTTGCAGGGTTAGAAAGACGGTCCATCATGTTTGTAATTCCACCCCATTTAAGAGCTTCAGAAATTACGTTCCATCCGTGCATAAGGAATTTAGTTACGTATTTTGGATCCATTCCGTCTGCAACCATCTTGTCGTAACAAACGATTGTTCCTGCCTGGAGCATACCACAAAGGATTGTCTGCTCACCCATAAGGTCAGATTTTACTTCTGCAACGAATGAGCTTTCAAGAACGCCGGCTTTTGAACCACCCATTCCTACAGCGAGAGCCTTTGCATAAGCCCATCCCTTGCCTTCTGGGTCGTTTACAGGATGAACTGCAATAAGATCTGGAACACCAAATCCGCGCTGGAACTCGTGCCATACTTCTGTTCCTGGTCCTTTTGGAGCACACATCACAACTGTGATGTCCGGACGAATCTGCATTCCTTCTTCGATCATGTTAAATCCATGTGAATACCAGAGAGCAGCGCCCTTCTTCATTTTTGCCATAACTTCTGTAATTACAGGAGTATGCTGTTTATCTGGAGTAAGGTTTCCGACTAAGTCAGCAGTTGGAATCATTTCGTCATAAGTACCAACTTTAAAACCGTTTTCTGTTGCGTTTTTCCAAGACTGGCGCTTTTCTGTAATTGCGCTTTCACGGAGTGCATAAGATACATCAAGTCCTGAATCACGGAGACACATACCCTGGTTAAGACCCTGAGCACCGCATCCTACGATTACGATTTTCTTTCCCTTGAGAGCATTTACGCCGTCAGCAAATTCTTCTTTTGCCATTGAGCGGCAGTGTCCAAGCTGAAGACGAGCTTCGCGCCATGGAATTGAGTTAAAATAATTGTTTCCCATTTTATTTCCTCCAAATCTCGATTGTTTACAAATAATAAAGAAATGTAATACTGTTCAAGTTTTTTAGTATTTATAAATATATAATATTATTGCTAAATAGTAAAGGGTAAAACGAGGATTATATGGAAGTTTAGTGGTAAAACAGGGATTTTACTCTTCTGTTCCGAGCATTTGAATAAGCTCTGGAACCGTTTTACAGTCCTGAAGCTTCATGTATTCAAGGATAACCTTACCCAAATTAACCGTAAGCATTGGACGGCGGATTTCGGCATGGGCCTTAATTTCGTCATACTTTTCTTTTACATGAGCAAAGACAGAAGAATCTATTTTGTGATTGTTACTCATTGATTCAAGGATTTCAAGCGTCTTTTCTTTTGGGAACGGCGGCTTGTAGGTACGCGCATCGGTCAAGGCAGAAAACACATCAGCCACCGACAATACGCGCTGCTGAATCGACAAATCTTTTTCGGTAAGGCCCTTTGGATAACCTTTGCCGTCTAAAGTCTCATGGTGACTTGAAGCAATGTCGGCAATTTTGTCACCGACAATCGAACGGTATATGTAATCACCTTCTTTTACATGGGAACGCATTTTTTCCATCTGGATTTCAGAAAGCTTTCCGGCACATTCAAGAATATCTACATCAATCGCCATTTTTCCAAGGTCGTGCAAAATTGCCGCAGTGAATACTTCGTCAGTTTCGGTATCAGAAAAATTGCAAAGACGGCAAAGCTCAGTCGACAAAAACGATGTACTGATAATATGAGTTACAGTCGAGGTACTTCTAAAGTCGATTGAATAAATCAAAAGCTTTAATAAGGCAAAAGTGTCCCCATAATCAAAATGCAGAGAATTACAGTATTCATCTAAAAGCATATAATGCGAGTTATCTTCAAGATCTTTAGTAATTACTGCATCGCGATTTGCTTCGATAAATAAATCAATGTAAATCGGATTGTACATCGCGTGGCATTTTTGAACAAATTCTTTTGTAAGTGAACCTGACGGCATTACGTATTTTGTTTTTCTAAGCTCAATACAGATACGCATACAGGTAAAAACAAGAGACGCGTATTCAGCATACTGCCCCGAAATAATGCGCGCCTTATCCCATTCATAATTATAAAAAATGATTGCTTCTGCAATATCGCCAAGCGGCGTAAGATGCTTTAAATAGAGATATGAATACAAAAATACGTTTGAAATATTTTCGGATTTTTCTGTCTTTTCAAGATTGGCAAAAAAGTCATCGCGGTAAGCGCCGATTGTAAAAAGCAGCGAAAGAAGAATTAACGAATTGCGATCAATATCGTCCATCTCAGAACGGCTGTTTAATTTTGCGTAGTCATATAATTTTATTGCACAAAAGGCTGTGCGCTCTGCAATGTCGATATACGAAGAATTCATCGAACGGAGCATACGGCGCAGAATATTTACTACTTGACCGGCTGTGAGACAAGACTTTGGAATATAAAGCTGCCTGACTCCTGTATCCTCGACAGGCTCAAGAGGAGCCATTTCATCAAGAAAATCAACATCATCTGCAGCTTCAAGCGGATCTAAAAATTCTTCTACATCCACTTCTGACTTTATGTCCATGTTTATAAACTACTCTCCAGATAAACTATTACTATATTATATCATACTTTCCAAATTTTACTAATTATTTTTGATAGCCGCCGCATTTCCGCCGTCAGGCCGGTTAAAAACTTTTTCTAATCCGTTTCTGCATTTAATAAAATTATTTTTCCAGATGTCTCGTTTACAGAAGATGCCATTAAAACTGCAGGCTTTAAGACAATTGTTTTTTTGTCTTTATCATACACAGTGCGGGTCTTTCCGTTTCTGAGTCTTACAGAGCGGGGAACTTCTTTAAAACCTATGATGTATGTGTCGCCGATATATCTCATACTTTCGCGCGGATTAAACTGAATTATTGTCTGGCCGTTTATCATTGATAAAACAAAGACACCGGTTTCGTTAAAGTTTTCTGTTGAGATTGAATAAGAATCTCCCTTGAATACGACATTTGCGCCGTCAGAAGTGTACCACAGAGATGTATCTTCCATTGTTGCTACAATCTCGTCAGCGTCGGTTGTCTCTTTTTCCTGCGCAAGGAATGCTTTTGCATCGTTAAGCTTTTTGTACTGGCCGTCCCAAAGGTTATCAGCACCAATGTGCATTCTGACATCGTCATAAGCGCGGATTCTGACCTGATCAATATCTGTCAAAGTAACCGCAAAGCGGCGTCCAAGATTTTCGATTGAAATATTTGCAGTCGACAGATAAATTCCGTTTTTGTACAAAGTACTTGAAAGCCAGGTATAAACTTCCTGAGTATCGCCGGAAAGGAATATTACCTCAGAAGATTCATAGTCAAAAAAGATGTAACGAATCGTATTATCTTCGCTCGAAGTCTGATACCACAGTCCGTTTAAGTAATCTGCAAAGGTCTTTACAGTTCCATCCTGAATTTTTGCAAGCTCTTTTGCCGCAAGATTACGCCCCGTAACTTTAATCTGACGCACTTCTACATAACGGTGAGCAGCAGCACTCCAGTCGTACTCTGTCTGAATCTGACTTAAAGCACCAGCTCCAGCACTTGTATCTGATGAATATACCCATACCGGAAAGCTCTTTCCTGAACTCACAGAAAGCTCGTAAGTATCTGTACGGTTATACTGCTGAATAAAAATAGTACCGTCAGATTTAAAGTCACCGATTTTGGTTAAAGAAAAGTTATCGGCAGTTCCATTACAAAAGTACATCTGTAAAACAGAAGATCCGTTTTCTGTAAAGCCCTGATAAACAAGAGCAGTCTTATGTTCACCGGTAATATCAAGTCCGTTGTAAGAAAAAGAACGGAACTGTGTTACTTCGGTTCTTATTTCTGCAGCGCGGACATAAACCTTTGTATTAGGATTATAAATACCAATTACGATTTTAAGATTAGGGTTTGCAATTGTCTTAGTAATAAGAATTTCATCGTCAAGATTATCGCCGTTTAAGTCGATTCCCATTGAACTCAAAAGAGTTTCATCACTCTTAAGTGTCAAAAATGATGTCGGTGTGTTTTCTTCTACAATCGTAACATTGTGGTCTTCGGACGTAATCTTTTTTTCCTGAGAGTCGGCAGTTACAAGAGAAGGCACATTTTCTGAGGATGTTTTAGAAATAGTTCTGCGGCTAAAAAAAACAGTAGCAAGAACTGCAGCAATGACAACAAATATCGCAGGAATAATTTTCTTCATATTAATATGATAGTCTGAAAGGTAAATTTATGCAATCTCTTAGAATTTCATTGAATACTGCATAAAATTCATTTATAATTGATATGTTATGAAAGATGTTATTACACTTGATCAGGCACAGCCTGAAGTTCAGCGCAAATTTATGGCGGGTGTTTACCTTAGAATGGTATTTGCCCTTGCACTCACAGCCGCAACAGCATATTTTATTGCCTACGAAGTAATACCAAACCCTTCGGGCAATCCATATTTTACCTACTTTAGGACATATGCAATGCAGATTTTAATCGGTGCTGCCGTAGTAGAACTTGCCATAGTCATTGGACTTTCTTACGGAATAAGAAAGCTTAGCCCGGCAGCTGCAATGTTCCTTTTTATCCTTTATTCAATCACAACCGGTATTACATTCTCATTTATTTTCTATATTTATTCCCTTGGATCTATTTTCAAAGTCTTTATATGCGCAGCCCTTATGTTCCTTGGCATGAGTATCTACGGAATGTTTACAAAGGCTGACCTTCGTTCTGCAGGACGCTACCTTATAATGGGACTTATCGGACTTGTAATTGCAGCCTTGATGAATATGCTCTTTAGAAGCAGCACTCTTGACTGGATTATCAGCATTGTAGGTGTCGGAATCTTTGTAGGCCTTACTGCATACGATACACAAAAACTTATGACAATTGGTATTTACAACGACGGATCAGAAAAATTCCAGAAATATGCCATTGTCGGAGCACTTGAACTTTACCTTGACTTTATCAATATCTTCTTAAAACTTTTACGCCTGTTTGGTAAGAGACGGTAAAAGAATATGAGTAGTCCAAAAATTGTTATCGTTGGCGGAGGAGTCTCAGGTTTATCTGCAGGAATTTATGCGCAGAAAGCAGGATTTGATTCTGTTGTCTATGAAAAAAACCCTGTTCCAGGCGGTCAGTGTATCGGCTGGATGCGCGAAAGTCATTACATTGACAATTGTATCTGCTGGATGACCTGCGCAAAAGAAGGCTATTCCCTCTGGGACCTTTGGAAAGATTCCGGAATCTGCCCGGAAGGCCACGAGATACATCAGCACGACTACTTTTACAAATCAGAACTTGACGGACAAACCTTACACCTCTGGCGCGACCTTGATAAAGCACAAAAAGAAATGCTTGAGCTCTCGCCACAGGATTCAAAAGAAATAAAAAAATTCTTTAAGCACGTAAAGCTTTCTCAGTGCCTCGAAGTTCCATCAGTTAAACCGCTTGATATGATGAACTTATTTGACTTTATGGCACTCGGCTTAAAAATGCGCAATATGATTCCCGTTCTTGCAAATTATTCAAAATTAAGCGTCGGGGATCTTGCTTCGCGCTTTAAACATCCGCTTATTAAAAAAGTGATGACAGATTACATGCAGCCGGAATATCTTGCACATCTTTTTGTCACAGCCTACGGAACAATTTCTTCTGGCGGCGGAGGAGTTCCTGTTGGAGGCTCTTTTGCGGCAATGCAAAGAATGGCAAAACGCTACAAAGAGCTTGGCGGAACCTTACTTTGTGGCAAGACAGTTTCTAAGGTTTTGATGGAATCTGACGCGAACGGCAAGACTATTTCAAAAGGCATTGAACTTGATGACGGAACTAAAATTGATGCTGATTATGTAATCTGCGCAACTGATGCACATCACACTTTTGAACAGCTTATCGACGAAAAATATATGCCAAAAGCTCTTCGCCATGCTTATGACGACAGAGAAAACAATCCGCTTGCAAGTGCTTTTCATGCTGCGTTCAGTTTTGACGGAACAACAACAGAAATCGGCGGACGAACCTTCTTTGACTGTAAAGGCTTTGAACTTGCAGGCAGAACAATTACACGAATGAATATTAAAAATTATTCATTTGAAAACGCCCCTGCTCCAAAAGGAAAATCAGTTTTACAGGTAAAACTTCTTGAAACAGAAGAAGAATATCTTTACTGGAAAAATCTTTACGAAACAAATAAAAAAGAATACGAAGAACAAAAGCTTAAAGCAGCAAAGGAAATTCAAAAAATTCTCGAAGACAAATATGCTGTTTTAAAAGGCAAGCTTAAGCTTCTTGATGCCTGGACTCCATTTACATACACAAGATACTGCAATGCATATCGCGGTGTCTTTATGTCCTTTATGCCAACAAAAAAAAGCAAAGGTCTTTCAAATATTCCAGGCGTAATAAACGGTGTAGACAATATGCTTCTTGCAGGACAATGGTTAATGCTTCCGGGCGGAATTCCTGTAGCCCTCATAACCGGCAAATATGCAATTCAGCGTATATTGAAAAAACTCAACCGAAGTGTAATTATTAATCCGTAAAATTGTTTTTCAGATTATAGAGCATCTATAACAAAATGAGGCAGATTTAATGATTGAAGTTTCTCACATTTCCAAGCACTTTGGAAATTTTAAAGCAGTTGATGATATAAGTTTTTCAATTCCAACAGGACAAATCGTAGGACTTTTAGGACCAAACGGTGCCGGTAAAACAACCACTATGCGCCTTATTACAGGCTTTTGGGGAAAGACTTCCGGCTCTGTAAAAATTGACGGCACAGAACTAACTGATGACATTATTGGCGCAAAAAGCAAAATTGGTTATATGCCGGAATCTGCCCCGCTTTATCCAGAGATGATAGTCGAAGACTATCTTAAATACGTTGCAAATATTTATAACCAGGATCCAAAGGTAAAAATTCCGCTTCTGTGCAAAACCTGCGGACTGTCAGAAGTAATGCACAAAAACATAAGCGAGCTATCACGCGGTTATAAGCAGCGAGTAGGCCTTGCCCACTCCCTGATGAATGATCCAGAAATTTTAATCCTTGATGAACCGACAAGCGGCCTTGACCCGAATCAGATAGAAGACGTCCGGTCGCTCATAAAAGAAATCGGTAAAACACGAACAGTAATTATTTCTACCCACATCTTACAGGAAGTAGAAACTCTTTGCGACCGTGTCATCATTATCGCGCAGGGAAGACTCGTCGCAGACAGCCCGACCGCCGAGCTTAGAGAACGGTTTGGGCAGCGTCGTGCCGTAAATCTTACTCTTGACGGCTGCACATTTTCTGAGGCAAAGAAAGTATTCAGTAGCTTAGAAAATGTCGAAAGCATAACAAAGCGATGCGATGATTTTGTTCTTCCGTCTAAAAAGGCGGTCGGGCTTTGTGTGCACGCACAGGGAAATCAGGAAATCCGCGAAGGTCTGTTTAAGGCAATCGTAAAAAACAAGTGGACCTTATACGAAATGACTCCTGTAAAAAATAATCTTGAAGATGTATTCCATATCCTTACACAAAAAAATTCTGGAGACAACAATGTCCAATAATAATAAAAAAAATAATACAACTAAGGTAATTTTAAACCGTGAATTAAAAACCTATTTTACAAGTCCTGCCGCATATTTTATAACAGCACTTTTTTTGGTTACAATCGGAATCTTTTTTTATTCAACTTTCTTTTTAAATAAGCGTGCAGAACTAAGAGTTTTCTTTTCTCTTTTGCCGTATGCGTTTACGGTTTTTATTCCGGCTCTTACAATGCGAAGTTTTGCCGAAGAACAAAAATCTGGCAGCATCGAAACCTTAATGACACTTCCTGTCAGAGAAACAAATGTTGTTCTTGGAAAATTTTATGCATCGTTTGTAACAAGCCTTTCGATGCTTGCATTTACTTTATTTTATATTGTATCTTTGCTGTTTTTTGGGCAGCCGGATTTTGGTCCTATTATCGGAGGATATGCAGGCGCTGTAATTTTGTGCGCAGTTTATTCTTCAATCGGAATTTTTGGTTCATCAATTACAAAAAATCAGATTGTCGCTTTAATTACTTCTCTTGGAATAAGCGCACTGTTTACATTCATTCACTTATTCTTACCGCTTGTACCACCAGCGCTTGTAAAAGTCTTAAGCTTTGTCGCAATCGTTCCTCATTTTAATTCAATCGCACATGGAATAATCGACACACGCGACATTGTTTATTTTATTTCTGTCATAATTATTTTTATTCTTGCAACAATCACGCTTCAGGAAAAACGTCGCTCGCAGGACATTGTTGAAGGAAGAATAAAAAAATGGCTTAAGTCGACACGCTCCGACAGATTTTTGGTTTTAATAATTTTAGTTCTTCTAAATCTTGTAAGTATCCGCGGCTTTTTGCATTTTGATTTAACAAGTCAAAAAACTTATTCACTTTCTAAAGCAAGCAAAGATACCGTTAAGCTTTTAGAGTCGCCGCTTTCTGTAAAGGTTTTCTTTTCTAAAAATCTTCCATCCCCTTATAATCAGGTTGAACAATACGTAACGGATTTACTTGCAGAATACAAGGCAAACGCTTCTGAAAATTTTTCTTATCAGATTTTTGATATGTCAAAAGAAGAAAACCAGCATATTGCAGAAAGTTACGGACTTGGACCGGTTCAGATTGATACTGTAGAAGCGGCAGGCTTTTCGAGCAAGCTTGTCTGGATGGGACTTGCAATCACATTTGGAGATTACATTGCAACAGTTGATTCACTTAAGAAAACTTCGGACATTGAATATAAAATTACAACTTTAATTTCAAAAATTGTCGCAGCGCAGTCTACTAACTCTGATAAACTCTTTAAAATCGGTTACATCACAGGTCACGGCGAAAACGAACTACGTACTAACCAATATGCACAAAGTTATTCTGACAGCGGCTCTGGAAATTTTAAAAACATTCTTTCTGACATTTATTCAATTTCTCAAATAAATCTTTCTAAATCAGATATTCCTGAAAACCTTAAGGCAATAATCATCAATTCGCCAAAAGAAAAAATTCCTCAGGAAGAACTTGCAAAAATTGACCGCTTTATTGCAAATGGCGGAAATGCAATCTTTTTTGTTAATCCTCTTGAGCAGGTTAGCGTCCAGGATGATGAGTTACCTTCTTACGTTGCGGGAAAAAGCGGAATAGAAGATTTGCTTTTATCATACGGCATAGAACTTGAACACAGCTACGTAATGGATGAAAACTGTTATACACAAAATCAGAGTGGCTTTGGAAAACAGGTTTTAAATTTTGCACCGGTTGTCGCAAAAAACCAACTTTCAAAAACCAATCCGATTACAAAAAATCTTGGAAGCATTACATTTTTTGCAAATGGCCCAATTGATATTTCCAAAGCGTTAGAAAACAAAAATCTTACGACAACCGTTCTTGCAAAATCTTCGCCACAGTCATGGTGCGAAAGCGAAAATATAATTTTGTACCCGGGCTACATTACACCTCCAAAGGACAAGAGTGACATGAAGTCACAAAACCTTGCAGTTCTTGTCGAAGGGAAGATTAAAGACGAAAATTCATCGCCGGCAAAAATCATCGTTGTAAGTTCAGGAATTGTAACAACAGACGTCCTTTTAGACAGAGAAGGTTCAAGTCCGACTGCACTTTTTGTGCGCAACGCAATTGATTACATAAACGGCAACCCTGATTTTTGTACAATGCGCACAAAAGGTACACGACTTGATTTTATTTCTGTAAAAAGCGAAAAGTCTGTTGTGATTGTACAGCTTTTGAATGAGTTTGGGCTTGCAGTCAGCGTTCTTATAATCGGATTTATCGTATGGCGAATCCGTATTGCGCGCCGTTATTTTATTCACCAGAAATATAACTCTAATGATGAGCGTCTTGTAAAACAAAACAACTCAGAGGAAAAATAAAATGCAAAAACGAAAATCTATTTTACTTGCAGTCATTGCAGCTTTATCTGTTGTATATATTTTTCAAATCATATTTTCTGCAAAAGGAAAAGTAAAAGAATTAAAAACAAAAATACCTGCAGATAAAATTTTAATCTCAAACACAAGCGGCGACATTGAATTAATAAAAAGGTACGGCGCCTGGTATACTCAAAACGGAATCACGGTAAAGGCAGATGCTGCAAAATATATCGATGACACTCTCAGTACAATTAAAATCTTAGATACAGTTTCGCTTTCTAAGTCAGAAGACGAACAGAAAAAATACGGTCTTACAAATCCGATAACAATTACAACCTTTGCGCAGAATAAAAAACTACGCACTTTGTATATTGGAAAAACTTCTACTACCGGAAACCAGACTTACATTCAGTTTGATGACAAAAAAGAAATTTATCTTGCGTCCGGCAACATGAACTCACTTTTTTCTATTACACAGAATGATCTTTTTGATATGACACTTTATTCTGTAAAGGAATCAGAGATTTATAAAATTCAATTTTCTGATAACCAGGGAAAAAACTTTACGGCAGAAAAAACTGGTGCGCATACAGACATTGAATGGGAAGTTACTCAAAGCTCAGATGGTGACATACAGGAAAGATTTAATTCTGCAGAATTTATAGAATGGATAAAGTCAATTGTAGAATTAAAGGCAGAATCATGGATAGAAGATCTTGATGCAGCAGATGCAATCTTAAAAACAGAACCTGCTTTTACTTTGACAATCGGTGCTGCAGGATGCGACATCAGAATTGCTCTTTATGCAGACACAGAAGACGATTTTACAATTTGTCTTTGTTCCGAAAATAATTTTCCATGCCGCATAAAAAAAGAAGACGCAGATCGTCTGCGCCTTCCTGTACTTAACGACTAAAACTGCTCGATTTTTGAAGTTCGCGCATGATACGAGTTTGCGCCCGCGCTAAACCAATGCGTTTTTCATCCAGCGCTTGCTTCTCCAGCGGAAGAACATCACGATACCGCGCGTTGTCTCTTCCGTTCCGATGGCAAGCCAGAATCCGACAATTCCAAGCCCAAGCTTAAGACCCAAAAGCCATCCGCCGCCGACAATCACAAGCCACATAGAAAAGAGTCCGTAGATAACCGGAAAGTTAATATCGCCAGAGCCTTTAAGGCCACCGATAAAAATCAAGTTAAGCGAGCGGCCAAATTCAATATAAAACGAAACAAGCAAAAGCTGTATCATAAGCTCAGAAATTACCAGAGCGTTTTCTGCCTTTCTTGTAAAAATCCAGATTAACGGAGTCCTGAAAACATTACATACACCAACTAAGATTACAGAGCAGGCCATTGCGCAAAGCCAGTACTTATATACCTTGTGATATGCCGTTTCGCTGTCGCGTGCACCGACATAATAGCCTGTCTTAATCTGAGTTGCACTTCCGATAGAAATTGCAAGTGCATATGCAAAGCGGATAATCGTCTGAGTATAAACCTGAGCCGACATTACATAAGTTCCGAGAGTAGAAATCATTGCCATAACAACAATCTGTGCAACGTTGTAAGAAAGGCTTTCGCCTGCAGTCGGAACACCGACAGAAAGGATTACCTTGTAAATCTGATCCGGAACATTTCTGATTCCATGCAGATTAAACTGAACGTCCTTCTTTTTCTGAATAATAATCTGAAGAACGATACATGAGATTATCATAGAAATTCCAGAAGACCATGCAACACCCTTTACACCCAAAACAGGCATTCCAAAAAATCCGTAAAGCGAAATTGCATTACCGACAACATTGATAAGGTTTGCCATAATCGTTACATACATCGCTTCTTTTGTATAACCGTACGAGCGCAGTATTCCTGACTGCAAAAGACTGAATGCGATAAAGAAAGCGTTAATACCGCCAAAGATTGTAAAATAATCATAAGCTGTCTGGCGTACTTCAGGTTCAAGTGTATAACGAGACAAAAGCGGACCTGTTCCCAAAAGGACAACGGCTGTCATTACAAGAGAGATTATAGTTGTCATTACAGAGCTTGCCTGTGAAATATAGTTAAGCTCTTTATCTGATTTTTGAGCGCCAAGATATTGGGCAAGAACAATTGTAGTTCCGGTTACAATTACCGAAAAAAGAATGTTCAAAAAGAAAACATACTGTGCCACAAGTCCGACACCTGCAACAGATTTTTCAGAATAAGTACTGAGCATGAATGTATCGATTGAAGATACCAGAATTCTGAAAAACTGTTCCATTGCAAGAGGAACTGTGAGCTTTACCATTGAAAGAGAACCGCGAGAAATCTTGTTATTCATATTTACTCCCAGTACAAAAAAAGTGCCGGAATTAAACTACTCCGACACTTTCTTTATAAACTATCGCGATTCTACACAATATATAAACTTTATGTCAACAGGTCCTGCACTCAACGACGCGCGGGTCCTGCTTTACTTAAATCTTAAACTTTGTAACCTCACGTCTAAGATCTTCAAGTTCAGCCTTATTTGCAGTTGAACCATCGTTAACTTCTTCTACAGCCTTTGTAATCTGCTCTGTACCAGAAGCCATCTCGTTCATACCGTTACTGATTTCTGTTGTAACACCGGCAAGGATATGCATCTCTTCGCCAATCTGCTTTCCGCCTTCGCGAAGTTCTGCAGAAGCCTGTTTAACAACCTCTGATGTATGTTTAATCTGGCCGATTGACTCAAGAATCTGAGTACTTCCGCTTGCCTGTTCTTCCATTGCAGACTTGATAACTTCTTCCTGGCGTTTTACAGTAGAAGTAAGTTCATAGATAACTTCAAACTGCTGCTGAACATCTTTTGTGTCATTAGCAACCTGATTAATCATACCCTGCAATTCAGAAAGCTGCCCCGAAATAGCCTTACCCTGAGTATTAGACTGCTCGGCAAGCTTACGGATTTCGTCAGCAACAACCGCAAAACCTTTACCCGCTTCACCAGCATGAGCAGCCTCGATTGCGGCGTTCATAGCAAGAAGGTTTGTCTGTTCGGCAATTGTCTGAATGATGGAACTTGCTTCCATAAGACCTGCAGAACGTTCGATAACAGAATCTGCAAGATCTACAGACTGATTAATCTTTGAACGGCCAGTTTCTGATTCTTCACCTAGAGTTCTTACCGAAACTGAGTTCTTTTCAAGAATCTCAGTTACAGAGCGGATGTTTGCAACCATCTGTTCAACTGCACTTGATGAAGTAGAAACACAACCAATCTGAACTTCTACGTTTTCATTCAAACGGTCAATACGCTGAATCATACTGTCAACCGTAGAAGCAGATTCTTCTACACCGGCAGACTGATTAAGAACACGCTCTTTGATACTGTTGATATTTCCGACAATCTCTTCAATTGCGGCAACAGTCTCGCCCATGTTGGCGGCAAGAATGTTTGCATTATCAATTGAACCGTCAACTGACATAGTAATCGCATTAAGCAAAGCGTGGGTTGAACTATAGAAAGAATTTAAGTCATTGATAAGAAGTCCAAACTCGTCGCGTGACAATACGCTTAAAGGCTTCATTGTGTAATTTTTATCTACAATGTTGTTTGTAAACTCAGAAATCTGAACGACGCGGTTTGCAGTTCCTTTCATCTGGCGGAACGAGTCAAGAACTGTAATTACAGTTCCGACAAGAGCAGCCGGAAAAAGATAACGCCAGAAAAGAGCCTGTCTTGAAAGAATCGAAAACTTTGAAACAAAAACCGGAGCAATTGCTTCAAATACAATTCCCATACATCCAAAGAATGTAACAAGAATACTTCGCATGGCTAACGACATTGATTTGTAATCTGCCGAAAAAGGAAGTGTATGAATACTTTCCTCAAAATTCTGCATAAAACAAATATAGAAGAAAAGTGCAAACAAAAATACAGAACCAATTGTAACAAGATAAATTGGAGTTGCTTCCGCATATAAACCAACTTTTGTACGAGCTGAAATTACAATCCAGGCGCACAAAGGTCCGTTTAAAATAGCAATAATCATTGTCAGCAATTCAAATCTCTTAGCAATTTTGTTAGTTGCAGCCATTGATTCCTGAGTTCCGTCATATTGTCCAAGCTTTTTTTGAACAAGCCTGTAAAAGAAAATCAGCAAAAACAACAAAGCCGCAGTAGATCCAAGTGGAACCGGATTTGCGTACATTCGACCAACTTCGCCAATCGTAAATATTCTGAAATACATATAAATTATCAATGAACAGCAAATTGGTGCAATAAAAACAAGCATGTAATACAAAAATACTTT
Organism: Treponema sp.; assembly: GCA_024691105.1. Lineage (GTDB taxonomy): Bacteria > Spirochaetota > Spirochaetia > Treponematales > Treponemataceae > Treponema_D. The sequence continues at coordinate 2,734 of JAILNY010000158.1, read as the reverse complement.
TTTTGGCAGTGGTTTAATAATTCTTACTTCAGGAATTTCTCCTACTTTTTCTAATTCTTCCATCTAGCTCTCACCCCTTTTGAAATAAATTAACCCATGTTAATTATCTACATATTATATATGCATAATTTTACCATTCAATTATCGGACTGTAAAGGAAATTTGTTTAGACAAACTGCCGCATTCAATCAAAAGCGTTCCCTTGCCCTTTTTTCCGTTGGTACGGACGTAAGTTCCTGTACAGCCGCCCCTAAAGCACGAAACTTCAGGTCCGATAAGCGAAACAGCCCCGCTTGCCGTAAATCTGACGCTTTCCATAAAATACGGAAGAACATTACCGTACTGGTCTTTTACGCTGACTCTGACAGCACCTGCGTCCCAGCTGTAATCCTGGCAAAGCTCAGTTGAAGAGCATTCTGCGCAAATTTCATACTTTTCAACCGGGCCTTTTGTCACTTTTGCAACAACTTTTCCGTTTTTAATCGCTTCAAAAGAATAAACCGAAGCCGTTCCTCCCCAGTTACCAACGTAATCGTTATAAAGTTTGGTCAATTTTTTAGTTCCAAAGCCCTTAAGCACAAGGCGCAAAATTGCCGGATAGTAGCTTTTAGGGAATGGAATCTGGCCGTTAAGGGCAACAAAATTGATAAGCGCTTTCGCATCGCGTGAAGCAGAAGGGCTCATTTTAAGTTCGTCGATAAAGCGATTTCCGATAAAGTCGTCAATCATAATCGGCGGATGTGCAAGATTTGGAAAATCCGTTTTAGAAGGAAAATACTCTGTAATGAAAATTCCGTTAAAATACATTTTTACGCTGTCAGCATTAGTAAAAATCCAGTTTTTACCGCGGACACAGGCAGGATGTTCACCAACATCCATCGATGTGCTGACCTCGAGCACTGGTTCTGCATTACTCTGGCTCTTGTAAACCGACGAGGCAAGTTTTGGATTACGGAACATATCCATAACGCCGTGATAGCATATACGGTCACCGCTTCCAAAATCTTCATGCGTATTATAGTCAAAGGCACACCAGCCAAAAGAACCTGCAATTTCAGAGTGGCCTGCAACATCGTTTAACACCCTTGCATGACGGATCGCATGGTTTGTACGCTGAATTTCGTCATCAAAGATTTTTGTCGGATACATGTGGCCGTTATACTCGCTGATAAGATAGCCTTTTTTCATATTTGAAGTAACGTTTTTCTTTGGTTCGCAGCCGATATTGTTGCCGGTGTGAACAAAGTCGTTGTAAGTATAGACGTCTTCGAACAAATGGCTCTTTTTAATGCAACGAACACCGCCTGTAGGTCGTGACGGATCAAGTGCGTGAGCGGCTTCGTTTGTGGCCTTGTACAATTCGTCATCATCGGGCGACTCGTTGATTCGTACGCCCCAGAGGATGATGGACGGATGATTGCGGTACTGCAAAACCATGTCGCGTGTATTCTGGACAGCCTGCTTGCGCCATTTTGGGCTTGAACCGATAAACTGCCAGCCAGGAATTTCAGTAAAGACTAAAAGTCCAAGTTCGTCGCAGGCGTCGATGAACGACTGGCTCTGCGGATAATGAGATGTGCGAACTGCATTAAGTCCAAGTTCGTATTTAAGGATGCGGGCGTCTTCGCGCTGAATTGAATCCGGCATTGCATAGCCTGCATAGGCAAAGGACTGATGGCGGTCAAGTCCGCGGATTTTGTAATAGGCTCCGTTTAAGAAAAACCCGTTCTTGTTAAACTCGATATCGCGGAATGCAAATCGAACGGTCTTTTCAGTGCCCGGCACACTCGACCCCGCCGGCTCCAGAGAAACCTGAATCGTATAAAGTGACGGCGTTTCCGGCGACCAGAGCTTTGCGTTTTTTACTTCAAGAACCGCGGTAAAAGAATCAGATTCTTTGTCGGCTGTAAGCTGAATTTGAGCTGCAGGTGCGCGGGATGCTGTCTTTGCGCGTGAAGTGACAGCAGCGCGGGAAGAGGCCTGAGAACGGGATGTGCCCGATGCACGCGAAGCGACCTTTGACCACGGATCTATTTCAACAGTTAAAACAGTACCCGCAGGAACCGGGTTACTTAATTTAATCTGAGCGCTACAAACATTCTGCTTTGTCGTAACAAAAACATCTTCAATAAAAATCTGAGGTTTATCTTCTATATACACATTGCGGTAAATACCGCTGTAAGTCATATAATCAATTACAAAACCAAATGGCGGAACATCAAGGCTCTCGTTTGAATCAAGTTTTACAACAAGGACATTTTCACTTCCTGACGGAGCAAGGTATTTTGTAAGTTCATACGAAAAAGCCGTATAGCCGCAGCTGTGAGTTCCAAGCGGCTGACCGTTAAGATAAACCGTAGACTCGTGAGCAGCGCCCTCGAACGTAATAAATACGCGGCGGTTTTTCCATGAAGCTAAAGTCTTAAAGGTTTTTCTGTAGCCACAAACGCCCTGATATAAATCTTCACTGAAATAATTATACGGAAGTTCTCTGGTTGTATGAGGAATATTTACAATTTTTAATTTTGATTTTGAATCTGCTTTTTTTGAAGCTAAAAGCTGCCGGTCAAATTCTGGCGCAAACTGCCAGGCATTATTAATATATGTTTTCATATATTGAATTTACCGACAAACAGTATTGATTTCAATAGCGCCACATCAAATCGCCTCGCAAAATCCGCGCCGCCCAGGGCTTACGCCGCCACTATCGAATCAAATAACTCTGATACTGGCC
>JAILNY010000144.1 GCA_024691105.1 Treponema sp. | reverse complement strand
GAAAAACCGCATTCGGCGATGGCTTGTCCAAAGAGCTTAATCCATTTGTCATATTCACCGGTACAGTTGTTTGCATGAGCCATTGCAGTAAGCTCTCCAGAAGGAGTTGTTACAAGGTCAATTTTTCCGTTGTAGGCTTTAGAAAGTTCTTTTTCAAGAACAACCATTGCAAAGACAGAAGTTCCGGCAGAAACGTTTCCTGTGCGCGAGCGTACAGAGTTTGTAGCAACCATTCCTGTTCCGGCATCGCCTTCTGATGGAGCAAATATAAAGCCTGGCTCCAAGTCGCCGTCTTTATCCAGAAGTTTAGCACCGTCACTAGTTAAAGTTCCTGCTGCCTCTCCTGCAACAAGAATTTTTGGAAGAATGTCTTCGAGTTTATAACCAAATCCGTAAGGCTTGATAAGTTCATCAAAAGCGTCGAGCATTTTTGCATTGTATGCCTTTGTCTGCATGTCTACCGGGAACATACCGGATGCATCTCCGATACCGAGAACTTTCTGGCCTGTAAGCTTCCAGTGAACATAGCCTGCAAGCGTTGTAAAGAATGCAACGTCTTTTACATGCGGCTCTTTGTTGAGCATTGCCTGGTAAAGGTGTGAAATACTCCAGCGCTCTGGAATCGGATAATTAAAAAGTGAAGAAAGTTTTTCTGAAGCTTCGCCAGTGATTGTATTGCGCCAGGTTCTGAAAGGAACCAAAAGTTTGTCGTCTTTGTCAAAGGCAAGATAGCCGTGCATCATTGCACTGATTCCCATTGCTTTAAGTTTTGTAAGTTTTGCGCCGAATTTTTCCTGCACATCTTTTTTAAGGTTTGCATAACAGGTGGAAAGACCGTTATGAATTTCATCGATTGAATAAGTCCAAATTCCGTTGTCTAAGGAATTTTCCCAGTCAAAGGCCCCTGATGCAATTGGTTTATTCTGTTCATCAATCAAAACAGCTTTGATTCTTGTAGATCCAAACTCAAGTCCGAGACAGGCATTTCCGCCTTCGATAAATTCTTTTACAGCATTAGACATAAAAAGAGATACTCCTTAGAAAAAACTTTGATATTTTTCTACCATATATTGTACTCCAATAATGTCAAATTGTAACGAAAAAAAAGTGCGTCAGGGCAAAAAAAATCGCGGACCGCGGGATTTCTGGAATTTGTCGGAGAAAAATCGCGGGGACGGGGTGCGGATCGGACGGTTTGGCTGCGCGGTCAGGGCAGGGTGCGGATGAGGGCAAAAAAAATCCGGTTTCTGATACATGCTTAACCTGCGTCATCAAAAACCGGATTTTGTTAAAGAAAAAAAAACTTATTTCTTGTTAACTTTGTCTTTAAGAGCCTTTCCAGCCTTAAATTTTGGTGATTTGCTTGCAGCAATTTTGATTGTTTCGCCTGTAAGAGGGTTGCGGCCTGTGCGTGCAGCTCTTTTTCCTACACTGAAAGTTCCAAATCCGATAAGTGAAACATCATGTCCTTTAGTAAGTTCTTTAGAGATTGTTTCTGTGATTGATTTTAAAGCTGCTTCTGCATCTTTTTTTGTAAGACCTGTGTCTTTTGCTACAGCATCAACTAATTCTGCTTTGTTCATTATTATTCTCCCACAAATAATAGATTAGTATTTAATAAGTCTATAGGAATACCTTCAAAAATGCAAGTGTATCATGCGCAAAAAAATATTTGCGCTATTCAATTTCCCGAAGATGACTCTGGAAGACTTTCTTACAAGTGGTACAGAGAAAATCCTGACAATGGAAATCAGGAAGAAATTTATGGCTGGACCGAATCTTATTATGAATATGACAGTTCTTTGGATAGAAATAAGATTCTTGTTTCCAAGACTACTCTTGATGGAGTTGAAAAAAAATTAATTTTTGCATAGCAGAAACATAGTTTAAAATGTATAATATTCTGCTATGCAAAATAATTTTTGTAAAACAGATGACAATTTAAAAACAGATTCAAATGCACAGATGAACAGAATGCTTAATCCGCTTATAGTGCAGAGTGATAGAACTATTCTTATGGACGTTCATGCTCCGCTTGCTGAGGAATGTCGTAATGCGCTGATTCCTTTTGCAGAGCTTGAACGCTCTCCTGAACATTTGCATACATATAGATTAACGCCGCTTTCTTTGTGGAATGCGACTAGTGCCGGTTTTACTTTTGCTGATGCGATTGCAGTTTTAAGAAAGTACTCGCGCTTTGATGTTCCTCAGTCGGTAGAAATGTGGATAGAAGAAACTGCAAGCCGCTTTGGAAAGCTTGTCATTGTGCCGGCCGCAGAAGATGACTTGTCGCTTGGCGGTGCATCTAATGGCGGTACATCTAATGACGGCGCGGACGGTGACAGCGCGCGGTCGTATGAAGTGGGCGGCGTTGACGACAACGAAGCGAAGACTCCAAAAGAAGAATATCTTATTCTCCGTGCCGAGACAGAAGCAATTTACAAACAGATTGAATCAAACCCGGCGCTCAAAAAATATTTAAGTCCGTGTCATCAAAAAAAATCATTCCTTCTGCTTTTGACAGACCGTGGAACGATTAAGCAAAAGTTAATCGAACTTGGCTGGCCTGTAAAGGATGAAGTTCCGCTTAGTGACGGTGAACCGCTTGAAATTAATATGCGCACAACAACATCGTCCGGTAAACAGATGTCTGTCCGTAACTATCAGGTTGAGGCAGCAAAAGCGATTGTCGGTGACAAAGGCCCTGGAACAGGCTTTGGAACAATAGTGCTTCCTTGCGGGGCGGGAAAGACCATTGTCGGAATGCAGATAATGACAATGCTTAAGACAAGTACTCTGATTGTAACAACAAATATTACGGCAGTTCATCAATGGATAGATGAGCTTGTTGATAAAACAGACATCAGTCGTGACATGATTGCAGAATATACCGGAGAAGAAAAAACAATCAAACCGATTACAATTGCAACTTATCAGATTTTAACCTGGCGCCCTGACAAGACTGGGCCTTATCCGCATTTTTCAATTTTCAGAGAACGTCCGTGGGGCCTTATTGTTTATGACGAAGTTCACATGCTTCCGGCACCTGTATTCCGAGTCGTGGCTGAACTGCAGGCGGTACGCCGTGTCGGTCTTACTGCGACTCTCGTGCGTGAGGATGGCTGTCAGGGATATGTGTTCAGCCTTGTTGGTCCTAAACGCTATGATGTTCCGTGGAAGGATTTAGAGCAGACCGGATGGATTGCAAAGGCAGAATGTATCGAAGTGCGTCTTGACTTAGAGGAACAGAAGGAACTTGAATATGCGGTAGCCCTTCCGCGTGAAAAGCATCGTATTGCAAGTGAAAATCCTGTTAAGATAAAAGTCGTTCAGGAGCTTGTTCAAAAATTCAGTGATGACAAAATTCTTATCATCGGACAGTATTTGAGTCAGCTGGAAGAAATTTCAAAACTGTTAAATGTTCCGATTATTACCGGAAAGACTCCAAACTCTGTGCGTGATCAAATTTATGCAGATTTTAAGTCGGGTAAAATAAAAGTGCTGGTTGTTTCTAAGGTTGCAAACTTTGCGGTTGATTTGCCGGATGCGTCGATGGCAGTTCAGGTGTCAGGAACTTTTGGAAGCCGTCAGGAAGAAGCACAGCGCCTTGGTAGAATCTTGCGTCCAAAAGAACGCACTTCAAGATTTTTTACTTTGATTACGCGTAATACAGTAGAAGAAGATTTTGGTTCTAACAGACAAAAGTTTTTGGCTGAGCAGGGATATACTTACCGCATAATAAAATATGCGGATGCTTCATCATTTGCGGTTTTTGATACGGAGGCGCTTTGTGAAAATGCGTGAGCCTGTGATGAGTGAACATGCAAAGAGACTTCTTCGCTGGCGGGAAAGTTTTCTTCATCTTGAAGAAAACCGCTTTTTTGAAGTTATGCGAATGTACCTTGGAGAAATAAAAACTCCGTACAACAAGCAAAAGCTGATAGAAAGTCTTGAAGGATTTTTTCGTAAAAAAGATAATCTTGTAGTTATAAAAAGTTTTTTAACAAAAGAAGAAATTGAAATAATTAACGCCGTTGTTTTTATTCCGGATGCAACAGAAGAAAAATTATATTCATTTTTTGAAAATACATATTCATATTCATTTTTGTACGAGACACTTTTAAATCTTGAAGAGCGTCTTATAATTTTTAAGAGCGCGGGAAATTCTTTAGATTCAACACGCATGGCTGGTTATCACATTGACGGCCGCGCATCAGAAAATCTTATTTTTGAACTTAATCCGCTTTTAGAAGAAGCGTTTTACGATTTAATTTCTGTCAAAACTCTTTTGCCTCAAATTGAATTTAAAAAAGGCGATGACAGTCAATCTGTAATTACGCAGGAATTTATTGCGTGCTTTGTGTCTTATGTGTTTGAACATCCGAATATTGCAAAGCAGGATGGAACATTAAAAAAGCATGCGCTTGAATCTGCGCAGGAAATTTTTGGCGCAAACGCTTCAAAAATCAGCGTGCTTTATAATGCATTTTTAAATCTTGGAATTTTAAAAGAAAGCCTTCGCGGTGTAGATTTTGATTTTGCAAAGCTGAACGATTTTGTAAATGAAAATTTTTTTGCAGAAGTAATTTATATAATTGTTGCAAGCAGCGGTCATTTTAGCCGTGATAATCTTAGGGTGCAGGCACAGCTTTTTATTGATACGCTTGTAAATCTTGGCGACGCTTGTTTTACAAAAGATTTATTTTTGAGAACAGGATTTCTTGTGGCGGCGCGTCCGCGTGTAGAAGCGCGCGGCATAAGAAGCGGTGCTGAAAGTGGCCGTGGTGCTGGAAGTGACCGTGGTGCGGGACTTGGAGCGGGGGCTGGACTTGGGGATGGCGGGTCGCGTTTTTCGCGCATATTGGAAGAAGGCCGCGCCAGACTTGCCGGAAAAAGTGACGAAGAAGCAATGCGTGTCAGTACGTCTGGCGGACTTGAGCGTATGTTTGAAGCGGCCGTATTGCTTGGCGTTGTAACTGAGTGCGGCAAACTTGAAAAGGATGTTGCAGTTTATTGTGTTGTGCGCGATAGGACTGAAGTACAAAAGCCGCGCGCTTTGGACGATGCGGACGCGCCGCTTAAAGGGATGCTAAGCATTGATGCGGCAATGGATGTCAGCTTGATGCCGGGTTATCCTGTAAGCAAAATGATTCCTGTAATGAAATTTTTGTCGTTAAAGCATTACGACACGGTAAGCAGTTTTGCAATTTCGCGACAGAGTGTAATGCGCGGATTTGATACCGGCTTAAGCTCGGTTCAGATTATAGAGCTTTTACAGGAGCGAACTTCGTATCAAATTCCTGAGACACTTTTAGTGCAGCTTGAAGAATGGAATTCATCTTATTCCTCTGCCGCAGTATTTAAAGGCTACGTATTTAAAGCCGAGGGCAAAGCGGCTCTTGTTGCAGAACATAATTCAAATTTTGCTTCACATATTCACACAAAAATTGCGCCGGGAATTTATTTACTTGATGTTAATTCTGACGAAGAATTGCAGGCTCTTATAAAAGAAAGCGGTCTTGATTTTGTTGGTAAAATAAAAACTGCAAGTCAGCAGAATATGAGTGCAGGCTTTTTGCCTTTAAATATTGAAGGCAGAATAATTGATGATAAACACGGCTTTGAAAAACCAAAAGAAGAAATTGCTGTAAAAGATCCGGAACAGATAGAAAAAGAATTGTTTGCAAAAATTGACGAACTGGAACTTGATAATGAACAGCGCGAAAGTCTTGAGCTTAGAGTAATTCACAAGGTAATTGTAAATGCTTCTCAGCTTGATGCGCGTGTGCTCAGACTTGCGCGTGTTAATGCAAGCGCGATGGATTTTGGCGGCAAGGTTTATGTAATTGAACAGGCGGTAAAAAATGGCGAGAGTGTTGAGCTTTCGTTTAACGGCGGAAAGACTTTGGTTTTAGGTCAGCCTGTTGGAATTCAAAAACGAAACGATGAAGCGTATGTTCAGCTTATGCTGATGCCGGAAAAAATCGTGCGCGAGTTTGCGCTTGGTAAGGCTGATGCGGTTAAGCGGATTAGAAAAAGTATTTACAGGGAATAGAACAGCGTAAAGCGGAATGAATTGCGCAAAAAATTACAGGAGGCATAGATGATAAAAACAGTTGTGAGTATAGATCTTCCGATTGATGAAAAATTACTGATAAAGAAAAACACGCTTTGTTATGATTCATCAAAGAAAGAGCAGGCAGAAGAACAGGCAAAGGCTGAAGGCAAAAAAAAGATGAGCATCGTTACGGGAATCCACGGTGATGAACTTGAAGGTCAGCTTGTCTGTTACGAAGTTCAGCGTCGTATAAAAGAGCATCCTGAATTTTTAACCGGCATCGTTGATATTTATCCTGCCTTAAATCCACTTGGAATTGATTCAATTACGCGAACAATTCCTGCCTTTGACATTGATATGAATAAAACTTTCCCGGGATTTTCTGATGGAACAATGACAGAATACATTGCTTCAAACATAATGCAGGAATTATCGGATTCAAATTTTGTAGTCGATATTCACGCATCAAGCATCTTTATCCGTGAGCTTCCGCAGGTAAGAATCCCGAATGCATTTAAGGAAAAGCTTATCGATAAATGCCGTGTTATGAATCTTGATTTAATCTGGGCTTACGACAGTTCTTCGGTGCAGGAAAGTTCACTTGCCTATGAACTTAATGCGGCCGGCATTGATGCAGTTGTAATTGACATGGGTATTGCGATGGCATGTACAAAAGAGTACAGCGTTGCAGTAACAGACGGCCTTTTTGCTTTGATGAAAGAGCTTGGAATCTGGACTGGTCCTGTTATGCCGACAAAGAATTCTGTTTATGCAGAAAATAAAGAGTCAATCGAAATTATGGTTTCTGACTGCGCCGGAATGTTTGTGCGTTATGTTGAATGTGGAACGCAGGTAGAAAAGGGTCATCTTTTGGGAAAGGTTATAGATCCGCTTGAAGGAGTTGTTAAGCAGGAAATTCGTGCGCCGGAAGCAGGATTACTTTTTACAATCAGAGAGTATCCGGTTGTAGAAGTTGGTTCACTTATAGGGAGAATATTTAAATGAAAGAGATAAGTCTTTGTGATATGCCCGGTCTTTATCGGGATAACTTTAGAATAAAGGGATATTCTTTTGGCAACGGAAAAAAGTCTGTCTGCATTGTTGGTCCTGTAAGAGGAAACGAGTTTCAGCAGCAGTTTATTGCATCGCGTATTGTAGAGCGACTTCGCATGCTTGAGTCAAATGGAGAATTTAACGATGGATACGAAGTCCTTGTTATTCCAAGCGGCAATCCGTATTCGATGAATACAAAGAAAAAATTCTGGTCAATCGACAACTCTGACATGAATCGCCTTTTTCCTGGCCGCAGCAATGGTTCTACAACAGAGATGATTACCAACAAAATATTCAACGTAACTAAAGAATATGAATATGGTATACACCTGGCTTCTTATTATATGACTGGTTCATTTTTGCCGCATGTGCGCATTATGAAAACCGGCATAGATTACACGGATACCGCCAAGGATTTTATGATGCCGTACATTGCAATGCGCGACCCGCGTCCTTACGAAAAACATACGCTTAATTACAGCTGGCAGCTTGAAGGCGTAAAAGCGTTCAGTCTTTATTCAACACAGACAGAAGGAATAGACAGAAATTCTGCCCATTTAGTTTTACGTTCTGTTTTGCTTTTTTTAAAGAACAGGGGTATAATTAATAGTGAAATATTGGGCGGTTACGAATCAGAGGTACTGGAAGAAGATAAAAATGTTATTCCTGTAAGAACACTCCAGGCCGGATTTTTTATTCCAAAAGTAAAGGTTGGATTTGAAGTTCAAAAGGGAGATTTGCTTGCAGAGATTCATGACCCATTCACGAGTGAAACCATAGCAGAAATTATTGCACCATGTGCTGGTGTAGTTTTCTTTATGCACTCAGCGCCGTTGACGTATGGGCATACGGCGGTATTTAAATTGATCATCTAAGCAGCTGCAAACGGAGAGAGCGCTTGGTGTGAGGAAATCCAAATGAATTATAATATTGAATTTCAGATTGCAGGAATCATAGTAGTTGCAGTTTTGATGATTGTCTTTTACTCAAAAAAAAGATGGCCGTCGGGTGCAAATCTTGTTTACAGATTTATTATGGGCTTTGTTTTTTTTGAACTTGCACTAGATATAGCAAGTGTAATTACAATTACAAAATACATTGCCGGTGATGATGAAATTCAATTATTAAATGATGTGCTGTCCAAGAGTTATCTGATTGCGATGCTTGGATTTATCCTTACAATGGATATCTATGCAATTGTAAATACAGCGACAAAACCGATTTCGCAGGCAAGACTTACGCTTAAATATGTAGAAGCGGTTATCTGGGGAATTATTTTTATTGTTGCGTGTGTATTCATTCTTTCTAATCCTCTTTTGTACGGCGGCCAGGGAAAGATGATTTATTCCTATGGAATTCCATCTGACACCGTTTATGTTGTTTCTACGCTGTCTGTTATCTTTGTAATTCTTATTCTGCTTTTTAACTGCCGCAGAGTTAAATTTAAGAGACTTGTTCCGATAATTGCGTTTTCCGTTATGGAAGGTTTGATTGCAATTATACAGATGTTTAACAAGCAGCTTTTGCTTGTTGGTCTTGGCTCTGCAATCTGTTGTCTTATTACATATTTTGCTCTTGAAAATCCTGATATGAACATGATTGATGAATTGAACAAGGCAAATATGCGGGCAAGAAATCTTCTTTTGAATATTCTTCCGTTGACAATTGCAGATAAGCTCGAAAATGAAAGCCAGTCTTTTTACGAAGAATTTGATGATGTTACGATTATGTTCATAGATATTGTAAGCTTTACCAAGATGGCGGCTGAGGTCGGTGGAACAAAACTTGTAAAAGTTTTAAATGCGCTGTTCAGCGAAATAGATGATTTGCTGTCGGGCTTTAGAATTGAAAAGATTAAAACTATTGGTGATGCGTACATGGTTGCAGCCGGCTGTCCTGACAGATACGAAGGTAACTGTGAAGAAATGTTAAAGTTTGCTCGTCAGGTTCTCAGACTGGTTTCTGACTTTAACCGACGCTACAATGTAAATCTGCATATTCGTATTGGAGTGAATAACGGTCGTGTTGTTGCCGGCGTTATTGGTAAAAAGAAATTTGTTTACGATTTGTGGGGCGATGCTGTAAATCTTGCATCCCGCCTTGAAAGCAATGGCGTTTCTGACAGAATCAATGTTTCAGAGCGCGTAAGATTTATTCTTGGTGACCAGTACAAATATGAGACCATCGGTCCTGTAGAGATGAAGGGGCTGGGTAAAGTTCATTCATATTTAATCGTATAGCAGGACTTATGTTTTAGTATGGTAAAGAGTTTAAAGCATTTTACAGCTAAGTTTATCTTTTCTTTTAAGCGCAGTATTGTGTGCGCTGTTGTTGCAGCTTTTGCATTTTGTTCAAATCTTTCTGCCATAAATTTTCAGCCGCAGTCGCGGGTTCTTTTTATCGGTTCAGGTGAACCTGACTTGTATGCAAATGAAGTTCAGCTTAAAGGACTTAAATCTGTATTAAAAGAAAACTGCAAGGTAAGTGCGCAGTTTTTTGAAACAGAGCATTCAGACGGTAAGCTTGAAACAAAAGATTTTTATAAGCGTATAAAAGATTATATCGGCGACAATAATTTTGATGCGTATGTAATTTCTGGTGATGATGCTTTTAATTTTTTGCTTGATTATCATGATGAACTTTTTGCAGATAAGCCTGTAGTTTTTGCCGGAGTTGTTGACCCGGAGATGATTCGCCGCGGTCTTATGTATGACAACGTTACTGGTATAAAAGAGGTTCTTTATTTTGACGAGAATATTCTTCTTGCAAAAAGTCTTTTCCCGGATTTAAAACATATTTATCTTGTTTCGGATAATTCCTTTGCGGGTACAATCGGCCGTCAGATGTTTGATGATTTAAAGATGCGTTTTAAGGGAATTTCATTTACACAGATAAACACTTCTAATTTGACGCTGGTAAGTATAAGGTCAAAGTTAAAGGATGCACAGGAAGGTGATGTTGTTCTTTATCTTTCGGCAAGAGATACGATAGACGGTCCTTTGTTCAGCGGTTACGGTTTTATAGCGGACTGCTGTTCTGCAAATAAGATCCCGATTTTGTCTTGTTCGTATTCGAGTATGTTTGAAGGTTCTCTCGGCGGATATTTTACCTGCTATGAGACTATGGGACGTCGTGCCGGTAAACTTATAGAAGAAGTTATCAGCGGACTTAATCCAAAATATATTAATGTAAGCTCTGACAGTCCTGCTCAGTATTATTTTGACTGGGCGGTTATGAAAAAATTCAATCTTAAAAAAATACAGCTTCCTAACGACACGGTTTATGCAAACGATGATGACAGTTTTTCTAAACCGCGTAAAACCTGGATTGTTATTACGGCATTCCTTTTTTTAGTAAGCCTAAGCTTTTTGATTTGCTTTATCGTTCAGATTCATAAAAAAGAAAAGCTTGAAGAAATGCTTCAGGAAAACCGTAAGATGCTGCATGCGGTAATGGACCAGAGTGAAACTGTTTACTGGGAATGTGACTTTTCTAAAGAGCTGCATAATGATGAAATTGGTGAATCTGATTCTGCAGAAAATCTTGAAGAACTTGAATCGGTTGAAGACGATGTTCCGCTTGGGCGTGTCATGGATAAGCCTACGGATGTAGTTGAGATAAAAGATGGAAAAGAATATTTCAATAAGAATCAGTTCAATATAAATACGGATGATGTTGTTCTTGGATGGATCTATTCTGGAATTATCCAGCGCGAGTATCGTGAGCAGTTTAGAGAAATGCTCCAGGACTTTAAAGATGGCCGTATTAAAAAATCTATTGAAATTGATATTCCGATTGGAATTGAAGATATCCGCAACAATGTGCAGACTGAGCGATGGAAGCATATTGTATACCGCGCACTTAAGGTAGAAAACGGAAAGGTTGTCCGCGCAATCTGTTCTGCAACTGATGTCACAAATCAAAAACGTGCTGAACGTGAATACGAAGGTATAATGAAGTATCAGAGTTTTGTTCAGCAGAATTACCCGGCTTATACAAGATTGAATCTTACAAAGAATAAGGTTCTTGAACGTCTGGTAAATGTTCCTGATATCGGCAAAGGCATTAAAGGAAATTCTGCGGTAAATGAACTTGAGTTTTTGCGCGAGCTTATAACTGAGCGCGGTCAAAACGAAGGCTTTGCTTCTATGCTTGATCGTGAAGAATTGATTATCGCGTTTAAAAATGGTTCACGTCAGAAAGAATGTTCATTCTGTTTTAAGCTTAAGAACGGGGCACTACACTGGTTTAATTTGTGCATGGAACTTGCGTTCAACCCGTCAAGCGGAGATATCGAAGCTTACTGTTACTTAAAAGATATTACGAGTCAGACAATCGCAACTATTACAAAGGATATGGTTCTTAACGAAGATGTTGATTATATCTTCTGGTTGAATAAGGTTACGGGCGTTTGTCAGTTCATCAATAAATCTGATTATGTAGATGACTGGATTCCGGAAGGCGATGTTATAGATTATGATAATCTTCTTGCAAGCTTTATCAAGAAGAAAATTCCTGATCCGGATAAAGAAAAAATCAGAACTGATTTTAGTATCACAAATCTTGAGAAAGGACTTGAGACTTCTGATGAACTTCGTTACACATATCACACTCGTAAAGAAGATGGTTCAATCGAAATTAAACAGGAAAAAGTTTACTACCTTGAAAAAGGCTCTAACATCCTTTTGTTTGTCTGCACGGATATTACTGCAATTACAATGATGGAAAATCAACAGAACGAAAAGCTTGCTCTTGCAATCAAGCAGGCTGAACGTGCTAACTTTGCAAAGAGTGACTTCTTGTCGCGCATGAGCCATGACCTGCGTACTCCTATGAATGGAATTATGGGTATTGCCGAGCTTGCAAGTAAAGAGCTTGATGATAAAGAAGCGCTTGAACGTGATATAAATAAAATCCGTTCTTCAAGTTCGTACATGCTTGGTCTTTTGAATGATATTCTTGATATGTCAAAGATTGAAAGTGGTAAGCTTGAAATCAGAAAGACGCCTGTTGCTTTTGGCGATATTCTTGAAACAATTATTACATTGTCACATGTAATGTGTGATAAAAATGGAATTACGTTCTACTGCAACAGAAAACCTGATGACTACAGAGACTTTATGATAAATGTTGACCGTCTGCATATTCAGCAGATTGCTATGAACTTAATTTCTAATGCGTCAAAGTTTACACCAAGCGGTGGCCGCATTGAGTTTTTGCTGGATTCTGCTGATGGCGAAAATGGAATTCTTCATTCGACAATTATAATCCGTGATACAGGCGCGGGAATGACAAAAGAGTTTCAGAAGATTATGTATGATGCGTTTACGCAGGATAGTAACTCGGTTAACAAAGTGGGAACAGGTCTTGGGCTTGCGATTGTTCATAATCTTGTGCGTCTTATGGGCGGTACGATTGAATGTGTCAGCGCGCCGGGCGAAGGAACTGAGTTTACAATTAAGATGGATATTGAAACGCTTGAGTCTACTGCCGGCGGCGATAGTGGTGCTGCTACAATGGGCGCAGAAAAGATTAGCGGAGCAAACGGTACATCTGATATTGCATCGCGTTCTGTAAAAGGTAAGCGTGTTCTTTTGGTTGAAGATAATGAATTGAATCAGGAAATTGCATCTCGTCTTTTGATGAACGAAGGAATGGAAGTTGAAATTGCCGGAAACGGACTTGAGTCTTTGAATATGTTCAGCGAAAAGGGTCTGCATTATTACGATATTATCCTCATGGACGTAATGATGCCGGTAATGGACGGACTTCAGGCGACTCATCTTTTGCGCACGCTTGAGCGCGAGGATGCAAAAGAGATTCCGATTATCGCGATGACTGCAAATGCGTTTACAGAAGATATTGAGCGCTGTCTTGAAGCGGGAATGAATACTCACATTGCAAAGCCTATTGAAACTGAAAAGATGATTAATACGATTAAGGAATATATTGGAAGTTAAAAAAAAGCGGACCCGATTGGATCCGCTGTGTCAAATGACGCGCGAGTCTCTTTATTGAGACCGCGCTTTTTTTTGCGCAATTATTTTTTCTTTTGTTCGGCCTTTTTGCGTTTGTATTCAGCCATATCTTCCTTGTACTGAGCTTTAGCTTTAGCACGCTCCTGTTTTTTAAGAAGAGCTTCCTGCTTTTTTTGTTCTCTCTTTCGAGCGGATTCTTCTTTTCGTTCCTGAGCTTTGAGCTTTGCTTCTTCAAGTTCAGACTTGGTTTTTACGTAGCTGAATGAGTTTTTACCACGCTTAGAAATTCTAAAACCGAGATCTGCATTGTAGGTCCATACATGGTTGTATGGCTGCATGCGGCTGTTTGTTCCAAGGTTGCCCAAGTCATAAGTAAAGCCACCGTTTAATAAAACCGTAAAGGTCTTTGTAATCGGAAACTCAAATGATGCAAAAACACCAAAGCCAAGATCAAAGTGATGATACTTGTCTGAAAGCTGGTATCTTAAGTGAACAACTGGCGCAAGGTCAAGTTTGGCAATTTCCCAAAGTGGAATTGTCCAGATTGGACCTGCGGTAAGGTCTGCAGCATAAAGAATTGTCTGCTTTGCCTTTTGTTCAACTTTGTTAAACTCGTAGTGATACGGATACATTACAGTAATTTTGCCGTAAATGTTTACAGGAAGGTTTCCTGTGTGCGCTGCATAGAATAAGCCGAGCATATCATCCTGCCAGACAAAATTGCTGCGTGTTGTCTGAAGCTGAAGTCTTGTAACTCGTGACCACGAAAATCCCCAGCTGCTCATTACGTATGGAGCATCTTTGTCATACGGCTTTTCCGGCTTAACAAGCTTTTCGGTATCTGCGTTTTGTGCAAAAAGCGATGCAGTAAAAATGGCCGTTGCAACACAGAGCGAAAAGATTTTTACTTTTTTTGTAAGTGTCATTATCTGCCGTCCTATTTTGCTGTGTGATAGAGAGAAAGAGTTACAAGATCATCACCACTGTCAGTACGCCAGCTTAAGTACAGAATTGCACCACGAATATCCCATTCTGTAAGAACTGTTGTACCAGTGCTTCTTGTAAATACGATTACGTTTTCGATTACATTGTAACCGCCTTCGTAGTTAAATTCATTAAGTGACGAGTCCTTAATCTTTGCACTGTAGGTTAAGTCCGGGTTGAATGTAATCTGGTTACCTTTTGCATCTGCCCATTTGCCATACAATGGATTTGGTGAATAGCA
>JAILNY010000034.1 GCA_024691105.1 Treponema sp. | reverse complement strand
TTTTTTTTGTGCAAGCTGCACAAAGTGTCTTCCTGTTATGACAGAAATCACTTGTGCTTTGTGCGTCGCGATTTTTCAAATCGCTCAATTGAAAGTACCAGAGAATTGCGGAATGAAATGAGCAATTCTCGTGTACACTCGAAGAAGGGGTATTACGGTTGGAAAAGAAGGCACGAGTGTATATTGACATAAACCGATTGTGTACAATATAATCGAGTGCGATGATAAGGAGGTGGAACCTTGAACAACATTTCTTCAACCAAAAAGAGAGTCAGCTATATATTAAAGCTTGTTATAATTTGTGCAGCTATAATCGGAACTTTTCTTACCGCATATGCTGAACGCAATTCCGTAGTGGGCGCTAAACGCGCATTCATGTATTTTACAATTCAGTCTAATATTGCAATCGCATTGATAAGCGCAGTCGGTTGTTGTCTTCTTATAATGAACAAAACAGAAAGTGCCGTGTGGCATGTTATAAAGTTTGTCGGAACGGTTTCTATTACATTAACCGGCGTTGTATTTTGTTTTGTCCTCGCGCCAACATTCAAATCAAATGCATGGAATGTTCAGAATATTCTTACTCACGTTGTTGTTCCGGTTTTTGCAATTGTCGACTTTTTTGTAATTGCATCGAGTGTAAAAATTAATCGCAAGAATGTTTTTTATGTAATTATTCCGCCACTCCTTTATGCAATCTACGCAGGAATCGGTTATAAATTGAACTGGCAGTTTGCTGACGGATATAATTATCCGTACTTTTTCCTTAACTGGGGAAGTGCTGCCGGCGCATTTGGTTTTTCAAAAGAACTTCCGTTTATGGGAACTGTCTGGTGGATAATTTCTCTGTTTGTGTTTTTGATTTTAGTCGGCTGCTGTTATCTTGCAGTTGCAGATTGCATCAGGGAAAAGTGCTGTAAGAAGTAAATTTTTAACTTAACATAGAGAATCGCTAATAATAGAGGAAAATAAGGGAAATTTGAGGAAAATTTCCCTTATTTTTATTAACTTGCACACGAATTTGAAAAATTTGTGCATAAGTTGACAATGTGTATAAATAATATAAGTTATTCATTTTAATCTTAAAAAAAATAATTTTTTACAAACTTTTTAACTTTGAAGTTAAAAAGTTGACAGCCATACTTTTTGGATATAAAATATCCTTATGATAGACTTTCGCGATACTCCGCTTTATAAGGAAGACTCTTATTTTCGTAAGGAATATGTTGAAAAACTTCTTTCCTGGCGGGATCATCATGTAATCAAGGTTATTACTGGAGTAAGACGTTCCGGAAAGTCTGTTATCCTAAAGGAAGTCTGCAAAGAGATTTCAAAATCTGCATCAGAAAATCAAATATCTTTTTTCAATTTTGAAATGCTCGAAAACGAAGATATAGCTGATTATCATAAACTGCATTCTGTTTTAAAAGAGCGTATTCAGGAAGGTAAAAAGAATTATATCTTTCTGGATGAAATTCAGCTTGTTGAAAAGTTTGAAAAGGTTGTGGATTCGCTTTTTATTCTTCCAAATGTTGACATTTATCTGACCGGTTCAAATGCTTCTATGCTTTCCAGTGAAATTGCAACGCTTTTGAGTGGCCGCTATATTGAAATAAATATTCTTCCATTTTCTTTTACTGAGTTCCAGACAGCTTATAAAGAAAAGTTTTCTAAAGATAGCTTTGATTTGCCTACCTTGTATACCAAATATATTACATTTGGCGGTTTTCCATATCTTCACAATATCTATGAAAAAAACGAGGCTATAAAAGATTATATTTCCGGCCTTTATTCAACGATTGTTTTAAAAGATATTCAGCAGCGTAAGAAAATTTCTGATACAATCCTTCTTGAAAAGATTGTAAAGTTTGCACTTGTTCATACCGGTAATCTTCTTTCTCCAAAAAAGATTTGTGACACCTTTGTTTCGGGCGGTAGAAAAACTTCTTCTGCAACAATTGATAATTGTCTTTCTGCATTATGTGAAACTTATCTTTTCTACAAACTTAACCGCTATGATATTCGAGGCAAAGAAAGTCTAAAAACTTTAGAAAAGTATTATGCCGTAGATATGGGGCTCCGCTTTTTTATGCTTGGTGCAAGAGGTGGAGATGAAGGTCAAATTCTGGAAAATATTGTCTTTCTTGAATTATTGCGGCGTGGTTATGAATTGTCTGTTGGAAAAATAGATGATATGGAAATTGATTTTAGAGCGCAAAAGGACGGTGCGCTTAATTACATTCAGGTTTCACTTTCTGTTCGTGATGAAGCAACCTTAAAAAGAGAATTACGACCACTGCTTGCTGTAAAAGATAATTTTCCAAAAACTTTGATTACGCTGGATAATGCACCTGTAATTTATCATGATGGAATCAAACAGCTTTATGCTCTTGATTTCTTGAACGGAGAATCATTATGAGCGAAAGCGACACCTGGACTTAGGAGGCTTAAATATGGAGCACAAAATTGAGACACAAAGATTGATTCTTCGAAGGTGGAACGAGTCTGATGCTGAGAATGTATTCAAGTATGCAA
The DNA here is from genome assembly GCA_024691105.1 of Treponema sp. GTDB lineage: Bacteria > Spirochaetota > Spirochaetia > Treponematales > Treponemataceae > Treponema_D. The sequence goes on along the minus strand of JAILNY010000034.1, from coordinate 4,029 downwards.
GTTGTCCTGATATTGGGCCGGCTGCGGGGTGGCCTCCGCATAAAAATATAGAAGAAAGTTTGTATGTAATTCAGAATGTGTTAAACGGCGAGGAGTCTTACGCGATTTGTCTTAAGTCTGACAACAAGGCAATTGGTGCGATTGAACTAAAGTTAAAAGGGCATACTGATATGACTGACCGAGATGATGAGTGCGAGCTTGGATTCTGGCTTGGAAAGCCGTTCTGGGGGCAGGGCATTATGAGTGAAGCGGTTCGTGGAATTATTCAGTATGCGTTTGAAAAGCGTGGAATGAATAAAATCTGGGCCGGGTATTACGATGGAAACGAGCGCTCTATGCATGTTCAAAAGCGGTGCGGCTTTAAGCATCAGTGGACAAAAGAGAATATGGACGTTCCTCTCTTGAACGAAAGGCGAACTGTTCATGCCAATTTATTGACAAAGGAAGACTGGCAGTCAAAATAACTTGTGCATTTTACAGAAAGGAGAAAGTGAATGAATTTTGGATTTTCGTATGTTGGTCTTATTTTTTTGACGATGCTTTTTATTCCGAATATTATCTGGAGTAAAAATCTTCCACGCGACTATGAAAAATATGCAAAGAACGAGAATAAAGTTCTGGCAGCTTTTGAGCGTGCTGGTGAAGTTTTTGTGACGGCTCTTTCTTTGATTATTGCAGACTTAAATCCAAAATTGGATTTTTTATTTTCGTTCTGGACTTTGTGGCTGGCTCTGGCTTTTGTTTTAATGATTCTTTATGAGATTTATTGGATCCGATATTTTAAAAGTGAAAAGTCCATGGCTGATATGTATTCTTCAATTCTTGGAATTCCTGTTGCGGGAGCCACTCTTCCTGTTGCGGCGTTTTTGTTTTTAGGAATTTATGCGAAAAATATTTTTCTAATTATTTCAGTCGTGATTCTTGGAATCGGTCATATAGGAATTCATCTTAATCATAAAAAAGAAATTTCATAACTCAACCACTGGTTCGTGTTAAAAATATTCAGACAACACTATATTTAAGGCATAAAAGGAGGTCGTTTATGGATTTAGTTAAGACTGGAAAGTTTATTTCTAGCTGCCGCAAAGAGAAAAATATTACGCAGAGTGAACTGGCAGAAAAACTTGGAATAAGTGACAGGGCTATTTCTAAATGGGAAAACGGTAACTGTCTTCCGGATGCGGGCAAGATGCTTGATTTGTGCGCCATTCTTGGAATTAGTGTTAATGAGCTTTTAAGCGGGGAGAAGATTGAGATGAAGGATTATAACAAAAAGACGGAAGAGCTTCTTGTTGAGCTTTCGCGTAAGGAAGAAAAAAAGAATAAAAGACTTTTGACTGATATGTATGTGATGACTGGTTCTGCGATTCTTTTTTATGTGGGGCTTGTTGTGCTGGCGTCGTATACGTTAAAAGAAGGTCCTGTCCTGTCTGCAATTATATGTGTGGCTACTGTTGTGACTTTAGTTGTTGCTTTTTATGGTCTTAAGCTTGAAGTTGATGCGGGTTATTATGAATGTAAAAAGTGCGGACACAGATTTGTTCCAAAAAATTATTTTTCTGTATTAATTGCTCCGCATTTTAATACGACAAGATTTTTAAAATGCCCTGATTGCGGAAAGCGTTCGTGGGCTAAAAAGGTGATGACTAAAGAATAAAATCTGCGCGGCAATAGAAGGGCACGCGGAATTGGTGCGCGGCTAAAACGAAGGCAGCCGGCATTTCTGCCGCCTGCCCGGTAAGCTATTAGTATATTCAAGGCCGTCGCTTAGTTTAATCTGTTAAGAACACCGGTTCCGATAAGTATTCCGGTTGTGACTGCTCCTGTGGCAGCTCCTACTACGATTGCAGCACCGACAACGATCTTTTTCCAGTTCTTCTTAAAAAAGTTTCCTGCTTTACTGAAGAATCCACCGCCGTCTACCATGGAAAGCTCGCATTCGGTAAGTTCAACAACTTCCTCTGCGGCATTTTCCATTGATGCCTGGTACTGCTCAGCATAGAAGTCCATCTGTTCCTGCATCTTATCAACGTAGAGTTCTGGATAAACTCTATTGATTTCTTCAAAGGCTTCTTCAGGGGTATGAGCGGCTTCTGCAATTTTAGTAATTGCTTCTGCGTCATATTTATCCTGAACCATCTTAATAACATCGTCTGTTACGCCGGCATTGGCCAGAGCGTTTTTCATTTCAACGTTTGTCATAATGGCCTCCTTGTGCTTGATGCACGCGGGCGTTTTGCACGAATGCTTTTTGCGCCTTCACTTATTTGTACGAGGCTGTGGTGAATTTGGCTAAGGAATTCGTAAAATTTCGTAAAAAAATTCAGTAAAAAAGTGAAAAAAATCGCTAAACCATTTTTTTATAAAACCGATAAAGAAGTAACGGGTGGTAAAGAACCCCACATGGATAGTTAGTCCTTGCGAGGTTTGAGAATAAAACACCAAACCTTACAAGGAACGGGCTGGAAGATTCCAGTTTGTGTTCGAGATTTTATAGGAGATACACTATGGTTATCAATCACAACATGAGTGCTATGTTCGCTCAGCGTTCACAGGGTCTTACAGACCTCAACAATCAGAAGAACATGGAAAAACTTTCTTCTGGAATGAAAATTAACCGTGCAGGTGATGATGCTTCTGGTCTTGCAGTATCAGAAAAAATGCGTGCTCAGATCCGCGGTTTGAACCAGGCTTCTACAAACGCAGAGAATGGTATTTCATTTATTCAGACAACTGAAGGTTACTTGCAGGAAACATCTGACATCGTTCAGCGTATCCGCGAACTTGCAGTTCAGTCATCAAACGGTATCTACTCAGACGAAGACCGTATGCAGATTCAGGTAGAAGTTTCTTCACTTATCGATGAAGTAGATCGCATTGCATCTGCTGCTCAGTTCAACGGTATGAACATGCTCACAGGTCGCTTTGCTCGTCCTACAGGTGAAAACGTTGTTACAGGTTCTATGTGGTTCCACATTGGTGCTAATATGGACCAGAGAACACAGGTATACATTGGAACAATGTCTGCTACAGCTCTTGGACTTAAGAACCTCGGAGACGAAACAAAAATGTCTCTTGCTGCTCCAGATGACGCTAACCGCGCTATCGGAACTTTGGATGAAGCTCTTAAGAAGATCAACAAACAGCGCGCTGACCTTGGTGCTTACCAGAACCGTCTCGAAAAGACAGTTGTAGGTCTTGATATTGGTGCTGAAAACCTCCAGGCTTCTGAATCACGCATCCGTGATACAGACATGGCTTCTGAGATGGTTGACTTTACAAAGAACCAGGTTCTTTCTCAGGCTGGAACTGCAATGCTTGCACAGGCAAACCAGCAGTCACAGAATGTACTTTCTCTTCTCAGATAGTACAATTGATTGCCGCATGACGGCAGCCTAGAATGAAAAGCTCGCGAGAAATCGCGGGCTTTTTTTTGTTATGAGCAGGCATTGCAAATGCGCGCTCAGGCAAATCATAGGGAGCGACGGCAACGCCGGCAAATTGCGAGTAACGAGCAATTTGAGCGAGTCTCGGAGCCGCACCACCGGCTCCGCACAGAACGTACTTTCTCTTCTCAGATAGTACAATTGATTGCCGCTTAGCGGCAGCCTAGAATGAAAAGCTCGCGAGAAATCGCGGGCTTTTTTTTGTTATGAGCAGGCATTGCAAATGCGCGCTCAGGCAAACCATAGGGAGCGACGGCAACGCCGGCAAATTGCGAGTAACGAGCAATTTGAGCGAGTCTCGGAGCCGCCCTGCCGGCTCCGCACAGAACGTACTTTCTCTTCTCAGATAGTACAATTGATTGCCGCATGACGGCAGCCTAGAATGAAAAGCTCGCGAGAAATCGCGGGCTTTTTTTTGAACGCTCTTCGTAAGAAGGGCGATTTTTTTTTGTGCAAGCTGCACAAAGTGTCTTCCTGTTATGACAGAAATCACTTGTGCTTTGTGCGTCGCGATTTTTCAAATCGCTCAATTGAAAGTACCAGAGAATTGCGGAATGAAATGAGCAATTCTCGTGTACACTCG
>JAILNY010000111.1 GCA_024691105.1 Treponema sp. | reverse complement strand
CTCACTTGCAGAAATCGTTCCATTTGAACAGAACCTTATGGCACTAACAGACCTTTCTATCAAAGGTGTTGACGGTGTAGTAATGGACATCGTTGTTGCAGAATACAGCATCAAGGCATCTGGACTTCCTTTCCACACATTGTCAGAAACTCTTGCTGCAGAAGAATACGGTGTTGCATTCAGAAAAGGTGACAAAAAACTTACAGCAGAAGTTCAGAAGATTCTTGAAGAAATGGCTAAAGACGGAACAGTTGAAGCAATTTCTAAAAAGTGGTTTGGAACAGACATCTCTGTAATCGGAAAATAAAACCAAAATTATTTGTGGCGTGACGGCCGGAGCTTTTTATGAATGGAACTGCAAGTGTAATTAAAATGCTGCATACTATGATGCAGGGAACAGTAGTCTCAATCGAAGTATTCTTTTTGACACTTCTATTTGCAATTCCGTTTGCAGTTGTAATCTGTGCCGGCCGCATGTCGCGCGTTTTTGTGCTGCGTGAATTTGTCAAACTTGTTTTAATCGTCGTGCGTGGCACACCTTTGATGCTGCAGCTCATCTGTGTTTACTTTATTCCGGGCCAGGTCTTTGGAGTAAAGTTTGACAGATTTGTTGCAGCCATCGTTGCACTTTCTTTAAACTATGCCTGCTACTTTGCAGAGATTTATCGCGGCGGATTTGAGTCAATTCCTGTCGGTCAATACGAAGCATGCAAAGTTTTAGGTTATACAAAATCGCAGTCATTTTTTCATATCGTAATTCCGCAGGTAATAAAGCGGATTGTCCCTCCAATGGGAAACGAAATTATGACACTTGTAAAAGACACGGCTCTTGTTCAGGTAATTGGTGTTGTTGAACTTTTACAGATTTCAAAAACTACTTCGAGTAGACTTTTTTCTACAGTACCGCTTTTTATTGCAGGACTTTTTTATTTAATAATGAATACGCTTGTAGCGCTTTCGTTCAATAAACTTGAAAAAAAATTATCTTACTATAAATAAATCTTAACTAAAGCGCGCGGAATTTGTAATGCGGAAATTGCAAAATTCAAAACTGCGCGACTTAAAAACTTTGGAGGAATTTTATGGCAGTAACAAAAGTATTATCAGTTGGCGGTTCAATCGTTGTACCGGAAAAACCAGATACAGATTTTTTAAAGAAATTTATTTCTATGACAAGCGAATGGCTTAAAGAAGATAAAGACCGCCGTCTTATTCTTGTTGTAGGTGGCGGTGGACCTGCTCGCATTTATCAGAACGCTTACCGTGAAATTCTTGATTCAAACGCCGGAGCAAATGCTGGTGCTGATAATTCAGAAGCAGACTGGATTGGAATTATGGCAACACGCCTTAACGCACAGCTTTTAAAAGCATCGTTCGGTTCACTCTGCCCTAATCCTGTTGTTTACAATCCTACAGAAAACATTAAATTTGACGGACAGGTTTTAGTTGCAGCCGGATGGAAGCCGGGCTTTTCTACAGATAACGATGCTGTTTTACTTGCAGAAAATTTTAATGCCGACACAGTTGTAAATCTTTCAAATATCGAAAAAGTTTACACAGACGACCCTCGCAAAAATCCTGATGCAAAACCAATTGATAATATCAGCTGGACTGATTTTAGAAAGATGGTAGGGGACGAATGGGTTCCTGGAAAGAACTGTCCGTTTGATCCGATTGCATCTAAAAAGGCTCAGGAAATGAACCTTACAGTAATCTGCGCCGCAGGAAAGAATATCGAAAACATTAAAAATATTCTTGATGCAAAAGATTACGTCGGAACAACGATTAAGGGATAAATAAGTGAATAAAAAAGTAATAATAGTCTCTGGCTCTGTTTTGTGCATACTTGCAATCGCTGTGATTGCAGTTATGCATGTGATAAGTTCTTCTCGTGTTATAAGCGATATGAGGTTTGACCGGAATGGTAATTTTATTTATGGAGCTTCTGATGGCTATAAATTTCAGCAGCTTGATAAATACGACAAAAATAATGAGCTTGTTGAAAGCCGACTGAAAAGAAAAGGTGAGCCGGTATTTGTTATTAGTTATGACCGCGTGTATGATGAAAATGGCTTGTGCACTAAGATTGTAGAAACACAAAGAGGGGGAAAAGAGATTCTTTCTACTAAAGAAATTTTATTGTACTACAATGAAAAAAATCAAAAAGTAAAAGAAGTTTCTTCTGATGGTAGCGTAAAACTTTTTAGTTATGATAATCATGGGCATTTAAGTACAGAGGAAAGTGATGTAGGGACGACAAAGTTTCAGTATATTGATAAGTTTAAGAGAAGTGTTCCATGTGAGTATTTGTATGATGAGGTTGTTATAAAGTGGATTTATGATGGGAATGGTCGTTGTCTTAAAATTGACAGCCCTGATCATACGTATGAATATTTTTATGATAATATACGAACTTTTCTTGTGTCAAAATCAATTGAGCGTGATAAAGATAAAACTTTTGTAACAATATCTAAAAACGGAAAGCAGTATAAAATAATATATACAGGTTATCAGACAGAAGATGAAAAAATTATAGAAGAAGAATTTTCAAAATATAAAGCAACATTTTATTTTAACGGATTGCCAAAACGTAATGTTGTTTATAGAGTGCCTAAAGCTCAACAGGAAAAAGAACTTGCCAAGTTTAAGCAGACTGAATTAAATTCTAATAAAAACTAGGCAAGCTAACGCGCAGGACACAAAATCAATTCAGTGCCGCGCGTTTTTTTTTGTCCGCGCGAAAATGTCCCTCGCGCAAACCTATAATTTTTCCAATTCACATAAATATTTTTCAAGTTTTTCACTGTAGGCTTTGTCGGCCGCCCAGGTCCCGGCAAGGCCCTGAATCGTTGTTGCTTTGCCTCGCGGGCGAACATATTTGTAGCGAGGATCGACAAGCTTGTTTTTAAGAGCGATGTCTTCTGTAGTTGCATAGGCATGAAGGTGCTGAACATGAGCGCGCACCCCAAGCCGCATTGTTTTAAACCTAAGGCCCGGCTGCTCGGCGCTTATTGCGCCGAGGCCGCAGAAGTTATTCCACTCTTTTTTTACAAGGTTTCCAAAGCGCAAAAAATTAGTCTCGTGACACATCTGAACAAAGGCGATATCTGAATTAATACCTTCTGCGGCACATTCTTGAATGTACAGCCGGGCAAGCTGTCGGGCGCGGAAGTGATTATGTTTTGGGCAGTGCGCGGTAAAAAAAGCGATGAGCTCTTTTTCGTTTTTAGTTCCCCGCGCGAAAATCTGGCGTGAGACAGGTACGCGCGTAAAAATATTTTCCTGTGATGGAACAGGGATAATAACGGTTATATCGTTGCCGTTTGCAGAAGGGTCTTTTAAAGTGACGTTGATTTCGGCTTCAGACTGTTTTGGTTCCTGTGTAAAAAAGTTTTGATTTGTAGCACATCCAAAAAAAAGTACAGAAGTACACAGCGCGGCAAAAAAATATTTTATATTCATAATTTAAGTTTCGGCAGATTAATGTAGCGCCTTGAAAAAATTCCCTAAACAATAGATAATTGCAGAATGACTATAGCATTATTTTCTGAAAGTTACCTTCCGACAAAATCAGGAATCGTAACGGTTGTAATTCAATTGAGAGACCAGCTTATAAAAAAAGGACACAGAGTTTTACTTGTTGTTCCAGAAACTACACCGGAATTTTCAACTAAGAATGATCCGGACTTTTTTAGAGTTCCTTCACGCCCGCTTGGACTTGGAACCGATCAGTACATGACATTCCCTAAATTTAAAAATATTCTTGAGTTTATAAAAAAGAATAACGTTGACTTGATTCATTCACATACAGAATTTGCAATTGCGGGTGCCGGATTAAAATGCGCAAAAAAACTTCACATTCCGTGCATCTGTACAACTCATACGATGTGGACAGAATTTTACAGATATTATCTGCCATGTTCATTTTTAATTTCAAAAAAATGGGTAAAAATGTACATGAATCATTTTTACGGACAGTTTGATTCTTTGATTGGAGTTTCGACAAAGGCAAGAAACTATTTTAAGCGCCCGGATATGATTCCGCAGACTCCGTCTGTAATTGTTCCAAACGCAATCGACGAATCAAAATTTCAGCTTAAGCATTTGACTGCTGCTCAAAAAAAAGAAATCCGTGCTAAGTATGGAATTGGAGAAAAGGATGTAGTTCTTTTGTTCCTTGGCCGTGTTGCAGAAGAAAAGCGTGTTTTTGAATTGATTAAAATGTGCCAGAATCTTGTAGCAGAAAAAGACAACTGTAAAGTTTTGTTTGTCGGAAGCGGTCCTGCGTATGCTGATTGTCTTAAGCTTGCGGACAAAGAGATTAAAGAGAAAAAACTTATTTTTACAGGCTTTATTGAATGGACTCAGGTTCACAATTTTTATGAAAGCTCTGACATTTTTATTACAGCTTCTCTTTCTGAAATGCATTCAATGACAATTCTTGAAGCAGAACTTTCTGCCCTCCCGATTGTTGTCCGCCGCGATGACAGTTACCTGGACTCTGTCTTTGACGGTAAGAACGGTTACGTTTGTGATTCAGAAGATGAGATGAAGGACAAGCTTATTGAACTTATCGACAATTCCCGAAAGCGCAAGGCATTTGGCAAGAAGAGTCTTGAAATTACTAAAAACTTTTCTATAGAAAACCATGTAAAGCGTACTCTCTTTGTTTACGATGAGGTTATGAAGGCATATCCTGGTAAAATCGATGACGAAGATGTAATGAAACGCATGGCTAAGAAGATTCCTAATATTGCCTATACAGATGTACGGGGGGGGCAGTGTAAGAATCGTTAAAATGCCTGCCGCCTCTGCATGGAGGTATGCAGCATGAAAATTGCGTTTTTTACAGACGCATACTTCCCTCGCATAAACGGAGTCGCTGTAAGTGTCCAGTCGTATGCCAGGGAATTATGTTGTCTAGGACATGATGTCTGTGTTGTTTGTACCAATTATGATACTTCTGTGAAGGAATTGCGTGTAGAACATGATGAAAAGGTGCAGGCGCTTTTATTGGTCCGAATTCCTTCTGTTAAAGAATGGATTTCAAAGGAAGATCCTGCAATCCGCATCAGATTTGCAAAAGAGGTCAGGGCATGGCTTGCAGATTGGAATCCTGATATCGTTCATATTAACACGGAATTCTTTGTAGCTCTCTTAGGGGTGCGTTTCGCAAAGAGATATAAGATACCACTTGTGTACACTTTTCATACTTTGTGGGAAGATTATTTCGCAAACTATATCCGTTATTTACCGCCAGCATTCTTGCGTTCTTGTGGACGAGGTTTTGTAAAGGTATTTTTACGTCGTGCAGATGAAATTATTGTTCCAACTGTAAAGATTCAACAAACCGTTGCACGTTATGGTATTAATCGTTCAACATATATTCTTCCTACAGGTATTCCTGATTCAATAGCACAACCTATAGATGTTGATAAACTTTCTGAGTTTAAAAAGCAGTTGTGTATAGAATTTCCGCAACTTAAGAATAAGAAAATCTTGTTATATGTTGGAAGAGTTGTTATAGAAAAAAATCTGGATATGTTGTTTTCTGTTTTACAGAATGTTCTGCAAAGTATTCCTGATGCGGCTTTGTTGTTTGTTGGTGGAGGGCCAGAACTTGAGCCGCTTTCCAAACGCTGTAAAAATCTTGGGCTAGATGATAGTGTTGTATTTGCTGGATATCAGAATCGTGATAGCTTACCATTGTTTTATGCTATTAGCTCTATTTTTACATTTCCATCATGTACAGAGACTCAGGGCTTGGTTACCATTGAAGCGATGTTATGCGGTCTTCCTGTTGTTGCTATTGGAGAAATGGGGACTGTAGATGTAATGCAAGGGGATAACGGTGGCTTTATGGTTCAAAATGATGTAAAAGAATTTTCATCTCGTGTACTCGATCTTTTAATGGATAAGAATTTATATAAACATAAGTCACTAGAAGCAAAAAAATGGGGTGAAAGATGGCTTATTTCGTCTCTTACTCCAAAGCTTGTTGAAAGATATCAGTTTGCACAAAAAACTGTATTAGATAAATAGTTTTTTTTCGAAAAAGCAGGCATTTTTCATAAAAAAATATATGAATATAGTATGGAATTTATTCAAAAACCTGATATCCGCGAGCGGGTTTTAGAGCGCGGACTTTTGTATCCAACGGATGAAGAGCTTATTATGCTGATTCTCGGGTCGGGAACAAGGCAGGAGTCGGTTGAAGAACTTGCTGTAAAAGTTGTCAAAGCGATAGACAGTTCTTCTATAGAAAAGCTTGTGCCGACTCTTTTAAAGATTAATGGCGTTGGAAAGGGGCGGGCGCTTGCGATAGCGGCTGCAATTGAACTCGGGCGCCGCCGCACCTGTCATCTTGAAGCGCGGATCCTGCATCCGAGCGATATTATTCCTTATGTAAAGAATTATGCGATAAAGCCGCAGGAGCATTTTATAACGATTTGTCTTAGCGGCGCGCACGAAATTCTTAATATTGATGTTTCGTCGGTTGGAACGGTTAACCGCACGGTGGTTCACCCGCGCGAGATTTTTACTGAGGCAATTAAACAAAAAGCATCTGCAATTGTCGTCTGTCACAATCATCCTTCGGGTAACTGTAATCCAAGTAAAGAGGACATTGAAACGACAAACCGTCTTGTGCAGGCTTCAGAAATTCTTGGAATAACGCTTTTGGATCATATCATCATTAATAAGACCTCGTATTTTAGCTTTGTGGAAAATAATATTTTAAAAAGGAATTCTTGCTAGACCGTGGAGTTTTGCGTGGAGTGAAGGTGGACCATGCAACGCGCTGGCTTGAGTCGGGTCGCTTTGGTCGGGATGTAAGGCTAGAATTGGTGGTAGCGCGCGGTTAAATTCACTATATCTAGAAAATTTTGATAACAAAAAATTCTAGATTCTCTGAACAAAAAAATCTTCTAAACCAGGAATTTTTCCCAAAATCTACAAAAAATTAAAGAAAATCGGTAAATTTTTGAGTTTTTTTGAATGTATACTGACCGGGTACTGCAAAAACCGGCAGTACAAGACAAATCAAATGGAGGATTTTTATATGAAAAAATTTGTATCTGCTGCTGTTGCAATTTTAGTAGCTGCAAGTTTGTTTATTGGATGTGGAAAAGGAGCTGGTGCAAAAGCTGGCGGTTCCATCAAAGTTGGCGTATCTATGCCTACAAAGGATTTGCAGCGCTGGAATCAGGACGGTGCAAACATGAAAGCTGCCCTCGAAAAACAGGGTTACACAGTTGACTTGCAGTATGCAAACAACGACATTTCTACACAGGTTTCACAGGTAGAAAACATGATTTCTACAGGAAGCAAAGTTCTTGTAATTGCTGCTATCGATGGTTCTGCTCTTAAGAGCGTTCTTGCTCAGGCAAAACAGAAAAAGATTCCTGTAATTGCTTATGACCGCTTGATCATGAACTCAGATGCTGTTACTTACTATGCAACATTTGATAACTACAAAGTAGGTACTATCCAGGGTAACTTCCTTGTTGACGAACTCAAACTCAAGACAAGAACAGCTGATGATCCTGCTTATATCGAACTTTTCACTGGTTCACCAGATGATAACAACATCAACTTCTTCTTTGGTGGTGCAATGGACATCCTTACTCCTTATATCAACAGCGGTGTTCTCGTTGTAAAATCAGGACAGAAGACAAAAGCTCAGTGTGCTACACTTAACTGGTCAACAGAAGAAGCTCAGAAGAGAATGGAAAACCTTATCTCTGCTCAGGGATATGGTCCTAAGAAGAACCGCCTCGATGCAGTTTATTCTTCAAACGACTCTTGTGCAAACGGAATTACAAACGCTCTCGTTGCAGCTGGATACACAGCAGAAAACTTCCCACTCGTAACAGGTCAGGACTGTGATATCACTTCAACAAAGAACATGCTCAAAGGAACACAGGCAATGTCTGTATTCAAAGATACACGTACTCTTGCTGACAAAGTTGTTGAAATGACAGACGCTATCTGTAAGGGAAAGAACCCACCTATCAACGACAAGAAAACTTATGACAACGGAACAGGAATTATTCCTTCATACCTTTGTGAACCAGTTTTCGCAACAAAAGAAAACTACAAGAAACTTCTTATCGATTCAGGATACTACACAGCTGATCAGTTGAAGTAATCTGAAAAACTGAGGTTTTAGTAAAAGGGCTGTTCATCAAAATGAGCAGCCCTTTGTAAAAATGGAAGTATTATAAAGGAGGTTCCAATTGGCGCGAATGTTATTGGAAATGCAGCACATTACTAAGACTTTTGGAAGTGTAAGAGCCCTTGGCGATGTCAATTTACAGGTGCAGGAAGGTGAAATTCACGCGCTTGTTGGAGAGAACGGTGCCGGTAAATCTACACTGATGAATGTTCTAAGTGGAATTTATCAGTATGGAACATATGAAGGTAATATTGTTTATGATGGTGAAATCTGTCAGTTTCATAACATCAAAGACAGTGAAAGAAAAGGTATTGTAATTATTCACCAGGAGCTTGCTTTGGTTCCACTTCTCTCAATTGCAGAGAATATGTTCTTAGGTAACGAACGCGGTACAAAAGCAAAAATTAACTGGGATGAAACACATCAGAAGGCAAGAGAACTTCTTGACCTTGTAGGGTTAAAAGATTCAACACATACTCTTATTAAAGACATTGGTGTTGGTAAACAGCAGCTTGTAGAAATTGCAAAAGCTCTCGGAAAGAATGTAAAACTTCTTATCCTTGATGAGCCTACAGCTTCATTAAATGACAGAGAATCTAAAGCACTTTTGGATCTTCTGCTTGAGTTAAAAAAGAAGGGAGTTACTTCAATTATTATCTCCCACAAACTTAACGAGGTATCTTATGTTGCAGATACAATCACAGTAATTCGTGATGGTACTGTAATTAAATCATTATATAAAGGTAAAGATGCATTTGATGAGAACACGATTATTGCCGCAATGGTTGGTCGTGAGCTTTCAGATCGCTTTCCAAAACGTACATCAAGTATTGGCGAAGTATGCTTTGAGGTTAAAAACTGGTGCGTAGATCATCCGGTATTTGAAGGAATCAAAGTATGTGACAATGTCAACTTTAATGTACGTAAGGGTGAAGTAGTCGGTATCTCAGGACTTATGGGTGCCGGACGAACTGAACTTGCAATGAGTATCTTTGGTCATTCTTACGGAACAAACATTCGTGGACAAATCTTCCTTAACGGAAAAGAGGTTTCGTTCCCTAATGTAAAGAGTGCAATTAAACATGGCGTTGCTTACGTAACAGAAGACCGCAAAGGTAACGGACTTATTCTTACAGAAAGTATTGCAAAGAATACGACATCTGCTAATCTTGCAAGAATTTCTAATCATGGAATTCTCGACTTTGGTCTTGAAAATAAATATGCACAACAGATGCGTGAAGATATGCATACAAAGTGTGCAAGTATTTTTGAGAATGTCGGAAATCTTTCTGGTGGAAACCAGCAGAAAGTCCTTGTTGGAAAATGGCTTTTTACAGAGCCTGATATTCTTATTCTTGATGAGCCGACCCGTGGTATTGACGTTGGTGCTAAGTACGAAATCTACTGTATCATCAACAAGATGATTGCCGATGGAAAATCAGTAATCATCATTTCTTCTGAAATGCCGGAAATCCTTGGTATGTGTGATCGTATCTATATTATGAACGAAGGAAAGATGGTTGGAGAAATGAGCGGTAAAGATGCTACTCAGGAAAAGATTATGTCTTGTATCTTAAAGACAGGTAACTAATTAGTTTAAGGAGTAAAGAATGACAGATGCAGTTTCAGTAAAAAAATCACCAAAAACTGTGATATTAAATTTCTTAAAGAATAATACAATGCTTATTGCACTTGTATTAGTAATGCTTTTATTTGAAGCTCTGATTATAAGATCAACAGGTGAATTCAATATTTTTGGAATGTCACTTTTCAGCCCAAGTAATATTACTAACATTATCAATCAGAATGCTTATGTAGTAATTCTTGCAGCCGGAATGCTTTTGTGTATTTTGACTGGTGGTAACATTGACCTTAGTGTTGGTTCAATTGTTTGTCTTGTTGGTGCTGTTGCAGGTACAATGATCGTAAACTTAAAATGCGACATCTACCTTACAATTGTTGTTTGTCTTTTTATCGGTACATTAATTGGTGCATGGCATGCATTCTTTATCGCATACCTTCATATTCCACCATTTATTACAACATTGTCTGGTATGCTTTTGTGGCGCGGTGTTTCATTGATCATCCTTAACGGTCTTACAATTTCACCATTCCCAGATAAATATCTTAATCTGTTCTCAAGCTATATTGGACAGGCAGAAAAAACGTCAGACATTATGGGAACAATGTACGATATCGCTGGTAATCCGTTCCAGGGTGTTGTATGGTCTTATGCAAAGAGCACTCTTACTTTGACAGTTATTTTTGGTGCAGTTATCTGTGCACTTATGATTATTGCTCAGGTTATCAGCCGTCTTAACAAAAAGAGCAAGGGATATTCTGTAGAATCATTTGTTCCATTTATCATTAAACAGATTTTTATAAGCATTGTAATCATGGCAGTTTCTGTATTGCTTGGTTTGAACAATGGTTATCCTGTAATTCTTGTTCTTCTTGCTGTTGTAATTGCTTGTTATTCATATTACACACAGAACACTGTTCCTGGCCGCTATCTTTATGCTATCGGTGGAAACGCAAAGGCTGCAAAATTGTCTGGTGTAAATACTGACAATGTTATGTTCTTTGCTTACACAAATATGGGATTCCTTTCTGCTCTTGCAGCTTTGGTTTGTGTTGCCCGCTTTAACTCGGCAGCACCTACAGCTGGTCAGAACTACGAAATGGATGCTATCGGTTCATGTTTTATCGGTGGTGCTTCGGCATACGGTGGAACAGGTACAGTTGGTGGCGCTGTAATTGGTGCTATCTTCATGGGTGTTTTGAACAACGGTATGTCAATTCTTGGTGTTGATTCCAACTGGCAGAAGGCTGTTAAAGGTCTTGTACTTCTTATCGCAGTAATCTTTGACGTATTGTCAAAGGGTCATACTAAGATAAATTGGAAAAGAGCCCTTAAAGTTGTGCTTAAAGTCTTTAGACTTGCAAAATAAATAAAAAAGACAATTTATCCTGATCCGTCTGGCCACGTATCAGGACTCCAGGACACTGATGTTCCCATGACCGTTGGTTGTGGGAACATTTTTTTTTAATTATAATAGGTTGTATGAAAATGTTTAGTAAAAAAATCGGTTTAATTTTTTGTGTTGCGTTTCTCTCTTGTGCAGGTATTTTTGCAGATGATTATCGCGAGCTTTTGTTTGGAAATAATTATAAAAACATAATCCGCATTCAGGATAAAGCAAAAGTTGACCAGGCGGTAAAAGATGTTATGCCGTATATTTCACGCTCGTATGATTCGCGTAACTGGGGATATGAAAATTATCTTTTTGAAGAAAAATATGAAAACGGTACGATTTACAGACTTGTGGCATTAAAGGCGTTTGATAAGTTTGGCAAGCGTTATTCTGATACTACGCTTGAAGAAATTGCAGACTGGGAATCATTTTATCCGGAAGATTTAATGCAGACTGTCTTTGTAAAAATAGATAACAGAGTTGTCGTTTTATTTTGTGACAATATTTTTTATCGCATTATGGCAGATGGAACGACTCACAGTTCTGTGGGCTGGGTTCTTAAAGGAGTTGAAGTAATCCAGCGCGATAATAAAATTGTTATGCTTTGTGAACACGTAACGACTAACAGACGCACTTATTATACTGCAATGGATGAAGACGATTATGTAAAAGAAGATGAATACGATAGACACAGTTTTGCATATTTTAGAGAGTATTATTATATTTTTGAATCCTACAATGTCGGTTTAGTTGAACTTTCGAATCACTCAGATTTTTCACTTACAGCTCCGATGGCAGAAATAGACGACGAACATCCGTTTAAATATACGATTCAAAATCTTTTTGATAATAATTCTGAGACAACTTTTGTTCCTGATTATGATGACTGTGAACAGAAGTTCTGTGAATTTTTTGATTTAAAACAAGGCAGTGCATCCTGCGCAGAAATTGATTTACTTCTTGAACAGGAAAAAAACGCAAAGGAAATTGAAATACGTTTTTAAGTCTGTCTGGAATTATTTAATTCCGTGTTCTTCGCGGAATTTTTCTGCGCAGTACAAGAGTCCTTCGATGTAATTATCCTGTACTAAAATCTTTACAGGATAATGAAGCTTTGTATTTGTTTCGTCTTCGATCTTTTCTTTTACGCTGTGAATCTTTTTTTCTGCAATTGAAAGCCCTGTTGCATCGATAAGTTCTTTCTGGTTTTCGTCAATCTTATCTGTGCATGGTTTGTTGCAGGCATAGAGAACGTTTCTAAGATTTCCGAATGAACCAAGGCCGTAAATAAATTCCGGGTTATCAAGCGGAAGGTCTTCAAAAAAGTAAATCTTTGTAAAGCCGTATTTTTTTGCAACATTCTTTGCAAATTTTACAAGGTGGCTTGAAAAATCATTTGTGCTTGGAGCAACGCCGTCGGCAATTACAAAAAGCTCTTTAAGGTCACCATATACGTTTTCAACTTCGTTTTCATCTTCTTCAAGCGTCATCTGGTGCGATGCAAGAGACTTCATCATTTTTAAAAAGCGCGGTTCTTCTGTTTGTGGAGCTTTTGTTTCAGGCTCTTTTGCAGAAGGAACCTCAGCATCTTCCGTTTCCGCGGCATCCTTCGCTTTTTTAGTAGAACGTCGTTTACGTTTTGGTTTTTCTTCTGATTGGGCGCTGTCACCGTTTTCTGAATTTTCGCCGTCTTCCTGTGCGTTTTCTTCTTTTGCTTTTTTAGAAGTGCGTCGTTTGCGTTTAGGTTTTTCTTCTGTCTTGTCTTCCTGTAAGTCGGCGTCGGTCTGTTCTGTGGACTCGTTCTGTTCCTGAGCGCCGGTGGGATCGGTTGAAGCGGCAATCTGAGCTGCTTCTTCAAGTGAAACAGGCGCGCTTGAAAAGAGTCGGTCAAGTTCGTCTGGGTCTATTGGTCTAAAGCCTTCGTCGAGTGCATCGTTTCTGCAGCACTGGCTGTTTAAGATTTCGTCAATGTCAACGCTGCCTGCAGTCTCTTCGGCGGCGGACTCGTCTGTGTCGCCGGCGCCGGAATCAAGCGCGCCGTCTTCTTCTGGCGTTGTGTCAGCCGATGAACTTACATCTACCGGTTTGCTCGAGAATAGGCGGTCGAGTTCTTCCATATTGAGAAGGACGCCTTCAAGGTCATCGTCCTGGTGAGTTACGTTCTGGTCAAGAATTGCGGCGATATCTAAGTCTGTGTCAGGTTCAGCCGGCGCTTTCTTTGCAGAGGCTGCGGTATCAGAA
>JAILNY010000101.1 GCA_024691105.1 Treponema sp. | reverse complement strand
TCAGATGGCCGGATCTTTACCGCTTTACTTGAAACATAAATATTCAGTGCAATATAAAGCGCCAGTGTCAAAGTGAGGACCGAAATAAACATTACTGAAATAATTTTCTTTATAATATGAATTATGTTAGTTTTACCACTTTTTGTATTCATATTATGATTATATCAAAACAAAGTATATTTGAAAACGCTATTTTTTCTCTGTCGCTGTAAATCTTACCTTTGGACGCGCACCCTGATCACCGCAATATTTTTTATCACAGATATAAGTCCAGCTTGTACCTGCTGTTGAACTTTCACCCTTTCCCTTTTTTATATCAGACAGTTTAATTTCAGGGAAATCATAATCTCCATTTCTAAAGAAAATATCACTCTTATTATTTCTGTCTCGTCTGAATTTTGTAAATCTTATCTTTACAGTATCTTTCGGAGAACTAAAGTCTGCGCTCCATGAGCGAAAGGCTGCGTCTGTATCCCTTATAGTACACCAGCCGCCCTGTCTTACTCCATGATTGCTACCTTCATAATGCCAGATTGCCTTAAAGCTTTGCGCAACTGAGGCCCAGACAGAAACCTCTCCTCTGGCATTAAAACTATTTTCTCCAAAGCCAGCAAGGTCTACCTGTAAATCATCACCGATACTATCTACCTCATATTTAAGCGTAATCGGTTTAATCATTCCCTTAACGTATTTAGTTGTCTTTAATGTTTTGCAGTATTGTCTGCTCTGAATAATTACAAGCGTAAGCACAGTTTCACATCCGGCATCAAAACCTGTTGTCGCATTAGAAATAACATCACCGTCTTCTGTGCTTTTATGAAGTTCAACAGTGTTGTCTGTATTACCTGGTTTTATACGACATGTCAATGTATCTGCAGACAGATAATTGAACTTTATAACTTTAGGATCCTGCTGCGAATTACCAGAACCACTTTCTATATCTGTTGAAGTTACTTTTACTACATCCGGGTCTGCAAGAATTCCCTGAATGTAAATATTTTTTGTAATGGCCATAGGTGAATATCCTGTCTTTGAAACAGTAATCGTAAGCTCATGAGGCCCAAGAGAAAGCTCATACTGGCCGTTACTCGCAGTAAGTACATCATCTCCGTCTTCAACCGTTACAGATTCACCGGTACCCAGAGAAACTTCCATCTTAGCAACGCCTGTTCCACTTGCGGTAAGAGGAATGTCATAAGTTTCGTATGAAACTACCGGCTCATCTGAAGTATATATTCTATTAGTCGTATTATTTGCGTAGAAGTAAAGTGAAGGCTCTGATAATGGAGCGATTACGTATATATGTTTTGTAACATGACAAGATGTATATCCCAGCTTTGCACTTGTAACAGTAATAGTGTGCTGACCAACTGCAAGTTCGCCGGTTTTTGTTCCCGTAAATGAAACTCCGTCAACCTTTCCGCTTATCGATGCACCGTCCTGAGGAGAAATCTTGTAAGAAGCTTTTGCTAAAGAATTTGCAACTTCAATGTATTCGTAACTATTACTATCACTCATTCCATTACGTTCTGGAGTAAACTCGAATAAAGGTTCTGCTGCATCTTCTGAAAGCTCTAAATTTATCCAGTAGCGGCTTCTACAATCTTTATCTCCACCGTGATCACCGGTATCTATACTTGGATTAGCTTTAAGCTGTTGTAAAGTTCTTGTAGCAGTTGAATCTCCCTTATTTATCGTTCCCAGATGATCCCAGTTGCTTTGAGACTTTCCATCTCTATCCCATGCTTTAGAAGTATAAAAATAGAAGCAGTCAGTTTTTTCATCAAGATATACTACTTTTTCATTCTGAGTTACACTGTAATAATCATGGGAATTGTCTATATGCTCATAGTTACAAGACCATATAGACCGCTGGCCAGTTCTTGTTGAAGCAATAAACAGTTCAACAATTAAATCTACGTCTTTTCCGCCATCTGTATGCCAGTGATGAAGTTTATTTATTACCTTTGCTTTTACACGTCTGATTCCAACATTAAATTTCTTTTCAATCTTAACCGGACGGCAATGCTCTTTGGTTACATTAATTTCTAATACGCGATTACCATCATTCAATATTCCGCTTAAACTTGCTTTTGCTTCATCAATACTAAAGCTTATAGTAGAATCAGCGTTCGCACTGTTATCAATCTGGTATGTACAGTTTTCATAATTCAGATAACTGTACTGCATTACGTCGTAATTAACGCCGTTTACTTTTGTTGTTCCGTTCTTTACTGCGTTTGTTGTAAAGGTCGGCTCAACAAGTTTTTTTGTTACATAAATATTTTTTGTAACAGTAACCGGGCGGGCAAGATTTTTAGAAGCGGTTGCAACAATTTTATTAAAGCCGTCTTCAAGTGTTACATTTTCAGAGACAGCCTCGCCGTTTACTTTTACATCAAGATTAGAACTTGAATCTGTTTTTACAACACTTACAGAAAAACTGTCGCCAGAATATTCAACAACATCATAGCTTTCTTCTTCGCCTTCTTTATCAGCGGTAAGATCATTTAATTCGCCATTAGTCGCAAAAATAATTTCAGGCTCTGTTACATAACAAAGACCGAGCGCGGCCGATGTAGAAACAGGTTTACTTTTTACACCTTCTGGACTTATTGCAGTAACAACATATTCATACTGGAGCGAAGGCTCCTGTTCATCAAAATAATAGATAATTTCGTCTGCTTTACCAGAGGCTTTTGTCTGATTTGGTTTAATATCTGCGGAAGCAAGAAAAGAAAAATTATCAGCAGAAACTCTTGAATAGCATTCAACCCGGTAGGTTAAATCTTTATTTCGGTTTAAGTTTGTATTTGGTGTTTCAAAGTGAACACAGTGATAACCATCGGCTTCTGCGCTCGAAGGATTTGTTAAATTTCTTGGAACATCTGGAGCGGACAGCTGCATAAAACTATAGGAATAAGGAATTGTAAATGATTCGGCTTCTTTAAAGTAATAAAAGTAACCTTCTATCATCAGATTTTTTCTCTCTGCATTATCAGGAAGTTTTGCACTTAAAGTGATTACAGTTTTATCTGGTGAAAGAGTTGCAGTTTTTGCAGTTGCGATGTCCTGTTTTGTTTCATCGGTGTTCAGATATATTTTAAAATATACGCCGTCTGCGTTTTGAAATTCAATATTATAATTCTGTGGATTTACAAGAAGAAGTTCAACCTCGATAGGTTCAACAGCAGAAAGATTTTTCTGTCCGTAAGCGACAGTTGTTTCAGAAGCGACTTCGTAACGTCCGACAGTTACAGCCTGCGACCAGTATTCAAGATACTGTCTGACCGGCGCGTTAAAAGTTAAATCGCACGAGGCAAAGAGAAAGATAAAAACTGACAGAAAACTGAATAAAATGCACTTTTTTTTCATAAAATTCACTTTTTTGCATCATAAAGATAACACAAGTTCAGTCTGCGCGCACTACTAAAAAGGGTAGTTTTTTGAGAAAAAAATCTATAAAATATCCAAATTTTGAAGATTTTTAGAGAATTTTACCGCTTAAAAGACCTGCGCCGCGATTCAAGCTCCCACAGGGCACAGGCGCCGCGATTCAAGCTCCCGCCAAGGCCGCAGGCGACGCAATTTTTACGCGACACGCAGAATTAGATTATTCCGAGCACGCGGGCGTTCCAGACTGCCTGTGTTACAGAAGAAACTTCAAGTTTTGAATAGATATTCTTCATGTGAAAATTCACTGTATTTTCGCTTATAAAAAAGAGCTCTGCAATTTCGTCGCGAGGCTTTCCCTGCTCGAGGAGTTTTAAGATATCGACTTCTTTTTGAGTAAGCATGGTTTTATTTTTAAGCTCTGAAGTTAAATAAAGCGGATGACTGATTGCCATGCCGCGGGCAATTTCATACACCAGCATCAGAAATTCTGATTCGCCCTTTTCTTTCATGTAATCAAGCAAAAGATGAAGGACAGCGTCACCTTCGTCTCCTATAAGACGATAAAACTTTCTGCGTCGGGCAATTTTTAAAGTACGTTCTAAAGCTTCAAAGGCAAGCTCTTTTTTTTGAGCACGATAAAAAGTTATCGCTAAAAGTAAATCCATCTCGCACAAATCCATGTGACGTTTGCCGGCTTCTAAAAGCGGACGAAGTTTTTCTGCGAGGGCAACAACTGCGGTGTATTTTTTTTGAACGATATAACAGCGCATTTTTACCATGTAACGGTAAACATCAATCATGTTAAAGTCTGCAAATTCATCAGGCGCTTTGTTTTTCATCCAGCGGTTTATAAGTTCGTGATTGCCTTCATAAAAAGCAATCAATACTTCGGCAGCATCGATGTTATAGGAAAATTCTGCTTCACCATTTTTCTTAACATAGTTGCGAATATTTTTAATATAGCTTTCTGCATCTACAATCTTTCCATAGGCAATTAATATTTTTGCCTGAAGATAAAGCGAAGCAAACAAAAGACGGCGTTCAGAGTCTCTGTCAAATTCCTTTATAGTACGGCTGACTAAAACTTCGGCATCGATAAGTCTGTTAAGCTGATAATAATATTCAGAAAGGCACAGATTATAAATTGCAGGACACATCGACTTTTCATAAAGACAGGCAAGATCTTCCAAAAAAAGCATCTTTCTTTTTTCCAAAAACGGACCGATTCGTGTAAAGTCATTAAAGCCGTTAAGAAGCGAAGGCCGCCCCGCAGTTAAAGCAACATTTGTAAGTTGTAAATTGTTTTTTTTAAGGTAATCAAGAATTTTTATAAATTCTTTCCAGGTTACTTCTGGATGAACGACTTTCATACCAAGCTTTATAGCATCAAACAAATCATTCTTTGGAAGATTGTCTAAAAACTCATCGGCCTTTTTAAGTTCGCCGTCCATAAATAAATTTAAAACTACACCACACAAGGCAACTGGATATTTTTGAATATCTTCGCTTGTAAGTGCATAAAACAAGTCGCGATCTTTTCGCATACCGACAAAATAGTAATCTTGTGTAAATCGAAAGACTCTGTTTTGAAGTTCTTCTGCGCTAAGGAATTGTTCTGCCATAATAAAAAGTATAAAGCATAAGAGACCGTCACCGCAACCGCCGGCGGCGCAACCGGACCGCTTTCTCAACCGCGTACACACAACGCTTAGACCGCCGGCCACTTTCCGCGCGCCCTCTGTCGCACCGATTGATTTTTTTTCATCCATCTGCTATTCTTCAGGCAATGCAAAGGGGCAGAATTGGATTTTCCGGTTCTGCCCCTTTTGTTTTAAATTCTCACTCTTTTAAGGGGGCTCATATGATTGAGACAATTACAAAAATTAATAACGCAGTAAACGGCGTTGTCTGGGGGACATTTGGTATTGCACTTTTGTTTATCGCAGGTCTTTTAATGACAATCGTGAACAAAGGTTTTCAGTTCACACACTTTGCACACTGGATTAAAAAAACAATAGGCGCGATTTTTAGAGATAAAAAAGTTACAGAACATACAGAAAAAGAAAACAAAGCAATTTCGCAGTTTCAGAGTTTGTGTACAGCACTTGCTGCCACAATCGGAACAGGTAACATCGTCGGCGTTGCAACCGCAATCATTCTTGGTGGACCTGGCGCAATTTTCTGGATGTGGATCATGGCAATTTTTGGCATGATGACAAATTATTCAGAAAACGTACTTGGTATTTATTTCCGCAGAAAAGGACAGAACGATGAATGGCATGGTGGTGCCATGTACTATCTTAAAGACGGTCTTGGCGGCTACAAAGGAATGAAGACTGTCGGAACCGTTCTTGCAATTTTATTCAGTCTCTTCTGTCTTATTGCAAGTTTTGGAATTGGCAACATGAGCCAGGTAAATTCAATTGCCGGAAACATGGAAGCTGCCTTTAACGTGCCTACCTGGGTAAGCGGAATTGCACTTGTAATAATTGCATCTATCGTAATTCTCGGCGGACTAAAAAGAGTAGCAGCCGTTACAGAAAAACTTGTTCCGTTTATGGCAATCATTTACATAATTGGTGCGCTTGTAATTTTCTTTACACACATTACAGCAGTGCCGGTTGTTTTTGGCGCAATCTTTAAAGGTGCCTTTGCGGCAAAGTCTGCCGGCGGCGGAATTGTCGGCTACGGTTTACAAAAGGCAATTACATGGGGCTTTAAGCGCGGAGCTTTTTCTAACGAAGCAGGACTTGGATCTTCTGTAATGGTTCATTCATCATCAAACGTAAAAGAGCCGGTTCGCCAGGGAATGTGGGGAATTTTTGAAGTCTTTGCAGATACAATCATTGTATGTACTTTGACAGCCTTCGCAATTCTTTCTACCGGTGTTGTAGACTTGCAGACAGGTCACATGATTTCTCAGAGCACAGGTGCAGGACTTGTAGGCGAAGCCTTCTCTACAGTATTCGGCGGCTTTGGACCAAAGTTCATTGCAATTGCAATTCTGCTTTTTGCATTCTCGACAGTTCTCGGCTGGAGTCACTACGGCGTAACAGCATGGCAGTATCTTTTTGGTGAAAAGACACAGATTATTTACAAGGTGCTTTTTGTTGTAATGATTTTCTTTGGTTCTACAATGAGTCTTTCTCTTGCATGGGATTTATCAGACACCTTTAACGGCCTTATGATGATTCCAAACCTTATCGGTGTTATTGCCCTAAGCCCGCTTGTTGCAAAAATCACAAAGAATTACGTTGACCGTAACATTCTTGGAAAGGACGAAAAACCGCTCCTTTCTCATTTTGACGAATATAATAAGTAGAATAAAACCAGCCACATAGCAGAGCCCTTCTGTTGTGTGGTTTTTATTTATCCGTGAAATCACGAATTTACTTTTTCTTCTAAAATTCCCAAAAAAAAATTCACTTTTTTTATATAACCTATTGACATAGTAGGTTAAACGCTCTATATTACTCTTACCTACTAATACAGTAGGTTATAACAGAAACCTGACCGCCTCTTTACAAAACCACAGAGCGCGGACTTACATTAAAGGAGAACAAAAAATGGGCGAAATTAGACAGATCGCTATCTATGGGAAGGGCGGAATCGGAAAATCAACAACTACTCAGAACTTAACTGCAGGACTTGTTGAACACGGAAAAAAGGTCATGGTTGTTGGATGTGACCCAAAGGCAGACTCTACACGTCTTTTGCTCGGAGGTCTTGCACAGAAAACTGTACTCGACACAATCCGCGACGAAGGTGAAAACGTTGAACTTGACCGCATCATGAGAACAGGCTTTGGTGGAACACGCTGTGTTGAATCCGGCGGTCCGGAACCAGGTGTTGGTTGTGCAGGTCGCGGTATCATCACTTCTATCAGCATGCTTGAAAACCTTGGCGCTTACACAGACGATCTGGACTTTGTTTTTTACGACGTTCTTGGTGACGTTGTCTGCGGTGGTTTTGCAATGCCGATTCGCGAAGGGAAGGCAAAAGAGATTTACATCGTTGCATCGGGCGAAATGATGGCACTTTATGCGGCTAACAACATTGCAAAAGGTATCAGCCGCTACGCAAAAGCCGGTGGTGTGCGTCTTGGAGGAATTATCTGTAACAGCCGTAACGTTGACCGCGAACTTGACCTCTTACGCGCATTTGCAAAGGAACTTGGAACTCAGCTTTTGTATTTTGTTCCTCGCGACAACATCGTTCAGCGTGCAGAAATTAACAGAAAAACAGTTATTGAATACAAACCGGATTCTGCACAGGCTCAGGAATACCGTAACCTTGCAGAAGCAGTAATCAATAACCAGAACTTTACAATTCCTACACCGATGACTCAGGAACGCCTTGAACAGATTCTTCTTGAGTACGGACTTATGGACGCATTGGAAGACGATTATAAGATTTAAGACGAGGAGAAACATATGAGTAAAATATACAATTCAATCACAGAACTTGTAGGACATACACCACTTGTAGAATTTCACAGACTTAAGGAAGCGCTTGGTCTTAAGGGCCGCATCGCAGGAAAACTTGAATACTTTAATCCTGCAGGAAGTCACAAAGACCGCGCCGCTTTAGAAATTATCGAAGAAGCAGAAAAGCGCGGAGAAATCACTCCTGAAAAAACTACACTTGTAGAATTTACATCAGGCAACATGGGAATTGGTATTGCGGCAATCGCAGCAGCCAAGGGATACAAATTTAAAGTCGGAATCCAGAACGGAGTTTCTGTTGAACGCAAAAAACTTCTGGAAGCATACGGTTCTGAACTTGTAAATCCGCCAGAAGAATTGATTAAAGGAGTTTTTGAAAAAGGAATCGAGGCTTTCAACGACGTTTATCAGTGGATGCTCGACACAACTCCTGACAGCTGGACAACAAGACAGCTTTCTAACCCTGACAACCCTGGTGCACATTACAAGCACACAGGTCCAGAAATCTGGGAAGACACAGACGGCAAAGTTGACATCTTTGTAGGCGGTGTTGGTACCGGAGGAAGTACACACGGTGTAAGTAAATTCCTTAAAGAAAAAAATGCAAAAATTAAAACAGTAATCGCACAGCCTGACAGAGCAGATGTTGAGCATCCGGTTGTCCAGGGTGTAGAAGACGGAGGCTTTCACGGAATCCACGCTGTTCATGACGAAAACGGTCTTAACCCGATGGCTCCGACAAACTTTAACGACAAGGTTGTTGATGAATACGAAACAGTAACTTATGCAGAAACTCTTCGCGCAATTCATCTGCTTGCTCACTACGAAGGAATCTTTATCGGTGCATCAAGCGGTGCATCGCTTGCAATTGCAATCAAGCAGGCACTCCGCGACGAGAACAAGGGCAAGCTTATTGTTCCGCTTTTACCAGACAATGGTGAGCGCTATCTGAGCGAAGACTTGCAGCGCGTTCGCGAAGACGTAGAAAAGAAAGCGACATTTTAAAAACGTTGGAGACAAAAATGGCAATTAATACAAATTCTTCAAATGTCGCAACACGCGAAAACAGAATCGGTTCAATCACGGGTTACGTTGGAAGCTTAAAGGATCTTGCAGAAAAATCAGAATGCGGAACATTAAAAGGCTGCTCGCGCTGCTTTTCTCAGTCGAGCACCTGTCTTTCTTCGTGCGGCTTAAGTCAGCTGGCAGCGATCCGCGACGTTGCTGTAATTCACCACGGGCCTGCAGGATGTTCTGTTGCAACTGCCGGAAACTACTACCTTGATAAGGTGATGGCAAAAAAACGCGGCGTTACAACAAACACAGTTTACGTCGGAACAGACATGAACGAGCAGGATACAATTTTTGGTTCAACTCAGTCACTTGCAAAAATTATCCGCGAGGTAAACAAACGCTATTCACCAAAAGCAATCTTTGTTTCAAGCTCGTGTGCGACAGGAATTATCGGTGAAGACATCGACAGCGTTGTAGATGAAGTTAAAGACGAAATCGATGTTCCAATCGTTGCTGTTCACTGCGAAGGTTTTAAATCACGAATCTGGGCAACAGGTTTTGACATTGCTGACCACGCGGTATTGTCAAGCATTGTTCAGCCGCCACGAGAAGGCGTTAAGTCAAATAAAATCAACTTTAAAAACTTTTACGAAAGCGCACGTCCGGAAATCATCGAGATTTTTAAGAACTTTGATCTTGAACCGGTTTTCCTTTATTGTAACTCAACAGTAGAAGAACTCAGTCACATTTCAGAATCTCTTGCAACAACCTGTATATGTGGAACTTTGGGTAACTACCTTGGAAACGGACTGGAAGAAAAATACGGCGTTCCGTACGTTCGTTCAATTAACCAGTGTGGTATCGTAGGCTTTGAAAGCTGGCTTCGCGAAATCGGTCGCGTAACTGGACGCTCTGAAAAGATTGAAAAATACATCGAAGAGCAGCGCGCTATTTATCTTCCTCAGATTGAAGAAATAAAAAAAGAGCTTAAGGGCTTACGCGCCGTAATCGGAATGGGTCCTGGTTACACATTTGAAGTTTCGCGCGTGTTGAACGAACTTGGTATTGAAGTTGTATGGGCTTTAGCATGGCACTACGACAGAAAATACGAAAACGGCGATGTTCCTCCAAGCATGAAATATCTTTTGGAAAACAACATCAACTTTGAAGCAAGTGTATCTGACCAGCAGAACTACGAAGTTATGAATATCCTTAACAAGTTCAAACCTGATTTGTATCTGTCGCGTCATCCGGGTTCAACTGTATGGGCAATCAAAAACGGAACAAGCGCCGTTTATGTTGCCGATGAATATATGATTTTCGGTTACAAACACACACTTGAATTTGCAAAATCAATTCTTGATTCAATCCGCAACAGAAGCTTTGAACAGAATCTTGCAAAGAGAGTAAAGCTTCCGTACACAGACTGGTGGTACAAACAGAACGTTGATACATTCTTTGAATCAAACGGCGCACAGAAAGGAAATGCGCAGGTCGCAGGAGGAGCAAACTAAATGGCAAAACTACTTGATAAACAGCGCTACAAATGCGCGCTTGCTTCCATGCAGACAGTACAGGCAATTACACGCGCAATTCCGGTATTGCACTCAGGTCCGGGCTGTGCTCAGAAACTTTCAGACGGAACAGGAAGCTCGGGATATTTTTCTCCAAACATTTTCCCTTGTACAAGTATCAACGAAAAAGATGTTGTATTTGGCGGAACAAAAAAACTTAAGAGCACAATCGAAAACGCGCTTAAAATAATTGACGCAGATTTGTATGTAGTTCTTACAGGCTGTATTCCAGAAATTGTCGGCGATGATTCCGGTGAAATCGTAAGTCAGTTTGAAGATGCACCAAAGCCTGTAATCTATGCAAACACAGCAGGCTTTAAAGGCAATAACTACAGGGGACACGAGCAGGTAATCGATGCAATCATCGATCAGTATCTTCCAAAGGTTGAAGGAGTGGAAGGAAAGAACACTCAAAAAATCAAAGGTCTTGTAAACATCTGGGCAGACGTTCCGTATCAGGATTTATTCTGGCTTGGAAACCTGCGCGAGCTTGAAAATCTTGTGCGCGAGCTGGGCCTTACTCCAAATACGATTTTCGGCTACGAACGTGGAATCAAAAACATTGATCTTGTTCCAAAAGCAGAATTCAATCTCTTGATTTCTCCATGGGTCGGCCTTAAAAACGTAAAAAAACTTGAAAGCAAATTTGGAACTCCGTATCTGCACTACCCTGTTTTACCAATCGGCGCAACAGAAACAAGCAAATTCTTGCGCTCAGTAGCTGAGTTTACAAAAGTTCCATCTGAAAAAGTTGAATCGATCATCGCAGAGCACGAAAAATATTTTTACTACATTATCGAGCGTTACGCAGATTTATTCCTTGAAAACCGCGTTATCAACAAACAGTTTTCGGTTGTGGCAGACGCACAGTATTCACTTGCGCTTACAAAATTCCTTGTAAACGATCTTGGACTTTTCCCGGCCAAACAGTTTGTTACCGACGACACTCCAAAGGAACATCAGGAATCAATCCGTGCCGAGTTTAAGAAATTGAACTACGGACTCGAAGCCGAAGTTGACTTTAACACAGACAGCTTTTTGATTCACGAAGAAATCAAAAAGCACGACTATCACGGATATCCTCTGGTTCTCGGAAGCTACTTTGACAAGGAACTTACCGGCGATCTTAAAGGAAACTTCCTGAATGTTTCCTGGCCGTTCCAGGATCGCGTTGTAATGGACACTTCTTACGTCGGTTATCGCGGCGGTATAAAACTGATAGAAGATATTTATTCGGTTGCCGTTCAGCGATTTAACTAAAACATCGACCTGCCCTACGCAGGTCATTTTGTATTATGACAATCCAGCAAATCCGCTATTGTTTAGGAGTCGCAGAATGCGGCTCCTTTAACAAAGCCTCAGAAAAACTTTACATTTCACAACCTTCTCTTACAAGCAGCGTTCATGATTTAGAAAATGAGCTTGGCATTGTAATTTTTAAAAGAACTTCGCGCGGTACAACTGTTACAGATAAAGGAAATGAATTTTTACAGGACGCGCGTACTCTTTTTGAGAATTACGAAGTGCTTGTTAATAAATACATTGGACAGGAGAAAAAAAGATTTTCTGTTTCTGCACTCTACTATGCATTTGCACGCAAAGCTTTTGTACAGGTTGTAAAAGATTTTTCCGGTATGGACTATGATTTTTCGTTCTGGGAAAAACGAGCGGTAAATGTTATCGAAGACGTTGCAAATAATAACAGCGATCTTGGACTTTTGTATTTAAGTGAACGCAACCGCGAAGAAATTTTAAAAAGACTTTCGGCAAACTCTCTTATATTTACGCCGCTGACAGAATGCGGAGCCTTTGTTTATCTGCATAAAAATCATCCACTTTCTAAAAAAGAATGGATCTTACTAGAAGACCTTGAGCCCTATCATTTTGTAACCTTTGACACCGATGATGTAAAATCATTTTTTTCTGATGAAGACATTAAAAAATATAACCTTGACCAGCCGATTACAGTTGCAGACCGTGCAACAGAATTAAACCTCATCAAAAGCTTAAACGGCTACACCTTTCTTTCCGGCGCGCCGGATGACCAGGCACGCGAAGAAGAAAGCGAAGATTTTTTTACGATTCCGCTTAAAATGACAGAAAAAAAATCCTCGCATAACTTTAGTCTTGGTTACATCACAAAAAAAAGTTCAAAACTAGGAAAGCCTGCAAAAGACTATATTTCTGCAGTCAAAAAGATTCTAAATCTTTCGTAAAAAGTGACTGCAGAAAAACGTCAGGCGATTTTACGAATAAAATTTATTTGCAGCCTGTTCAAACCACCACGAAGTATAAGGAATTGAACAGTGTTTTTTAAGTCCTTCTGTAAAACTTTTATTGTTAAACAGGTCAGCGATGTTTCTTGCAAAATTATAAGTTCCTTCGTAGCCAAACGTCTGATATTCATCAGTAAGTTGAACTACAGGAATGCCAAGTTTTGTAACAAACGGACGGGTTCCCGGGTGACGGACAATATAAAGATCAGGCTTTTCTTTATTGATGATATTTAAAAGCTCGTGATTCTGTAAATCAATAATCGAAACTTTTAAATCCGGATGAGAGTCTTCAATATGAGTAAGAGTGTCAGGAACAACCTCATCATCATATTTTGAATCGTGGTGCCACGAAAGAGCAGCCTTTACGGTAATTCCAAGTTCATCCAAAACACGGACAACTTCATAAGTAAAACCTGGACCTGCGGCAATTACGGCAGTCTTTCCGACAAACTGTTTTTTTAGCTCTTCAATCTTTGGAAGATATTTTTCACGCTCTTCGCGGATGATTTCTTCTGCGATTTCTTCCTTATGAAGAATACGCGCAATATCTCTGAGCCAGGTATCAAAACCTTCGATTCCATTACCGTTGATTGTTTTTACGTAAGGAACTCCATACAACTGTTCCAGAGCATTTCCAAGATACGGGCTTAAGGCACCGCAGGAACTTACGGTAGCAAGGCTTTCGCTCATATGAGAAAGTTCTTCAACTGTAGAGTTTGCAAATAAGAAAAGCGGTTCGACATCAAAACGCTTAAAGATTCTGGTTATAAACGGCCTTATTTTTTCTTCAAAATTTTTAAAATTGATTATATTTCGTTTTTGCTTTGGTGGTTTTACGATATATTTTAAAACTATATAGTCTGCAATATCAAAACCCGTTGCCCAGACTTTACTTTTAATTCCTTCGCAGTGAACCGGAATAACCGGAACCGGAAGTTTTTTATCAAACTCTTCTGCAACCGCATCAATATCTTCGCCGATAATTCCGGTAACACAACCGGTACAGATTAAAATCGCATCAGATGGATAACGGTCATACGCTTCCTGAACTGTCTGCCGCAATTTATTTGCAGCACCAAAAACGGTATCACTTTCATTGAGATTTGTGCACACGTACTTTGTATTCCAGGTTCTTCCTGTTCTGGCAGAAATAGAAGAATACAGGGCCGTCCATCTTGGAATAAAAGATGCACAACCAATTGGAGTGTGATATATAACCGTAAGATTACGGATACTGGTTAACTGATCCATTACCATAATCGAAAGACATGTATTATTCTGTGAAAAACATCTCTCACAGTTTTTTACTTTACAATTTTTACTGTCAGCAATTATAGATTTTATTGTACCGTTATATGAAACTACAGATTTTAATCTTGTTTCGCGCATTGCGATTTCTGCATTAGATAAATCAAAAGACATTTTTTTCTCCGCATTAATTTAAATAATATATTCTGGCTGAAGATATCTGCTTAAAAACTGCTTTGTCCTTTCTTCTTTGGGATTTGTAAAAATCTGTTCAGGACTTCCCTGTTCAACCACTTCACCTTTATCCATGTAAACAACACGGTCAGAGACATCTCTTGCAAAGGCCATTTCGTGCGTTACGATTATCATCGTACGTTTTTCTGTCGCAACTTCTTTTATCAGTTTTAAAATATCACTGACAATTTCTGGGTCAAGCGCACTTGTCGGTTCATCAAAAAGAATAACTTCAGGATTAAGAACAAGAGCCCGCGCAATTCCGATCCGCTGCTGCTGACCGCCGGATAATTTTGAAGGGTATTCATCCTTTTTGTCCTTAAGTCCAACCTTTGCAAGATAGCTTAATGCAATTTTTTCTGCTTCCGGTTTTGGAAGAATTTTATTTACAATTAATGGTTCCATAATATTTTCAAGCGCTGTCTTATTTTTAAACAGATTAAAATTCTGAAAAACCATCGTACTCTTTGTACGCAGATTCTTTATGTCAACCTTACCCGCTTTTGCACAATCTACACTTACATCTCCGATATTAATTTCTCCAGAGTCTGCATGTTCAAGAAAATTAAGACACCTGAGCAAAGTTGATTTTCCTCCTCCACTTGAGCCGATTATTGAAACAATTTCGTTATCATTTATCGTAAGATTAATTCCGCGGAGAACCTCATTCTGATTAAAAGATTTTTTTAAGTTTTTAATTTCTATCATAATTTTAATTCCCCACACTTAATAAAGTTTTTTGCTGTACCGCGAAAGACGTTTTTCAAGCAAAAGCAAAAGACGCTCAAGACATGCACAGATCGGCCAGTACAAAAGTGAAACCGCGATGTAAATTTCAAAGTATCTGAATGAACGCGAGCCGACAATTCTTGCCTGTGCCATAATATCAACAACGGTAATACAGAAAGCCAGTGATGTATTTTTTATCATTGCCAGAAGCGAGCTTGTAAGTGTCGGCAAGGCTATTACAAATGCCTGTGGCAGGATAACTGTTCTTAATGAATCCCAGGTTGAATAATGCAGACTCTTGCAGGCTTCAAACTGTCCGACTTCAACCGACATCAAAGAACTTCTGAATGATTCTGACATATATGCTCCGGTATTAAGTGCAAATGCAATAATTGCAAACAAAGTACTCGGCAGAGAGTTTATGTCAAATTCATTTCCTGTTGATTCAATAATTTTTGAAATTAAAAGTGGAATTCCGTAATACGCAAGATAAAGCTGGATAACCATTGGAGTTCCACGAATAAATGAAATAAATACTGTTGAGATTTGCGATAGAACCTTAATATGGAAAAATCGTACTAAGGCGATCAATATTCCCAATAAAAATCCAATTATAGTAGCGCTGAATGCAATGAATAATGTTATTGGTAATTTTGTTACTATCTCAGGAATTGTTGAAAATATATAAGTGATGTCATTAAGCAATTTTTCCATATCAGTTCTCCCGTTTTTTTTATTTTGATTTTACGGTTGTATCAGCGCCAAACCATTTAACTGCCAGCTTTGACAAAGTTCCGTCGGCACGAATTTCTTCAAGACCTTTATCAAACAAAGCCTTAACACGTTCACCTTTTTTATTTTTTGTAAAAATGAGATAAGCAGGGTTAAGCAAATCTGGATCTGCCGGAATAAGTGCAAGCGGTTCTTTCTTTTCGTTGATAAAAATTCCGCCGGCAACCGGGCTGTCGATTGTTGCATCGGCGCGTCCAGCAAGAACTTCTCCAAAAATTGCTGCAGTTGCTGTGTCACCGGCATAAACTACTTTTATCTTTCCACCATTCTCTTCATTAAATTTTTCAAGCCATTCTGCATAAGAAGAACCACCGCCTACGATAACTGTTTTACCAAACAAATCCTCGGCAGATTTTATATCTGTAGTATTTTTGAATATGATTGCCGGATAATCATAGTTGTAAGGCTGATCTGCATAAAGGAACTGTTTTTCGCGTGCCGGATTCTTTTTTATTTCATTTGCAACAGCATCAAAGCGACCCGCTTCGAGCGCAACAAGCATTCCGTCCCATGGAGTCGGTTCAAACTTAATTTCAAGATTTCCGATTTTTTCATTGATTGCCTTTACAACATCAACATCAAAACCCGTAATAGTTCCGTTTTCGTCTACATAGTTGTAAGGCTTCCAGCCGCCTTCAATCGCAATACGAATAACTTCCTGCTTGCCCGATTTTTTGGAATTACATCCTGTAAAAATTGCAGCAAGTGCAACAAATACTAATAATCCTTTTTTCATAATAACCTCCGTGAAAAAAAGTAGAATCTTTTTAATTCATAACCTATTGACTTAGTAGGTATATAAACTGTTGATGTATTTATACAGGTTTTAAAATTTTTTTTCCAATACAAATTTTTTATAGGAGCTATAAGAAATTTATATAAGTTTTGGACACCAGATTTTATTGACTTAATCAGACGCTCACTATATATTTCCCTCTGTTATTTACCTATTGTCTTAATAGGTTTACACAAAACATTCACTATTTATCAATAAGGAAAAAACGTATGAAACGACCCTTTATTTATATTCACATGCTGACAAGCCTTGATGGCAAAATCTGGGGAGAATTTACAAAGCTCCCGGAAGAAGAAGCGACCGCTCCATTTTTTAAGGAAATTGGGTTTGGCCATGATTACTGGAACATGGATGCAAACTTAAGCGGAACAAACACCGCACTCAATGATTACACTTACCACAACGCGCCCGACCTTAACGTCAATGCACAAATCGTTCCTCCAGGCGATTTCATTGCCGTTAAGGAAGCTGAGCGCTTTAGCTTTGTTCTTGACCGCAACGGTATTCTCGGTTATCAGAAAAACGAAATCTTTTACGCCGGCGTTCACTCGCATATCGTCGATGTCATTACAGAAAAAGTTTCTAATGAATACAAAGATTTTCTCAGACGAAAAAATGTTTCTTACATCATCTGCGGTAAAGAAGAAATTGACTACGACCTGATGTTTGAAAAAATGGTCGATTTATTCGGCGTAAAAGTTTTGTCTGTTGCGGGCGGTGGAACTTTGAACTGGGCATTCTTGCGCAGGGGCTATGTTGACGAAGTTGGCTTTGTTGTAGTTCCGGGTGCGGACGGCGGCACAACTACTCCGCAGCTTTTTATGGTTAAAGAAGGCTGGAGTGAACAGATTCCGGTTTCGTTTGAATTTGATGAAGTAAAGGTTGACGACAGATCCGGCGCACTGTGGCTCCATTACAAGGTTAAGAAAGTCTGGCAGAAAGATGAATGGATTGAAAAATATGGGCTTGGACCAAAGGACTTTGTTGCGGCGGATAATTCAACCATACAGAAAACTCAGACAACACATGCAAGTAAAAAATAAGAGAGGGAAAGAATGTTAAAAGTATTAGATCAGCCACGATATAAATGTGCACTTGCAGCCATGCAGACAATTCAGGCAATTCCGGGAGCAGTTCCTGTTTTGCATTCAGGTCCGGGATGTGCAAGTAAACTGAACGACAACAGCGGTTCTGGCGGACATTATTCACAAAATGCCTACCCGTGTACTCTTGTCGGCGAAAAAGAAGTTGTATTCGGCGGAATTAAAAAACTCCGAAACACGGTCGAAAATGCACTCAAGGTTATGGATGGAAATCTGTTCATCGTAATTTCTGGCTGTACGACAGAAATTATCGGAGACGATATTCAGGAAGTAGCAGAAGAATTTTATACAAATGAAAAACCGGTTATCTGGGCAAAGACTCCTGGCTTTAAGGGGAATAATTATCTTGGCCATGACTGGATTCTAAAATCTCTATTTGAACAGTATCTGCCAAAGCTCGAGGCCGCGCCAAAAATCAAAGGGCTTGTAAATATTTTTGCGGGCGCTCCACAGCAGGATCCTTTCTGGCTTGGAAATTTGCGCGAACTTGAAAATCTTGTTCAGTCTAGCGGTCTTATTCCTAATACGATTTTTGGCGCTGGCCGTTCACTCGAAAACATAAAAAAGCTTCGTCAGGCAGAATATACGATTCTTGTTTCTCCATGGGTTGGAACAGAAAGCGCAGAATACCTTGAAAGCGCTTTTAATATTCCGCTTTTAAAATATCCGGTGCTTCCAATCGGTGCGGCCGAGACTTCAAAATTTTTACGAACTGTCGGAGAGTTTTGTCATGCAGATAAAGACCTTGTTGAAAAAGTTATCAGAGAAAAAGAAAACGAATATTACTATTACCTTGAACGCTTTGCAGATACTTTTCTTGAGATAAATATTCTCGGCAAACATTTTACCGTAGTTTCAGAAGCGCAGTATGTTCTTGCAATTACAAAATTTCTTGTTAATGATTTAGGCTTCTTTCCGCTTACCCAGTTTATTACAGATGACACACCGGTAAAATATCACGACTCGATAAAGGCTGAGTTAAAAGAACTCAATTACGGCATACATGCAGACGTTGAATGGAGTACAGACGGACTGGACATTCACAATAAAATCAGAGACTTTGATTTTGGAGGAATTCCTCTGGTTATCGGAAGTCACTGGGAAAAAGAACTTGCCGCAGAAATCAAAGGCCGATATGTAAATGTTTCTTATCCTGTAATAAGCCGTCTTATCATAAACAGCAGCATCGTAGGATATTCCGGCGGCTTAAAACTGCTTGAAGATATTTACAGTTAAAAGATTTTCTTATAACTCATATCAAAAAATTATATTAGTCAAAGCTTAAAAAATAATATATAGCTAATACATCGCAGGGCTTACGACAAAGACAGCCCGGCATGGAGGTATTTTATGAAAAAACAAAAAATGGTTGTAAAACTTGCCGCGGTGTTAGGATTAATTACTGCGTGCGCAATTCTTTCTTCATGCGGCAAAGAAAAAAAAGCGGACTCAGACTTTGTGTTTAAAATTGGAACTGCAAACTCAAGTCTGTGCCCTGCTCCGCTTCATATTGCAATTGACAGGGGAATTTTTGAAGAAGAATTTTCAAAGGCTGGTCTTCAATATGAAGTTATCGAAATCAATCTGCTTCAGGCAACAGAACTTATAGTCGCTAATAAAATCGATGCAACGCTTGGACTTGCAGGAAGTCTTTTGCCTCAACTTGACAACGGACTTGAAGTAAGCTTTTTATCAGGAATCCACACAGGTTGTACAAAGTTCTATGCAAAGGCAGATTCTCCTTATTACAGTCTTGCAGACTTAAAGGGAAAGAAAATTGGTCTTTGCGGAGTTCAGGATTCTTCGACAGTTGTATTCCAGAGAAAGTTTTATGATTTAGGATACAAGCCTTATGGTGCAGATGCAGATTTTGAGATTGCAGTTTACGGACTTACAGATCTTCCGCTTGCACTTGAAAACGGCGCTGTTGATGCAGTCGGACTTCATGACCCGATCGGCTACATTGCAGAACGTGACTACGGCTTTAGAAAAATTCTTGATACAACAGAAGATGAAGTTTTCAGTCAGGAATACTGCTGCTTAACCTATGTATCTTCTGAGATTGCAAAAAAATATCCTGAACACACAAAAGCATTTGTACGTGCAATGTTAAAAGCAAGCGCATACGTTCAGGCAAAGCCTCGGGAGGCAGCACAGCTCCAGATTGACAAAGGACGTCTTGCAGGCGACGTCGAACAGAACGCTTACCTTTTAAGCACTTATAATTACACACCATCAGTTGGTCTTGCACGTAAAACTCTGTACGACTCAATCGACCAGCTTACAGACATGGGCGTTTTACAGAACATAAAAGATAAAGACGCCTTTGTAGCAGCACATTTTGCACAGTTTGATGATGTTCCCGATTCTTACCTCTATAACGATGACGGAACATATACAGAACGCAAAGTTACACGCTTAAGCAGAAACGGCAAGTAAAAAATTTAAAATATACCCCGACCGCCTCAAGTCTTGTCTCCGGCTACAGGCGGTTAAACCATGCCCGTTCTTCAAAAGATTTTTTCTTTGGGAGAACGGGTTCTCCTTCTGCAATACCGATAGGAAGAATGCAGACTAAATCATATCCGTCAGGGACATTTAAAATCTCTGCAATCTTGTCACAGATTCTGTCTTTGTCAGTAATGTGACCTTCAATCCAGCAGCTCTGGTAACCAAGATCAAAAATTGCTAAAAGCATATTCTCTATTGCGGCTGAATAATCCTGAACAGCAAAACATCTGTCACGATATGCATTTATTTTTTGAGAAAGAACACAGATTAAAGCAGGCGCTGTTTCGCAGACAGGAGGATCAATTACTGCATTAATTTGTTTGAGAAGATCTTCCTCGTCGACACACACAAGACTTGTAGTCTGTTTGTTACAACCCGATGGAGCATCAAGGCCAGCCTGCATTATTTTAATTAAATCTTCCCGTGGAATTTTTTCTGACTTATATTTTCCACGGTAACTTCTGCGGTTTTTAATTGCTTCAAGTACATTCATTTTTTAACTCCCCTCTTGCAGGCGCTCAGGCCCTTATTAGTTTATTAAATAGAATATAGTGATTTTTTTTAGTGCGCAAGTCAAATCGCGTACTGATCGCGTACTGAGGAAATCGCGGTATTTCCTAAATACCTATTGACAAAGTAGGTTATTAGTTATATATATTGCCTATAAGTCGAGTAGGTTTATAGGCTAAACGGGACAATTCACGCGTGCTGTCTACATAAATAAACCGCGCTTACTTTGGTACACGGAGGCATCTATGTCATACAAAATTGCAGTTGCATCAAGTGACGGAGTCAATATTGATGTTCATTTTGGAGC
>JAILNY010000100.1 GCA_024691105.1 Treponema sp. | reverse complement strand
GGACCAGGATATGCACGAGTTTGTAATTGCTAAAGACGGAAAACCTGTTGGACCAATCGTTGACGGTGACTCTGTAATCTTCTTCAACTTCCGCGGTGACCGCTCTCTTGAAATTACTGCTGCTTTCGAAGAGGATAACTTCCCTCACTTTGACCGCGTACGCCGTCCTGCTGTTGAATACGCAGGTATGATGGAATACGATGGTGATAACCACAAGCCTGCTCAGTTCCTCGTAAACCCACCTAGCATTGACCGCACAATGGGTGAATATCTTACAAAGACTGGCGTTCATCTTATGGCAATTTCTGAGACTCAGAAATATGGTCATGTTACATACTTCTTCAACGGTAACCGCCCTGGTGAATTCGACAAGAATCTTGAAACATATATTGAAGTTCCATCTGATGTTGTTCCTTTCGAACAGCGCCCATGGATGAAGTGTGCAGAAATTACTGACAAGGTAATCGAAGCTATTGAAAGCGGAAAATATGAC
The DNA here is from genome assembly GCA_024691105.1 of Treponema sp. Classification (GTDB taxonomy): domain Bacteria; phylum Spirochaetota; class Spirochaetia; order Treponematales; family Treponemataceae; genus Treponema_D. The sequence continues at coordinate 15,596 of JAILNY010000100.1, read as the reverse complement.
CACATCCGTCTTAACTACCCTAACGGTGATATGGTTGGACACACTGGTGTATTCAACGCTGTTGTATGTTCTATGGAAGGTATGGATCTTCAGCTTGGACGTCTTAAGGCAGCAATTGAAAAGGCAGGTGGTATCCTCTGTCTTACAGCTGACCACGGAAACTCAGACGATATGTACGAGCACAAGAAGGACGGTTCAGTTGCTATGGGCGCTGACGGCGAACCAAAGCCAAAGACATCTCACTCATTGAACCCTGTTCCAGGTATCATCTACGACCCAGAGTACAAGGGAGAATATGACAATACTAAGTTGAACGAAGGTCTTGGAATCTCTTCTTGGCCTGCAACATTGATGACTTTGATGGGATTCGTTCCACCTACAGACTACGACAAATCAATGATCAACATGCGATAATTCATATCGCATGTTGAAACAATCGAGTCAAGGCCTTGAGCGAAGCGTGCCTTGACCGATTGTATTAACCTTAAGTAATTTTTCCCAGCCCGCAGGGTTGCGGCGTTAACTCACTATCAGAGGACGGCTCTTGAGCCGCCTCAGAAATCAGCTTCAAAACCAACAGCCTTTCAGGCTGCGGTTTAAACCATAGGGGCAGCGGAACTGTTGAACGCGTCAGATTTTTTTCTGGCGCGTTTTTTTTGTCTTTGCGACGTGAACGGATGTATGGTTTGTGCGCTGCGAGAATGCGGGGGTCGTGTGTATGAATGCCGGGGGTATGCCGCGCGTGGATGCGGCTTTGTATTATGCAGTTCCCAAAAATGTTAGTTTAGAGTATAGTTAAGCCCAAAAAAAGAGAATTAAAATGGAACAGAAAACACAATTCAAAGGAATTATAATTCTTCTTATTACCGCATTAATCTGGGGAAGTTCGTTTGTCTCTCAGAGCATGGGAATGGATAGCGTTGATGCTTTTACTTTTATGGGCGTGCGAACAATTTTGGGTGCGACATTTTTGCTTCCGTTTATTTTAGTGCGCGGTTATTTTGAAAAGAAGAAGTTGAATGATCGGGAACGCGCTGAGCGAAGAATCCAAAACAAGAGAACAATTTTTTACGGAATACTTTTAGGTCTTGTGTTGTGCGTTGCAACAAACTTTCAGCAGTTTGCGTTTTATTATTCAACTGCCGGAAAGATTGCGTTTATCACTGCGTCGTATATGTTTTTTGTTCCGGTTGCTGGCGTTTTGTTTTTGAAAAAGAAATATTCTTTTGTCACTTGGATTTGCGTTGCGCTTGGATTTACGGGACTTTATTTTCTTTCGTTTAAGACAAACAGTTTTGGTTCGCTTAACAAAGGCGACATTTTAACTTTTATCTGTTCGCTTTTCTTTTGCGTGCAGATTCTTATGATTGAAAAATTTTCTGCTGTGTGTGATGGTATTAAACTTTCTTGCGTTGAATTTTTTACGGCGGGAATTATTTCGTGTATTCTGATGTTCATTTTTGAAAAACCTGAATGGGCATCGATTAAAGCGGCGGCTCCTTCGATTTTGTATTCGGGAATTATGAGCTGCGGAATTGCGTACACGCTGCAGATTGTTGGTCAAAAATACTGCGAGGCAACGGTAGCCTCCCTTCTTATGTGTATGGAATCGGTGTTTGCAGTTATTACGAGCGCGATTATTCTTGGTGAACGTTTGACGGCCCGCGAAGGTTCCGGTTGTGCCCTGATGTTTTTTGCGTTTGTTTTGTCTCAGGTGTGGGATATAATTAAGGCAAGGAAAGAAACACCGGCGGCGTGACTCACTACTCGCGCCGTCTAAACTATTTACGCCGGACTGCAGACCTACTAGTTATACCTTTATTTTTCGTGCTATAATATCCGCTATGAGTGACGAAAAGATTTACGATTACATAATCATTGGTGCGGGAGTTGCGGGACTTGCAAGTGCACAGTACGCAGCACGCGGTGGACTTAAAACTCTGGTTATTGACGTTTCAATTCCGGGCGGGCAGGCTCTTACAATTCCTAATCTTGAAAATTATCCGGGGCTTTTTCCTGCAATTTCGGGAACTCAGTTTTGTGTGAATATGAAGTCTCAGGCAGAAAGCTTTGGCGCAGAAATTATTCAGACAGAAGTAAACTCAATCGATAAAGTCGGTAATGTTTTTAGAATTGAAACACGTAAAGAAAAGTTTGAATCGTATACGGTTTTAATTGCAACAGGTGCTCATCACAGAAAGCTCGGCGTGCCGGGTGAAAATGAACTTGAAGGGCGCGGCGTTTCTTATTGCGCAACCTGTGATGGACCGTTCTTTAAAAAGAAAAAGATTTTTGTAATTGGCGGCGGCGACAGTGCGTGTGATGAAGCGATGTATCTGTCGACATTGAGCGATGATATCACTCTCGTTCATCGACGTGATAAACTTAGAGCACAAAAGGCCGTTGCAGACAGATTACTGGCAAATCCAAAGGTAAAGGTATTATTTAATTCAAAGGTAAAAGAGATTAAGGGCGAAGGTCGCGTGCAGTCAGTTATGATTGAAAGCACTGTCGACGCCGCCGTTACCGAACATCCGTGTGATGCGGTATTTATCTTTGCCGGAATGGATCCTGTTACGAGCCTTGTGGAAATGCTTCCTAAAGATGATGCAGGCTACATTAAAACAGATGAAGGAATGCAGACAATGATGAAGGGACTTTTTGCAGCGGGTGATATCCGTTCTAAATCGTTCCGTCAGGTTGTTACAGCTGTAAGCGACGGAGCAATTGCGGCTCACAGTGCCGGAGAGTTTTTAATGAAATTAAAATCTGAAAAGTAAAAAAGATTGAGTACAAGATGAACGGCAAGCAGATAAATTCAACAAAGAATAAAATTTTAAAAACGGCTCTTACATTTGGTTTTGTTTTTTTATGCGGAAATTTTATTTTTGCGCAGGGTTCATCTGGTAAAGTTTCTATTCAAAATAAAAACGAAAATTTTCCGCAGGACATTAGTGTTCAAAAAGAAAATCTGATGAAGATTGTTTCGCATAACAGCGCGGATGTTGAACTTAATCTTGATCTTTCAAAATATCCCGAGGATGTAAACTTTTGGAGCGACTATCCAAACGCTGAACTTGCATATGTAATTGTAAAACGTATGACTGACGAAGAACTTTTGTCGCAGATTTTGATGTTTGGCTGGGCGGGCGCTGAACCGTCTGAGCTTTTAAACTCATGGGTTCGCGACCGCGGACTTGGTAGTGTAAAGGTTTTTGGATGGAATACAGACAATACAACTCTTGTTGCAAAATCAATTACGGCACTGCAAAAAAAAGCGCAGAGCAGAAGATTTAAAATTCCTTTGTTTGTTGCAACTGACCAGGAAGGCGGATGGATCCGTCACGTAAAGGGAAACACAAGTATTACGCCTGGAAATCTGAGTATTGGTTCAAGCGGATATCCGATTGATTCGTGGTATTCCGGTTATTATATCTGCCGCGAGATTGCGGCTCTTGGAATCAATTTGAATTTTGCGCCGACTGTCGATTTGTTTACAGATCAAAAGTCAACGATTATCGGAACTCGTTCATTTGGTGAAGATCCTCTAAAGGCAGGAATCCTTGGTGTTGCCTTTGCATCCGGAAGTATGTCTGCTGGAGTAATTCCTACGGCAAAACATTTTCCTGGTCACGGCGATACAGAAAATGACTCTCATGTTTTTCTTCCAAGGATCGAAGCTGACTTTGAAACATTCCAGAACCGCGAACTTATTCCATTTAAATATCTTGTAAATGCCGATGTCCCTGCAATTATGTCAGGCCATTTGAGCTTTCCAAAAATCCGTCCTAACGGCGAACCTGCATCTTTGTCTGAATATTTCCTGTCCGAAATCTTACGAAAGCAGCTGGGCTACAAAGGTCTTATCATTACCGATGATATGATGATGAACGGCGACACGCTTTATGCGGGCTCTCTTTCGAATGCATTCAGAATGGCTATTGAAGCCGGAAACGATATTATTATTTCTTCGACAACTGCACAGTTAAACGAAAATCTGTGGACTTCAAATCTTGAGAGAATGAAGTCTCATCCAGAGTTCCGTGCAAAGGTAGAAAAAGCTGCACGCCGCGTTATTGAAATTAAGATGAATTATTTTAAGGATACACAGGCAGCTCCTTTGTATCCGGATGTTTCAAAAATTGACGAATTAATTCCTGACAGAGCAGGCGGTGAATTTTTTATTGACCAGGCTTGCCGTTCGATTGCGGTTTATAAACGCGGCGAGCTTCCATACAAGCCTGATTCGTTTAAGAAAGTAATTCTTGCTGGCTCTGAGCCTTCGTTCTTTTCTGAGATGAAGCGTTATTACGGAACTTCAATCGATATCAGAATGAGTTATAATCTTGGTCCAAACGAAGCACAGTATGCGGCAAATCAGATTATTGCAAATGCAGATAATTGTGATGCAATTTTTGTTTGTGTGTGGGATCATAATTCTTATAACACAGCGCAGAGCTTAAAACCACTTTTGGCAAAAGGGAAAAAGATTATTGTTTTTTCGATTATGTCACCTGTTTTGAGTTTTGATCTTTCATGGGCTGATACGGTTTTAATCGGCTACAGTTATTCTCCATACAGTTTTATTGCGCTTGCAGCTGTTGCCGCAGGCAGGGTTGAAGCGACAGGCGTTCTTCCGATTTCTGTTTACAAAAAATGATTACAATAAATTTTGAAAAGCGCGGGAATAAAACGCTTACAGAATTTCTTTATGACTCAATCAGATTACAGATTTTAGACGGGACTCTTTTGGAAAATGAAAAACTTCCGTCAAAGCGGACTCTGGCGCTGCATCTTGGTGTGAGTGTGATTACGGTTCAGAATGCTTACATGCAGCTGATTGATGAAGGCTATATTTATTCGATTGAAAAGAAGGGATTTTTTGTCTCGGATATTGCGCGGCATTTTGGCGGATATAAAAGAGATGTGGGCGGCGCGAAGTTTGGTCGCGCAAGTGAAAAAAGCGCGTGTGAAGAAAATGCATGTGAAGAAATCGCATGTGAAGAAATCGCATGTGAAGAAATCGCATGTGAAGAAATCGCGAGTTGCTCTCAACCGGACAAGATATCATACATCGCCGACTTTACAAGCAACGCCGTTGCTCCCGAAAAGTTTCCGTTTTCGCTCTGGTCAAAGACAATGCGCCAGGTTCTTTCTTCTGAAAATGAAAATCTATTAAAACGCACCGATGTTTTTGGTTTGCCGGAATTGCGCCGCGCAATCTGTCATTACTTAAAAGCATTCCGTAATATGAATGTTTTTGAAAACCAGGTTATAATCGGAGCGGGAACTGAGTCGCTTTATTCGATGCTGGTTCAGTTTTTGGGACGCGACCAGATTTTTGCGGTTGAAAATCCCGGCTATCATAAGGCTGCAGAGATTTTTAAACTGAATGGTGTAAAATGTATTCCTGTAAAAATTGACGGTCAGGGAATTATTGTAAGTGAATTGAATAAGGCCGAAGCAAATGTAGTTCATGTGTCGCCGTCGCATCATTTTCCAACCGGCATTATAATGAATTATAAACGTCGAATAGAATTGCTGAATTGGGCCGGTAAAAAAAATAATCGTTTTATAATTGAAGATGATTATGACAGCGAGTTTCGTTTTATAGGAAAACCTCTTTCGACTTTGCAGAGTATCGATGAAAACGGTCGTGTAATTTATATAAATACTTTTTCAAAAACTCTGTCGCCGTCGTTTCGAATCAGTTATATGGTTTTGCCGATAAGTCTTGCAGAGAAATTCAGTAAAAAGCTTGGATTTTATTCGTGTCAGGTGTCGAGCTTTGAACAGTTTACGCTCGCGCGTTTTATACAAGACGGAAATTACGAAAAACATATTAATAAAATGAAAAACTATTATCGAAGCCTGCGCAACAATTTGATTACGGCGATACAGATGTCAAAGCTTTCAAAAGTATGCTCGATAAATGAAGAAGATTCAGGCTTACATTTTTTGCTGACGGTTCAAAATAAAAAAAACGCGCGAGCACTGCAGGAACAATGGAAAAGCCGCGGAATAAAAATTCAGCTTTTGTCGGATTATTATTACGAAGAAGCTGATTTGGAAGAAAGCTTTGTCGTAAATTATTCCGGAATCAAACGTGAAGAAATTGCAAAAATTGTAAAGCTTATGTGTAAGGATTTATAATTTTTTTATAAATGTTTTTCCATCGGATGATGTCAAAAAGCCCATGCTTGTAAGATACGAACTGTGAGCATTTGAAGAACATTCAGTTTCAAGTTTTTTAATTCCCATTCCTTCAAGATAAATATAAATATATTTTCCGACAGAACAATCGCGGTAGGCTGGAGTAGTGTAGTCAATTTTTATTTTCATGGATTTATTTTTATCTTTTGTTCCGATTAAAACGCCGGCTGGAATCGTTCCGTTGCAGACAAGAAAAACGCTGTCTCCTTTTTCTGGTGCGGTAAAATCCGGAAAGAATTTTTTTATGTCGTCATGATTCTTTTCTAAAAAGTGATTTAAAAAAACATCGCCCGGCTTAACCAGAACTGTTGAATATTCTTTTTTTGTATTTAAAAGATGATAAAGTCCGACAAGATTTATTGTTATAAGACAGGCTTGCATTGCGGCTGTCGGATAAGAATGAATCGTAAGCGCATAACCTGCAAAGATAAGGCTTCCGACTGTGTTTATGATTCTAAGTTTTACAACCGAAGTCATAAGCATAGAAATTATTACGATGATTGAACCAAGATATCCGATTAGTTCTATTATTGTCTGTAATGTCATTTTGATTCTCCTTTAGGTTCAGTTTTAAATCATGATTTTTTAGAATCTTCTGAGCGGGCACTCTGAAAGTTTAATTTTGGCGCACAATTCATTCATTCCTGTAGAAGAAAAATAATCCGACAGGACTTCCTTTGTAACACGGGCCTGAGGGCCGATACAGATTTCTTCAAATAAATCCGAATAATTTATTCCAAGTGACTCGCATACATTTTTAAGTTTGAGAATATAATATTTTTTTATATTTGTTTCTTCAACAAAAAAATGCGGCTCACCAAGATACTGACTTACGTTGTATGGAAGTGAAACAAGACGGTATTCTTTTTCACTTATAAACGAAGGATGCTTAAAAAGCGGGGAGCTCGTTACAAGACGGTTAAAGGCCTGGCGGATTTTTTCGTTGTCAGTATTTTTGTTATTGCTGTTTTTTACAAGATCTGCAAGCTCGTGGACAATGCTTAGATCATCGCAGCTTTTTGAATAGTTTACTTTACAAAGCGGCGCGTGTCCTGCTTCGCCAATTTTTGCAAGCAGTTCTTTATTGAATGCAATGCAAACGCCCATTCCGTTTTTAGCGTAGCGCGCCCATTGCGCCGCATCATCAGAATATTCACTAAAGCACGAAGCATAACTTGAAAGTTTATCAAAGTCTTTTAGATTTTCAGAAAAGAGCTGTTCCATTGTTTTGTATTCAGCATCGGATAGTTGCTTTTTAAGAGCGATTTTTAATTCTTTGATAAAATACTGCATTTCCTGACTGTCATTCATGCGGCGCAAATTCCAGAGCCAGATTTCGCCGTTTGTAATTATTCCGCGCATGGCGTTAAAATCAGTGTAGTGGTAAAGGTTTGTGACAGTGTCGCTGCATGAATTTTGCTCAGTGTTCATTCATTCCTCCGAATAATTTATTGTATCACAAATTTATAAAGCGCGCACATGTAATTTTTTTTAGAGCGGGAAAAGTATGGCGCGGTTTTTATTTTCTGTTATAATAATTTTATGAAAGTAAAAGAGAAAAATTTTAATGATAATGCGATAAAAATATTTTTCAGTTATTATAAACCTCATATTTCAATTTTTATTGCAGATATGATTTGTGCACTTTTTATTGCTGCAATTGATGTTTCGTTTCCGATGGTGACAAGGACCCTGCTTTATACGTTTGTTCCGCAGGGCGCGATGAAAGCATTTTTTATTGTGATTGCAGCTTTAGTTGTGGCTTATATTTTTCGCTGGGTGTGCAGATGGTTCGTGGATTACTGGGGACATTATTTTGGCGTTAAGGTTGAAACTGATATGCGCCACGATGTTTTTGCTAAACTTGAGTCGATGAATTTTTCTTTTTTTGATACTCATCTTACGGGTCAATTAATGAGCCGCGTTACAACGGATTTGTTTGAAGTAACAGAACTTGCACATCACGGACCGGAGGATGTAACGACTGCGGTTTTGACGCTGCTTGGAAGTTTTGTTTTTCTTTTTTATATCCGGTTTGAAGTTGCGATTGCAGTATTTATTTTTCTTCCTGTCGTAATTTTAATTACAATTTTCAGCCGTAAAAAACTTTCGAGTGCAGCAACAAAGGTTAAGGAAAAAACTGCATTTATAAACGGCGTTCTTGAAAATTCTTTGACAGGAATCAGAGTGACTCAAGGATTTACAAACGAAAAAATTGAAATTGAAAAATTTGACGAGAATAATGAAATCTATAAAAAAAGTAAAAAAGAATTTTACAAGTCAATGTCTACGTTCCACGCAAATATAGAATTTTCTTCTGCGATACTTTCTGTAATTGTTCTTGCAGCAGGCGGATATTTTATTATGCAGGATAAAATGAATGTTGCCGATTTGATTGCCGCAAATTTATTTATTGCAACTTTTATTGCACCGATTGGAAAACTGACTTTTTTTGTTGAACAGTATTCAACCGGAATGGCAGGCTTTAAACGCTTTTTGGAAATAATGCGAACAGATGAATCGATAAAAGAAGATAAAAGTGCTGTTGAAATTTTAAGTGCACGTGGAAATATCAGTTTTAAAAATGTTTCTTTTTCGTATAACAAAAAATCGATGGTTCTTGAAAACATAAATCTTGAAATTAAACCCGGCGAGCATTTTGCCTTTGTCGGCGCAAGTGGTGGCGGTAAAACAACTATCTGTAATCTGCTTCCACGTTTTTATGATGTGACAGATGGACAGATTTTTCTTGATGGAATCGATACTAAAAAGATTAAGCTTGAAAATTTGAGAAAGCAGATTGGAATTGTACAGCAGGATGTCTTTTTGTTTGCAGGAACTGTCCGCGAAAATATTGCATACGGAAAGCCCGGTGCGTCGGATAAAGAAATTGAGCTTGCAGCGCGTCGTGCCGAAATCCATGACGATATAATGAAAATGCCTGATGGTTATAATACTGTTGTCGGCGAGCGTGGACTTAAATTGTCGGGTGGTCAAAAGCAGCGAGTTTCTATTGCAAGATGCTTTTTAAAAAATCCACCGATTTTGATTTTGGACGAAGCGACGAGTGCGCTTGATAGCGCTACAGAAATGAAAATTCAGAATGCGTTTGATGAACTTGCTAAAGGAAGAACAACTCTGGTTATTGCGCATCGTCTTTCTACAATCCGCAACGCAGACAAGATTGCGGTTGTTGAAGGAAAGGGAATTGTAGAAATCGGTACGCACGAGGAGCTTCTTGCGTGCGGCGGAAAATATGCCGAGCTTTGGAACAGCCAGGTGTGGAACTAAAATCGCGTAGCTAGAAGTCTGAGAAATGAATCGCGGTTCTAGAATCTGCGCAATTTGATTGCGTCTGCAGGACATATTTCGTGGCAGCAGAAACAGTGAAGACATTTTTTCTTTTCTGTTAACTGGGCTGTCTCGTTTTTGCCTGTCATCGTAATGATGTGTGCAGGACAGATTTGTTCACACCGTCGGCACTTTTTACATTTGTTTGCATTAAAGTGCGGAGTTTTTGTAAAGACACCTGTTGCAAGAAAATTCAGCCATGCCGGCATCATTTTTTGCAGAGTTTCAGACGGCTCTTTTACAATCTTAAAAGTTGTACAGCGGCATTCTTCTTCTGATTCACCAACTGTTTTAACTTCGGATTCATCGTTTAGCCAGATTCCGCGTTTTAGAGAATCTTCAAGATTTACAATATTGTGCGGGTTGTAGCCGACAAGTGATGAACACTTCCAGTCAAGCGCAAGAATATTGTCGGATGCCGCAAGGAATCCAAGGTTTATCGGATCTCCACTTCCAGGTCCGCCTGGACCTTCCATTCCGACAATAGCATCCATAATTGCGTATTGCGGATTTGCTGCAATATTTAAATCTGTAAGGAATGCTCCAAAGTCTGATTTCTTAGAAAAGCGATAATGCGATTCTGCTTTTTCAAGTCCGATTACAAATCCAAAAAGATTTTTCATTGCGCCTGTATAAGACATAAGCTGATGGCTTTTTAATTTTGAAAGTGAAACTACAATGTCAGCATCTAAAAACTGCTTTGCAAAATTTAAACTCTTTACGATTTTTCCCTGAGGGCACTGAACAATAACGCTGTCTTTAAAGTCAGCCCATTCACCGCCATTTTTTACAACCTGGTCGTACATGCCTGTAGCTTTTGCGGCGTTAGTTGAATTTGCGATGGCAGGGGATTCGCCTGCGATTACGCGTTTTGCTCCAAGTTCAACAAAGGCTTTTACGGCAGCTCCGACTACAACCGGATGTGTGCAGACTGCAAGCTCTGGTGCTTTTGGATATAGGATGTTTGGCTTAAGAAGAACGGTTTTGCCTTTTACATCTGGAGGAGGAACAAGCTCCATCATTTTTTTGATGGACTGATAAACTTTGTCAAAATCATATTCGCTGCATTTTTGCAGGGCTACTGTCGTTGTCATGCGTTCATTATAGGGGGAATTAAGTTGAAAGACAACTGTGCGGTGCGTTGTTTTGCGCGACACCTTTTTTAACTGTAATAATTTACGATGCTTAAAACCGGCTCAAGGTATGTCGGACCAAAAAGATTTAAGTGATTTACAAGATGATAAAGATTATATAAATCACGGCGCTCTTCGTAGCCGGCTTGAAGAGGCCAGGCTTCGCGGTAGGCGTCATAAAATGATTCTGAAAAGCCGCCAAAAAGTTCTGTCATTGCAAGATCTGCTTCTCGGTGACCGACATAGCACGCAGGGTCAATAAGCATTGCTTTGCCGTCCGGGCCGCACATCACATTGCCGGACCAGAGATCGCCGTGTAAGAGTGACGGTTGTTCCGGTTCAATTAAAAAGCGGTCAAGGTTATCTAAAAGCGATGTAATTTTTGTGCGGTCATTTGAATCAAAATAGTGGTCGGCTTTTTTAAACTGCGGAACAAGACGGCAGTCGCGGAAAAATTCTACCCAGTTGTTTTTTGATGTGTTAAGCTGAGCGCCGGCTCCGATAAAATTATCATCGAGAAAACCAAATTGACCGATAGCCGTTTGAGAGTTGATCGCGCGGGCGGTATCTCCTGATTGAGCGCCGCTCGTAAAATCCGATGTCGGCGCTTTATGCATTGCGGCAAGTTCTCGTCCTAAAGTTTCCCAATAGTCATTGCGGCGTGCGGCGCGTTCAATAAATTCCAAAAGCAAAAAACTGTAGCCTTCATACTCTCCGTCATCAGTTCCTGTACACAAAATCTTTGGGGTTGCAATTGTTTTGGTTGACGCAATCGCATTCAGTCCTTTAGCCTCTGCAGTAAAAAATGCGGCATTGGTTTTTGCGTTTGCCTTCATAAAAATTTTGTCGCCGGTATTTAATGTAAGGCCGTACGCTTTGTTTATGTCGCCGCCTGAAAGTCGTTCTGTTTTTGTGACTGCAACAGAAGGACCAAACATGTCCGTAAGAGACGCGGCAAGAGAAGTGTAATTTGGAATTGGTTTGTTATTCATTATTTTTAGATTATATTATAGAATTACAGCATTCTACAATAATTGGAGCTTTTATGAAGCATTTAAAATTTTTCTTTTTATTATTCATTCCATTTTTATTTTCATCTTGTATCGATTATGTTCAGGCAATTGGATACAAAGATGGAGAATATCATTTTTATTATAAGGTTGCTATTTCAAAAGAAATGTGTGAACTTATCGGGGAAGATGCTGAAGCTCTTTTTGGTTCAATAAATTTCGCTGTATTTGATGAAGAAAAAAAAGGTATGAAGGGTAAGAAAATTGATACGGAACATGAATCCGGCATTGAGTTTTCTTTTTCCTATAATCCTGAAGCACTTAGTGATCCCTTTACTGTAGAAGATTTAATGATGTTTCTTCCTATAAAGAAAGGTAATAAAACAACTATTCCGTTTTTACTTGGGGCGTCAGATGATTATTCATCTGTAATGGATGACAAAGATGCCGATGTGCAGCAAGCAATGGAGACAATGTTTTCTTCTACAAAATGCCGCATTTTAATTTCAAAGAATTTTCTCAGTAATGTAACAGATGCTTATTTTGAATCTAAAGGCCGTGGCAGCAAAATTTATTCAATTGATGTTTATGATTACGGTGAATCATATTGTCTTGAGATTCCATTTTCAGTTTTGTTAAAAGACAATGAATACAATATCAAACAGATTATTGTTTTAAGTGAATAATTTGACGAGCTGAATAATGTCTGCATAGTGAAATATCTTTCTGCTAATGCTTGACAATGAAGGGACACGGTTGTACTATTATATCGTGCACGAGCACGGCGGTATTTAAGAAAATCTTACTTCCTCCTTATGCCGCCCGCGCTCTGTCCACAAATTCAACCTTTATTATGATAATTCCCCTGGAGGATTATAATGAAAACAGTTGCAGGTATTGACCTTGGAACACAGAGTATGAAAGTCGTAATTTACGACTATGAAAAAAAAGAAATCATCGAAAAAGCAAGCTGTCCGATGGATTTGATTTCAGAAGCAGATGGAACACGTGAGCAGAAAACTGAATGGTTTGACAAAGGACTTGAAGTCTGCTTTGGAAAACTCAGCGCAGAAAATAAAAAGACAATCGAAGCAATCGGTGTATCTGGTCAGCAGCACGGATTTGTTCCGCTTGATAAAGACGGAAAGGCTTTGTACAACATTAAACTCTGGTGCGATACTTCAACTGCTAAACAGTGTGAATTCATTACTAAAAAAGCAGGTGGGGACAAAAAAGTTGTAAGCCTTTTGGGCAACCTGATGCTCCCTGGTTTTACTGCTCCAAAAATTTTGTGGCTTAAAGAACACAAACCTGAAGCATTTGAAAAATTGAATTATGTAATGCTTCCACATGATTATTTAAACTGGAAGCTCACAGGAAAATATGTAATGGAATACGGCGATGCGTCAGGAACTGCATTGTTTGATTCTAAAAACCGCACATGGTCAAAAAAGATCTGTGACATTATCGATTCAAAATTGATAAAGATTCTTCCTGAATTAATTGAACCTTCGGCTCCTGCAGGAACTGTCAGTGCGCAGGCTGCAAGTGCTTATGGAATTCCAGAAGGAATTCCGGTATCTGCTGGTGGCGGTGACAACATGATGGGTGCCGTAGGAACTGGTACTGTAGCCGACGGATTTTTGACGATGTCTATGGGAACATCCGGAACACTTTACGGATATTCTGACAAACCGATTGCAGATCCTGCAAATGGTTTGAGCGGTTTCTGTTCAAGTACCGGCGGATGGCTCCCGCTTTTGTGCACAATGAACTGTACTGTTGCAACTGAATTTGTTCGCGGCCTTTTCCAGATGGAAGTAAAGGACCTTGATACAGAAGCGTCAAAGGCTCCATGTGGAAGTGAAGGCGTTTTAGTAATTCCATTCTTTAACGGCGAGCGCACTCCAAACTTACCGAACGGACGCGCAAGCATCACTGGACTTACAACTGCAAATACAAACCGAGCAAACATTGCACGCGCTTCTTTGGAGTCAGCAGTCTTTGCAATGCGCGGTGGACTTGATGCATTCCGTAAGCTTGGCTTTAAGCCTCGTGAAATCCGTCTTATCGGCGGAGGATCTAAGTCTCCGGTATGGCGCCAGATTGCAGCCGATGTGATGAACCTTCCTATTCGTGTTCCGGCACTCGACGAAGCTGCGGCCCTTGGTGGCGCCGTTCAGGCATTGTGGTGTCTTAAAAACCAGAACGGAAAATGCGACATCGCAGAACTTTGCAAAGAGCACATTAAACTCGACGAGTCAAAGAACGCCGACCCGATCGCAGCGAACGTTGCCGCTTATGACAAAGCGTATGCAGAATACTCGAAAGTCGTTGAGACACTTTCGCCGATGTATAAATAAGATGTCCGACCTGAGTGGTGCGGACGGCTAAAATACAGGCGATAAAACAGACGCGGACTTCCATCGTGAGGCCCGCGTTTTTTTTAGTCAGATTCAAAATGCAATTGAAGCTTATCGTGACTGGTGTTTTGAAAATCCACGCCTTGACGTAAGCATTCTTGTATCAGGCCTTTGGGGCTGTATTGAATCTGTCTTATTAAAGAAAAGTGAGCCGGATTACTGAGAAAAAGGAAATACTTACACAGATCGTTTTATAAAACTATGGATTAATTCCATTTTTGAAGGAGACGAAAAATGAAAAAAACAAACCTTAATATTTATACTTACTTTAAGTATGAGTTTACTTTATGCAAAGGAAATTACTATTTCTGTCGGAGCCGGTCAGCATTGGAAAGAAAAAAGAGAGCCTCAATTTGCCGTATGGCTTGAAGATTCTGATGGGAATTTTATAAGAACATTATATGTAACAGAACGTGCCAGCCACAAAAGCTGGATAATGAGTCCAAAGGAAGGAAGGCCTGAATCTCTTCCTGTATGGTATCATGCCTCAAAGCATGAAAGCAGTAAGACAAAAAAGCACGATGATAAAAAGGCTCAGCTTGATGCAGTTACCAGCGCAACTCCAAAAGGCGGAATAATATTTAATGCAGAAATTGAGGATAAAGAATATATTATTAAGGCAGAATTCAACACAAGTTTTGATTATAATGACTTTTATACAAAAAAGAATTCTGGAGTTAACGACCAGCCTTCTGTAATTTATTCTGCAAAAATCCCGGCCGATTTTAATAATGAAAGTGACGAAATTAAATTATCTTTTGAAGGTTGCGGCTCAATTGACGGCTCAGATGGAACGATTCACTTATATGTGAGTAAACTAACCACTGCAACAGAAATTGTAAAACTGATTGATATAAAGGGTGTAAAATCTCTTCATAGGTATATACCTGCCGGCGATATTCTTTGCCATCATTAACTTTGGGACTGAAGGTTGGCATAGAGTCATCATAAGTAAAAGAAATCTTTCGCACATCAAATTCATCAATTGAAATTTTCAAAAAATCTCCCTCTTCATACCAGGTACTTAACCAGGGACTATGTTCAACAACCATGTAATGAGGTGAAGGTATTTCGACGATTCCACCATCGCCTTTTCTTGATTTGTCTGATGTCTTCTTCTGTGAGCGGGCCCATGGAGTCCGCCAGTTTCGACTGCTTTTCTACCTTTTCAAGCTGCCTTGTAATCCAGTCCTTTTTTTCGCTGATAAAGTTTTCTGCAATAAAGGTCGGCGTTCCAAGCGGCACTTTTACGATGATTTTCTTGTCACCGGCCACCTGGATACTCATTGAGCGTCGTCGGGATTTCTGGATTACGTAGGTTATTTCCATATTGTCTATTTTAACAGAAGACTTTCACTTATTCGGAAAGATTCATATTCTTCCTGCTTGTAGGGAAAATCCCAGGCACCTGCAAAATGTGTTATATTTCCACCAAATCCGGTTTTAAAAATATAGAGACTTGCCAG
>JAILNY010000089.1 GCA_024691105.1 Treponema sp. | reverse complement strand
GGGATGTGGATAATCCAGATACCGAAAATCGGACACAACTAAATACTAACTTAACTAATAATTTAAATAAAAAAATACTGAACTAACTACGGCTTTTTCTGCTGTAGGGGAGTCAGAGTTTCATAAAATAATTCAAAATTTATTTGAGGGAGATTACGTTTTCGATAAGAACTTTGAGAATGATGTAAAACAGAATCTTGAGAAAGCTGGTATAGATAATGATTTCTTAGAATCCTTTTTGAATTACGTATTTGAAAGGACGCAAGATGCGAAGCCTATAAAATCATTTGAGGGGTTTTATCGAAGTTTAGCTCTTTCAAAATCTGTAGCAAGAGATTTTAGACTAAGCAGACAGTCTATTAATCAAATTGAAGCTGCAAATAGCATTTCATTAATACAATGCCCTGTGTGTGGAAAAAAATTTAATGAGTATGACTACTGTTGTCCTGCTTGTTCTCTAACTGTGGCTGCGATAAAGAATCATGATAAACAGGAAATTCAAATAAAAGCAAGAATTTTTCATATGTCTGAAATTGAAAAAGAGCAGTATGAAAGTAGTTACCGTGAATTTTTCCAAAAAATAACAAACAAAACAGGCCGGCCTTTTTTGGTACCAGAAGAAAACCTTCAGTTTTATAAACAATACGGATTAATCAATTAACGGAGGCAGATATGAAAATAATAGATAACGTAAAAACAATGTTTCAGAAAACTGAAAAAATTAGATGGATTGATATTTCACAAATAAACGTAGATGAAGAATTGAAATCTATTTTTCCACAAAAAGAAACGGATGTTCAGAAGATAGCTGAATCTATGAAAACTACAAAAGGTTATGATCCAACATTCCCTATCATTCTAACAAAAGGGGTTCCCGGCGTTCCTGACAAAACTATTGTGGATGGGCATACAAGACTGTTATCAAGTAAAATTGCAGGGATTGAAAAACTTGCATTTCTTGAGAAATCATTTAAAAGCCGTGCTGATATTATTTCATTTATTTATCGAACGCAGATGGCAAGAAGAAATCTGACAGAGCAAGAGCAATATGCATACTATCAGAAGATGGCAGGCTTAAAAAAAGAAAATGGAAAACAGTTAAAAACAGACCAGCAGATTGCAGATGAGCTTGAAATATCCAGACGTCAGATTTCGAAGTTCAAAGAAGTTGAAAAGAAATCAGATCCTGCTACTTTGGAATCTTTCAAGTCAGGAAAAATTTCTCTTAATGCAGCTTATAAGAAAATGAAATCAAAAGCAAAAGTCAAAACTGAAAAGCCTAGTAAGAAAACTTATGAAGATGGTTATGCTGCTGGTATAGAGTATGCGATTAAGGAATTGGCAAAGGGTAGAGAGCCTTGTGAAATTCTTGCAGCTCTAAAAACATGAGGCATTGCATGAACAAAAGTCGACCCCATAAGATAACCTTTCGTGTATCAGATTCAGAATTACAAGAGTTAAAACTCCGTGTAGAAAAATCCGAATTTTCTATGCAGCAATTTCTGATTCGTGCGGTCTTTTCAAAAGCACAAATTGAAAAGGGGATGCTTGAGGAAATATTGTTCGAACTAAGAAAGCAGGGAGTTAATCTGAACCAGATAGCTCGGGCTTGTAATTTAGGTCACATGGAAGCAGAGCGCGAAAGAATCTTGATTACACTAAAAAAACTGGAGAGCTTATGGCGATACTTAAAATCGTAAATGCAAAAAAGAATGGAAATGCAAGCTTAAAAGGGATAATTAATTATGTATTAAAGCCTGAGAAAACTACGGAAAAATTGTCTACTGGACTGTTTTGTGATGTTTCTTCTGCTTATAAGACTATGCTTGAAACAAAATCATCTGCAAACAAAACTAAAGGGAGACAATATTATCATTTCGTCCAATCTTTTCCTCCAGTCGAAAATATCACTCCTTCTCAAGTTCATGAACTTGGCGTAGAGTTTGCTTCAAAATGTAAAAAGTTCTTCGGTTTTGAGATGCTGGTGGTAACCCATGCAGATCGCGTACATCTACACAATCATATCCTCTTAAATTCAGTAAGTTTTATTAATAATAAAAAATTTCAGATGTCGCGAAGTGATTTAAGAAAAATGAAAGAGTTGCAGAATGAAATATGTATTGCGCATGGCTTTTCTCCAGCTCCTAAAAAAGGCTTTAATCAATATGGGTTTCCAAAAAAGAAAAGTTTTGTCGCTAACAGTATGAGGTTATTTCAGCAAATTATAAGAAGACCAAAGGACTCTTATGTTAATCAATGTGCAACCGCTGTTGAAAAATCTATTGAAATGTCCAGGAGTCGTGAACAGTTTATACTTTTAATGAAGGCTCAGGGTTTTGAAACAGAATGGAATGAGAAAAAGAAACATATTACTTTTACTGATATAAAGCGAAAAGAAAGTGGTGAAAAAAAGTTTAGAGTAAGGTTAAAAAAGCTTTCGCAATATTTTTCAAATTTAAGTGCATATACTACCAAGGAGGAATTATTAAATGGACTTACAAACAAATGCGCAAATAGAGTTACCAGCAGCAGAGGTGTTGTTGGAGCAATTAATTCAAATTCACGACAAAATGCAGCAGATTCAAGAGACTCAAGAGTCGATTCAAAAGTCATTGATTTCAATACCGGATTTGAACAATACCTTGCCAGCAGCCATACAACAAACTCTCAACATTCAGCTTGTAAAACTTCATCAGACTCAGGAAGAATTTTTAAGCCAAAGCCTGGAAAGTCAACGATTGTTGAAACAGAATATCGCCAAAGAATTCCAGAGCGAACAAATCTTCTTGAAAAAAACAATGAACGAAATCAAGGAGATGAAGGGTTCGATAGATAACAAGACAGAAAAAGTTATTACTGCAAAATCAGGACAATTATTTTCTGGGATAAATAATGCTATAAAAACTATTGAATCAAATTTACATAGGTTTTCAGCTATTGTATGTGATAATACAACAAACGTTGAGAAGGCGTATAAACAAAAGATATATGAACTTAAAAATTTTCATATTGGGGCAGCCGTTTTTGATTTTGTTGTTACAGGAATTATATGTTTTTTGTTTGGGATTGTTTCTACATTAATTATATCTCAAAAGTCTTATGCTCATGTATATAAACTAATTTCGCAAAAAGAACTTCAACTTTCAGAAAGGAGAGGAATGAAAAAATATAGGGAAGAGCTTATAGAATCTAATTCAGGAATCATTAAAATAAATGAACTACGACGGGATTATATAAAAAAGCATAAATCCTTTTATATGAATCCTGATGAGAGTATAAAGTCTATAGATGCTCAAATAAATGACATGAAAAAAAATCCACATTATCAGGATTAAAATATTTATATAAGGAGTAAGACTAATGACTATTGAAAGGAAAGACGAAAAAACGTTTGATGAATTAATTCTAACATTAAAAGATGCTTGTCTCAACACAATTAATGTTGCTATCAAAGATGAGCGGTATCGTGAAGCAAGTGAGCTTTTAGTATTGTTAGATAATTTTATGATTTTCTTGAATAAGTACTTAGAGAAAGAAAAACCATGTGATGAATCGAATGATAAACCTGATTTTGATTGTTTTTGATTCTATATCACATCAGTATGACGTTAATTGTCGCAATCTTGCGGCAATTATTTAAATTAATTTCAATTTTTCCATCATAGAACATAATATTGACATTTTATAAAATTGTTTTAAAATTTTATCTGTAGGGTGATTTATTATGTCGTATGCTGATCTAAAAAAAGAAATAGAAACATTACCTCAAGCTGCACTTAGTGAAATTATAGATTTTGTCCGCTTGATAAAATTGAAATATTCTGAAGAAAATAATTTGTCTGCAAAAAAATCTGTATATGGTGTTTGGAAAAATGATTCATTCTATATGTCTCCAGATTTTGATGAACCATTAGAAGACTTTATGGAATATATGTCAAAATTGTCGCAACCTTGCGGCAATTATTGACAATCGTTCTTTCTTGATTTGAAAATTTCATCCAGGTTAAAAGTAACTTCTTTTGTAATGATTTGTTCAGGTTTAATTTCGCCATTATGCTTGACTATCTTTTCTTCTACTTCGATATATCCGACAGGGCGGCGATATAAAATAGTACGGTCTGCCGCTGCAAAAGGTTCCCAACCTTCCTTAAGTAAATCTTCTTCCGTTTTTCCATCAGAATGTAATAAATCTGTTCTCTCCCACTTTGTAACTTGCATAACTTATTCCTCACTAAAATAAATTTACTATCTTATTGTCAAAAAGTAAACTTTATTTTAGCTTTTTTTTGCTTTCTGCTCGTTGCATTTTATCAGACTTTTTTTTATCTTTTTGTACTGCTTTTACAGCATTATTTTTATTTTTTTGTGCAAAATAATCTCTATAGCGTTTGAGAGATTCCTGGTATGCATCGTCTTTTTGCGTTTTCAGATGTTCGCCAAGAGTTTGCTTTCTTGTTGCAACCATAGAGCCGTTTGCACTTTTTTCATAGTGCATAGATTCGCCATACTTTTTGTTGTGAGCATCAGCTGTTGAATAATCTTGACCTTTATAAGAATCTTGTTTAGGATCAACAATCTTTTGGTCATAACTTGTATTTGTATAATTCTTACCAGTTGCATTAAGGTTGTCATAAGCTGAGCTTCCACCACCACCTGAGCCACCTCTGCCACCGCCTGAAGTTCCATTATACCAGTTTTTAACTCCAGCTTTCATATTGCTGCCAGTATCTCGTACAACCTGTCCAGCGGCTGCAAATAAAAAAAAGCCAAGTTATTCAGTGTGCTGAACTCCTAATGGCTCAGGGCTTAAATAAACTTGGCTTGTCAACTAAAGGAAGCGGCAGAAACTATAAAGACGGTAAACGCACATTATAGTTACAAACCTGCTGCTCTCGTCTCCGCAAACAGGTGGGTGCTGTCATTGCTTCCATAAAAATCAAGCCCTGAGTGTCTAACAGCGTATGAATTACGCTGAGGTAAACAGTCAGGTTTATGCAGAGTCCCCTGCACAAAACACTGCTTGATAACTTCAATTTTATATTATATTTGGCTGAATGTCAAAATTGTCGCAATCTTGCGGCAATTAATTAATCTGCTCCTTAACGCTTTTCAACATTTAATATATCTGTTTTCTTTTTTTATCATAGACAGTCTGCCGGAACTAGAGTAATTTCTGTCATTGTATGTTATGACAGGAACCCAGATTGGAAGAACATCATTAAATCTAATCTGCGGCTGAATTAAACAGTTATATATTTCGCCATCTTCAATCCACTTAAGCCCATTAAACTGGAACACATAACCATTGGCCGCATTCCCACGTAAATAGAAATCTCCAGGTTTAATAATTGCATGAAGGCTGAATAAATCGACAGGCTTTTTATTTTTAACAGCATCCTCTACGACAGAGTATAATAAATCAATTTCTTCAGAAGTATAATTTTGCAAAGTAATCATAGTTTCTTCCCCTTATTTTTTTGTATCAAGAATTCCAAAGCATGTATGCTTAGGTGAATCTGCCAGAATAATTTTTTTGGCTTCATCATCATTCATTCCATGCTCAGAAAGTGTAATATAATCTGTTGAACATAATTCTGTATGACCAACAACCTGAACTTTATAATACGAATCTTTCAAGAGCGCTTCAGGTCTAATCCAAAGCGGGCCCTGAGTTACTTCATTTCCGGAAGCGCTGATATATCCATGCCAGTCCAAAAGCTCTTCAAATTTATAATTGAATTTTTCATCTTCCGTATTAAGTGATATTTTGTGCCAGAGTGAATTTATAAAATCAATTGACCATTCAGTGTTATCCGCACAGGTCATTTTCAAAACACTCTGTATCCATGTTTTTGAAAAGCCTGCATGCGAAAAAACATAGCCGTCACATTCAAATGCAAAATCTAATATATCCAGGTTCTCTGTTAAAAGCTTTTCGATAACTTTAGCCTTATTGTTTTGATGCCCGGAAACTCCTGCTCCATGAACAGTTTTACTTAAATAGCTCCAGTCATGATTCCCCAATAATAATTTTCTATGCTGAATATCTTCACGAACAAAATCACATACCGCTTTAAAATTTTCTCCCTGATCTGGCCAGTTATTTTCCCAGGAATCAAAATAATCTCCAAGAAAAACAGCATAGTCATATTCAGTTTTAGAAATTTTCTTTGATTCTTCCCATTCGTGAGAACCATGCATATCAGGAATTACAAGTATTTTCATTTTCTTTATTTAACCATTCTGTCATTTTTAAAATCCAATCTCTTGAATTATCTGAATTATCCCAAAAGTCATTATTTTGATTCATAAGCTTAAGTATGACAGGCTTAAAAACTTTTTGACAGCGAAAGTTTTCAATTAATTTTCGTTGCATTACAAGCTTGGAATATTTAGGGCTACCTCTGTGCTTTCCAATGACTATAATATTTTCGTAGCCGTCACCCCAGTGTCCTGGTGCACAATATACTTTCGTTCCGGGTGAAAAATGTTTTGTTCCCTGTTTAATCTCATGATTTTCGCCGTATTCCCGTTCCTGAACAATGTTTCCGACTAAGCACCATTTCCAGTCTTGTTGTTCTTGCGGTTGTATATTATCTGTTTCTTTCTCATCCATTTTTGTTTCTCCCAATTCTATGGTCCTTCAAAAGTAATAAAATCCCAATCAGGATTTCGTTCCATCATTAAAAGAAGACGATCTGCCAGACTATCATAAAAATCAGAATCTCCAAAAGAACTCTCCTTAGCAACTAACTTCATTTCTTTACACATCTTTCTTACAGTTTCGTATGTATAAAGATTATAGCCATACCAGTCAAATTCTACCGGATCAGCATATCTACATGTATATTTTATTGATTTGTCAAAATATGGCCGAAGGAATGGAAGATATAAATAACCGAAAACAACATCCTCATCAATAGAGATTTCATCGTCATAACAACAGAAACATCCCCAAGAACCTTCAGAACTGTCTTTACCCTGTCTTACAGGCATAATCCAAAAACACGAACCAGTATTGTGTCCTTCTTCCCAATCTGCATCCATACAACTTCTGGTCATAGTTTCTTCATAGACAGCATATTTAAATAGTTTGAAAACTTCGTTTACAGATAAATCACCTTTTTGA
>JAILNY010000031.1 GCA_024691105.1 Treponema sp. | reverse complement strand
CATTCTGTTGTAGGAAAAGATATTTTTGGTGAATATCTTAGAAAAGGACTTGAAGAAGAAGGCATAAGAACTGATTTACTTAATGAAAGTCCTGAACGCAAAACTGCACTTTTTTCTGTTATGGCAAGTCGTGGAAAAAGCGCAACCTGTGTTTATTCAACGTCTGTATTAAAAGAAATAGTATTTGATAAACAGGTAGAAAAAGTAATCAAAGAAAATGATATTTCTGCATTTGTAATGGATTCAAACCTTTCGGAAGAAACTCTCGAAGAATTCTATAATTATAAAAAATCACATCCTGATATTTTTGTTTTCCAGAATGCGACAGCTCCAGACATTGCCCGCAAAACCATGAAGTATGCACCATTGATTGATTTGTTTGGCTGCAATGAATACGAAGCTGCAACAATTCTTGGAGAAAAATCAGTTCTCCCTGATCTAACTACCGCTGATAAGTTTCAGGCACTTGGATATAAAAACTTCATAATCACCTTTGGAGAACAGGGAGTTATGGTAAGAATTGGAAGCGAAACCTGGAATGAACCACCATACACTCCTTCACAGATTGTAGATACAATCGGTGCTGGCGATGCATTCGCTTCTGGATTTTTGATGGGGTTCCTTGAAAATACTCCTGTGAAACGCTGCATTCATTACGGTCTTGCCTGTGCAAAAGAAACCCTTTTGACTCGCCAGACTGTAAGCAATAAATTATCAAAAAGTTTTTTGGAAAGTTACTAAAATGTTCGACTACTTATTTTTTGACCTCGATGGCACACTCACTGATCCAGCCTTGGGAATCACAAATTCTTTTATTCATGCATTAAAATATTTTGGAATTGAAATCCCAAGTTACGAAAAACTCTGTTCATTTATTGGCCCGCCACTTCCTGAAACTTTTAAAACACAGTTCGGATTTTCAGAGGAAAAAGCTTCCGAAGGTGTAAAAAAATACCGAGAATACTTTGCCACAAAAGGCTTGCTCGAAAACTCAGTTTATCCAGAAATCCCTGAGCTTCTTGCATCACTAAAAGAAGCTGGAAAAAAACTTGTAGTCGCAACCTCAAAACCAGAAGAATACTCCGTAAAAATCATAGAGCATTTTGGCCTGTCCAAATATTTTGAAAATGTCTGCGGCAGTCTGATGAACGAAACCCGCAGCAAAAAAGACGAAGTTATTGAATACGCAATTGAAAGAAATCACATCACAGACAAATCAAAAATCCTGATGATTGGAGACCGCAAGCATGATATTCTGGGCGCAAAAAAAGTCGGCCTCAAATCCTGTGGAGTTCTCTTTGGCTATGGAAGTCTCGAAGAACTCCAGACAGCAGGTGCAGACTTTATTGCAGAAAATGTTTCACGATTAGACAAAATCTGCCTGCAGTAAAACCCGTAAACTACTGAAAGATAATTCCGCTTAAATCTACTCCAAGACCTGTGAGGACAGATGCCATTGTTTCTGTAGTAGCCCAAATATCAGGTTCGTAGCCTTTTCCATCACCAAGATAATTTGATGGTAATATTGATTTATAATCTGCTTTACCAAAATATATATCAACATTAAGTTTCTCATTTTCATACAATTCACATTCACCATAATTTTGCATTCCTCCTGAATGAGTGCCTATGAGCAAGCGCTTAAATTTTAAATCTTTTTTACCAAGGGCACTCCATAATTCTCCGGAACTGAAACTATAGTTATCCTGCAAAACAATTACTGTTCCTTTATATTTTTGCTTATTTAAACTTTTAACAAACTGTTCACGTGGCAAACCATTACCACCACTATTTGAACGTGCATCTAGAATTATAAAATCTTTATCTTTTCCTAAATAACTAACTGCTGGTAAATTCGTAAAATATTCTGAATTTTCTTTACTACAACTTGTAAATCTTACGTAATAGGCATTTGATGTTTCTTTTTCAAAATATATATTTGAAAAATCCTTACTTATTCTACTACCCTTATCATAAGCAGTATTCTGCCGATATACAAACTTCCTTATACGTAACATGAAATGGCAGTCCTCTACATATTTATCTAATAATTTTTTCAGGTCCTGTGTCTTATTAATATTAGATAATTCTTTCCTGTTAAATCCTTTTTTCTTCATATCAGAAAAACCTGCATATTTTGAGCTCAGCATTTTCCAAATAAAATCCAGGTCAGCTTCTGTAACAGGAATATTTACATTAAAAAATTCCGGAAAAAACTTTTCCATAAATGATTCAGATAGAAAAGCTGTTTCTATTTTATTATTTGGGTCTATATCAATATTAAATTCTTCTTTTTTAAGAAATTCTATA
>JAILNY010000023.1 GCA_024691105.1 Treponema sp. | reverse complement strand
CCGGATGGAAGATTTAATTTCAAGACAAACACAATCGAAGACGGAGATACATTAACTTCAATTGCTACAGAATGTAATATCCGGTATGGAACAAACTATACAGCAACTGATCTACAGCAACTTAATTCTGATAGTATCTCTGATATAAATATAATTTATACAGGTAATCATTTAAATCTTGGTAAAGCAGAGATTGTTCAAAAGCGCTCAGCTGATTATATTAGTAGAGCAACAACACAATATTCTAATAATCAGGTTACACCTCCAAAAACAATAAATCATGGTGATTTTACAGTGGGGCTAAATTTAAATTTTGTTCCATGTATTGGTATTGATGCTTCACTAGAATTTGTATTTGATTTAGATAATTCAGGAGCATCAGGATTATTTCTATCTGGAGGCTTTGCTTCTGGAGCTAGTGTTGGTGGTTCTGTTTTTGCAGGATATACGAAAGGTGATTTTGAAGATAGTAATATTGCAACTTTATCAGCTGGATATGGTTTGTTTGGAGGAAGTGTAGGTTTTGCAGATAATGGAAATATATCATTTTCAGGAGGGTTGTCTTTTGGATTAAAAGCTGGATTTAATATATCAAAACAGCATGGTTTTGTAATTCCATTTGATACACCTGCAGAAAGAGAGAAATCGATGGAAAGATACTATATGCATCATTAATCAAATAAGGAAATGAAAATGAAAATATCTATTTGGAAAAAATATCATATAATATCAATAACAAGTGGATTTTCACTTTTAGTTTTATTTTTACTGCTCAGTATATTTGTTCATGGTCTGATAGGATTTATAAGTTTTCTAGTTTTAGGTTTTACTCGTTCATTCATTCTTCATTCAATAAAATGTCCGAGATGTGGAAAGCCTATTGATAACTGGACTACAATTTTTAGTGGTAACAATGATGGCATGCTTGTTCCAATGTCAAAAACTTGTAGAACCTGTGGTTATGATTTTACAGAAAAAGAAAAGGATGATGAAAAAGATAAAATTTAATAGTTAATCTTAGTCACACAAATACAAATTGATGTGTATACGGCATCCGGAACTGACAATCCGCATTTCCCGGTGAGCGGCAGGAGGGACGGCGCGCGGTAGCGAGCGCAAAGCGCGATGCTAAAAGCCAAGCCGTTCCGGAGCGGATTTTATGCGGAGCATAAAGACGCGGAGGAATGAAGCGCTCTGACGCGGAATCCCGGATGACGCGGCCGCCGCTTTTACTTTCTTTTATGCTTTTTACAGCGGCGGACACCGCCTTATATTCAGTTTACACTGCCAGATATTCTTTTGAATTACTTGACAAAAAGGGGTGGTTTGAATATCATAATGTAAGTTTTAATTTGGGGGTCATCCTTTGGCTAGAAATCAAACATCAGCTCAGAAAGCTTTTAGACAGAGTGAAGCAAGACGTTTGCATAACAAGGCAATCAAAAGTGAATGCCACACATATGCAAGACAGTTTGTAGAAGCTTGCCAGGCAAAAGATCAGGCAGCTGCTCAGACAAAGTTAAAGACACTTGTAAGCTCTCTTGACTCTGCACGCAGTAAGGGCGTTATGACACGCAACGCTGTATCACGCAAGAAGTCTCGTATGACAAAGCTTTACAATGTTTCGTTTGCTGCACCAAAAGCAAACTAACTTTTGATAATACTTTGAATAGGGTGCAGTTTACTGTACCTTATTCAAAAAGTATTTGAAGGCTTTTATGCCAGGCGTTACGGGGTTTTGAGATGTCAGATGAAAAATTGACTAAAAATGATTTAATTGAATCTGTTTATCTCAATACTAAGATAGAACGTCATGATGTTCAGGTTGTGGTAGAGAGCCTGCTTGAACAGATTAAGACGTCTTTGGAAGACGGAAAAACTATAGAACTGCGTGGGTTCGGAACTTTTGAAAAGCGGCTTAGAAAAGGTCGTGACAAGGCAAGAAATCCTAAAACGGGAGAGATTGTTTCTGTTGAACCTCACTACGTTTCTGTTTTTAGGGCAGGTAAAGAATTAAAGCAGTCTTTATGGAATCTGCCTGTAGAAAAGGATAATTCTTAAATATTAATTCATCTGACATGGAGTACTGATTTTTTTATGGAAGGCGAAAAAAGAAATTTTACCGTTCTCGGTTCAGAAACAGAATTTGACGGTGTACTCGAGTTTACTGATGATTTAAAAATTAATGGAAGATTCAGCGGTACAATAATTGCCGAAGGCAATCTTGAAATAGATAAAGGTGCTACCTGCAACGTAGACAAAATGTCTGCTAATTCAATTATTATTTCCGGTACAGTTACTGGTGATATTGAAGCTGTAGAACGTGTTGAAATGTGCAGTGGAAGCAAAGTAAAAGGTAATGTTACAACTGCCCGTCTTAGAATTGCGGATAACGTAGATTTTGAAGGTCAGGTAACAATGCTTGATAAAGAACCAGATGTAGATTTGTTTTCTGTTGCATCTGAAGAATTTAAACAGTCTTTGATTTTGAAATCAGATACTGAAAACTAATAATTTTTATGCTACATAATGTGGGAGTTTTGTAGTAGTTATCTAAAATCTGTTCTTTTTTTTTGAAAATCAAATATATATTTTATGTTTTATTATAATTTTTTTAATGGAGAATTTTAAATGGCACCATTTAAACGCCGTACTACAAAAGCAGCCGAAGAGGAACAGGCTGCTGAAGCACAGTCAGAGTCTATGGCTGTAAATGAATCAGAAGAAGCAGGCTCTGAAACACAATCAGAAAGTCAGCCAGAAAGCCAAGCTGAGCCAGATGCTCCTGCGGATGCTTCTGAAAGCTCCGAACAAGAAGGAGAAACAGCCCAGAAGCGAAGACGGGTTGTAAAACGAGGAGCTGAACAAAACAGACATCAGAATCAGGGCGGACAGCGAAAGTTCAATTCAAACCGTTCTTATTCACGTAATATATCACCAGAAACACTTCAGACAGAAACCCACCTTCCTGAAAGCATGCAGGACTACGAATCAAAACCAAGACTAGAAATCAACGAACTTACAAAAAAAGGAATGCAGGAACTCCGCGAGCTTGCCATTCAATACGGCTTTACAGCTGATGATCTTGCTCCTATGAAAAAGCAGGATTTGATTTTTGTAATTCTTAAAGCTCATACTGAGCATGGTGGAATTATTTTTGCAAGCGGTGCTCTTGAGATTTTGCCGGACGGCTACGGATTTTTGCGTTCTCCTCAGAACAGTTATTTGCCAGGCCCTGATGATATTTATATCAGCCCGAGTCAGATCCGTCTTTTTAACCTTAAGACTGGTGATACTGTTTATGGCCAGACTCGTTCTCCAAAAGAAGGCGAAAAGTTCTTTGCACTTTTACGCATTGAAACTGTAAACTTTGATGAGCCTCGTGTAGCTCAGACTCGTGTTCCTTTTGAAAACCTGACTCCGCTTTATCCTAATGAAAAGCTTAAGCTTGAGACTGTTTCAACAGAAGTGTCTACACGTATCGTAGATCTTTTTGCTCCAATCGGTAAAGGTCAGCGTCTTTTGATTGTTGCGCCACCAAAGGCTGGTAAGACAATTTTGATGCAGAAGGTTGCAAATGCAATTACGACAAATAACCCGGAAGTATATCTTATCGTTCTTTTGATTGATGAACGTCCTGAGGAAGTTACAGAGATGGAGCGTGCAATCAAGGGTGAAGTTATTTCTTCTACATTTGATGAGCAGGCAACACGCCATGTTCAGGTTGCAGAAATGGTTCTTGAAAAGGCTAAGCGCCTTGTTGAACATAAACGCGATGTTGTAATTTTGCTTGACTCTATTACACGTCTTGCACGCGCTTATAACCAGACTGTTCAGACTTCCGGAAAGGTGTTGTCTGGTGGTGTTGACTCTAATGCATTGTTTAAGCCAAAGAGATTCTTTGGTGCGGCTCGTAATGTAGAAGAGGGTGGCTCTTTGACAATCATCTCTACAGCCCTTATCGAGACAGGAAGCCGTATGGATGAAGTTATCTTTGAAGAGTTTAAGGGAACCGGTAACTCAGAAATTGACCTTGACCGTAAGCTTGCTGAACGCAGACTTTTCCCGGCAATCAATATCAAAAAATCCGGAACTCGAAAAGAAGAGCTTTTGCTTACAGAAAGCGAACTTCAGAAAATGTGGATTTTGCGTAAGGTTCTTAATCCGATGGAAGATGTCGAAATTACAGAACTTATTCTTGACCGCATGAAAAAGTCAAAGACTAATGAAGCATTCCTTGCAAGTATGAACGCAGGAACTGCCGCTGTTGAGTAAAAACAAAACATGTGAAAACAAAAGTCGCGCCTTGACTTTGAGGCGCAATTTTTGATAAAATATTATAATAATTTTATCTTGTGGTATTATTTTAAAAATTTTAGCTGACGGTGACGGAATGATAGACAAAGCCTGTCTTTGAGCTAGTGGTGGCCGGGCGTAATACAGGGCAAGATTTTTAGGAGTTATTAAAATGAAAAAGGATATCCATCCAGACTACCAGCTTACAAAGATTACTTGCGTATGCGGTAATGTAATTGAGACACGTTCAACTGTAAAAGACATTCACGTTGAAATTTGTTCAGCTTGCCACCCATTCTTTACTGGTAAGCAGAAACTTGTTGACACAGCAGGACGTATCGACCGCTTTAACAAGCGCTACGGAATCAAGGCTGAAAACAAATAATTTTATAGTAAAAAGCAGACATTGTGCTGCTTTTTACTTAAATGTGTAAATGGTTCGGTTTACGGACAATGCTGTGATTATGGCTTAGAACTCAAGCCACGACCTGCAGAATGTTCCGCGTATCCGGATTAAAAATAAATTAAGCGAGTTATTTTGTTAACCGCAATAAGGAGTTCCATTATGGCACTTTCAAAAGAACAGTCAGCTTCTCTCGTAAGCAAATTTGGTGCTAACGAGAATGACACTGGTAACACAAAAGTTCAGGTTGCTCTTCTCACAGCTAGAGTAGAACAGCTTACAGCGCATGTAAAGAACTTTCCAAAAGACAAGAGCGCAAAACGCAGCCTTTTAAAGGTAATCGGTCAGCGCAAAAAGCTTTTGAAGTATCTCCAGCGCACAAACCTCGAAACATACCGCGCACTTATCAAAGAATTGAATTTGCGTAAGTAGTTTTAAGAAGGGACGGACTCTGGTTACTAGGGGCCGCCCTTTTTTTTTACAGGCACCGCCTTTAAACGGAAAAGAAGATAAAGAAGGAAGAAAATGGTAGAAAGAGTAACTTACAAACTCGGAGATGCAGATCTCATCCTTGAAACAGGAAAGATTGGTAAACAGGCTAATGGTTGTGTTTATGCACAGTGGGGTGGAGCAGCAGTTATTGCTACAATTTGTGCTTCATCAAGCGTAACAGAAGGACAGGATTTTGTTCCTGTAACAGTTGAGTACAACGAAAAATTTTATGCCGCAGGTAAAATCCCTGGCGGTTTTGTTAAGAGAGAAGGCCGTCCAAAGGACAAAGAGATACTCGTATCTCGTTTGATTGACCGTCCTATGAGACCACTGTTTGAGCCTTCATTTGGTCATGAACTTCAGATTGTTCCTACCTGCGTTTCTGCAGATGGTGAACACACACAGGATATTCTTGCAGTTCTCGCAGCGAGTGCTGCTACATGTATTTCGGACATTCCGTTCCATGGACCAATTGCAGCATGTCGTATTGGTTTTAAAGATGGAAAATATATTGTAAACCCTACATTCAAAGAAATTGAAGAAGGCGACATGGAAATCGTTGTTGCCGGAACTAAAGATGGATTTACAATGGTAGAAGGCGGCGCTAATGAAGTATCTGAAGAGGTAATGCTTGGTGCACTTGCTGAAGCAGAAAAATTCATTAAAGAAATGTGTATCCTTCAGGAAGAACTTGTTAAGAAGGCAGGAAAAGAAAAGCTTCCTCTTAACCCGCTTGATGTAACTCTTGAAAATGCAGAAGCTATCGAAGCTGAAGCTACACCGCTTTTAAAAGAAGCATGCTTCCAGGATGGAAAACAGAACCGCGGTCTTGCAGTTTCAAAGGTAATCAAAGATCTTACTGCAAAACACGAAGAACAGCTTTCTGATCCTGTTCAGCAGAAGCTCTTTATGGCTTTGATTGACGACATTCAGTATAAACTTTTGAGAAAGTCAATTCTTGATGACGGTGTTCGTATTGACGGTCGTAAGACTGATGAAATCCGTCCTATTACTTGTGAAATTAATGTACTTCCTCGTCCACATGGATCTGCTCTCTTTACACGCGGCGAAACTCAGTCGCTTGCAGTTTGTACACTTGGTACAACAATGGATGAACAGGTTTATGACGATATCGATGGAGACAGAAGCGAACACTTTATTCTTCATTATAACTTCCCGCCATACTCAGTTGGTGAAACAGGAAAACTTACAACAGGTCGCCGCGAAATCGGTCACGGAAACCTTGCACGCCGCTCGCTTGCTCCAATGGTACCAGGCCGCGACGAGTTTCCATACACAGTACGCGTAGTATCAGAAATCATGGAATCTAACGGATCAAGCTCACAGGCTTCTACTTGTGGTGGATGTCTTTCTATGCTCGCTGCCGGTGTTCCAATGAAGAAGATGGTTGCAGGTATTGCAATGGGTCTTATTACAGAACCAGAAGGCGACAATCCTTACGGACGTTATAAGATTCTTTCTGATATCCTTGGAGAAGAAGATCACCTTGGTGATATGGACTTTAAGGTTGCAGGAACAAAAGACGGTATTACCGGATTCCAGATGGATATCAAGATTGCCGGTGTTACAACAGAAATCATGAAGAAGGCTCTTGAGCAGGCTCGCGTTGGACGTATGCACATCCTTTCTATCATGGAAAAATGTATCGACAAACCTGCTCAGATCAGTCCATTTGCTCCAAAGATTCTTACTATGAAGATTCCTGTAGACAAGATCGGTGCCCTCATTGGTCCTGGTGGAAAGAACGTAAAAGCTCTCTGTTCTCAGTACGGTGTTACAATCAACACTGATGACGACGGAACTGTTACAATTTACGGAAAGACTGGAACTTCTGCAGAAGAAGCTAAGAAAGCCGTTAAAGGTATTACAGAAGATCCTGAAGTTGGAACAATTTACAATGGTGTCGTAAAGAGTATTAAAGACTTTGGTGCCTTTGTAGAAATCCTTCCAGGTAAAGAAGGTTTGTGCCATATTTCTAAACTTTCGCGCGGCCGCGTAGAAAAGGTAACTGATGTTCTTAAAGAAGGACAGCAGATTCCTGTAAAATTGCTTGAAGTTGACCAGAGAGGTCGTCTCCAGCTTTCTTACATCGACGCGATCGAAGAACAGAAATAGTGTATGACAGACACTGCGTGCAGTCATACACGCTATATCACGACGACTAACGTCGCGTGATAAATACACTCATGCTGATACTGCGTACAGCATAACTCATAGGGTGCAGCGTGTGGATTTAAAAAGAGTTCGGCTACGGCCGGACTTTTTTTTTGTCGTTGTTTGTGGTATAATAAAAAAATGAATTTAACTGATATAAAATGTGTTGCTCTTGAAGGGGCAATTATTCCGCAATATAAAACAAAGGGAGCTGCGGGAGCTGACATCTGCGCGCATCTTTCAGAAAGCATCACTTTAAAACCTATGGAGCGTTTTGCTGTCCCGACCGGGCTTTTTTTTGAAATTCCTGAAGGCTTTGAGATACAGGTTAGGCCACGCTCGGGTCTTGCAATTAAAAACGGTATTACATGTCTTAATACTCCGGGAACGATTGACAGCGATTACCGCGGCGAAGTAAAAGTGATTCTTGTAAATCTTGGAACAGAAGATTTTGTCATTAATAACGGCGACAGAATTGCACAGATTGTTGTAAGTCCTGTTACGCTTGGAAACTTTGTGATAACTGATAAACTTGATGAAACAGAACGGGGGACTGGCGGTTTTGGTTCTACTGGAAAATAAAATTCGTCAGTTTGTAAATTCTAATAAAACGGCTCAAAAAATTTTTGCAGCTATAAACGATCTCAAAAAAAAGTATGTTCATGCAAAATTTGCCCAGAGAAATTTTAAAGATTTTTTTATGTGGCGTTATATTATACATGAACTTTTTTTGTACTTTTTTTTGATGTTTCTTTTTTATTTTCTTGTATTTTTTGTAAATCAGATTCTTGTTTTAATGTTAAAGCTTTTGGGACAGAATCTTCCGCTTGGCGATGTAATTCTTTTGATGATTTATTCTTTGCCGTCGATAATTTCGCAGACTGCACCGTTTGCAGTTTTGACAGGTTTTATGATGTGCCTTGGAAGAATGAATTCTGATAACGAAATTTTAATTTTCAGAGCATCGGGACAGAATCCGAGAATTATAATTTTAATTCCTGTTATTGCGCTTGGATTTTTGGTTTCGCTTTTTTCATTTTTTGTAAATGATTATCTTTTGCCTGCAAGTTTGATAAAATATAAAGAACAGTATATTATCAGTATTTCGCGAAATCCGTTTGTTGAGATTGAATCAAATACGGTAAAGCATCTTAAGGAAAATACAATTGTAACTGGAGATGTTTCTGGTTCTGGAATTTCGGATATCGTATTTTTTGATGTGGATGAAAATCGAAATCAGCGTGTTATAATTGCCGGTAAATCTTATGTTGACTCCGGTAATAAAAATGGTGTAAGTATGAAGCTGTCGATGGAAGATGCAATGGTTGTTAATTTGAACGAGCAGAAGGTGAAAGATTTTGATGTAATTCAATCGGCAAAGATGACGCTTAATATTTTTGATTCCGCCTTTATAGATCCTATGACGGGCGTTGAGCCAAGTGAAATGACGACTTATGATATTCACAAGGAAATAAAAAAATTAAAGAAACAGGAAGGCGTCCCTAAAGAACAGCTGAACAGATATAAGATTGAATTTAATAAAAAATTTTCTCTTTCATTTGGTGCTTTGTTTTTTGCTTTTCTGGCGCTCCCGCTTGCTTTGATTTTTGGAAAGCATAACGGAGTTTTTATGGGACTTGTTACTGGTGTTTTAATTTCTGTAGTATACTGGGCTTTAATCTGGGTTTTTATGTTGTTTGGTTACAGAAACGGATTAAATGCTTTTTTGTCGATGTGGACGCCAAACATTGTTGTCGGTCTTGCCGGTCTTGGATTTTATTCTGTCATGATGAGGCAATAGGTTTTTAGAATATGAAACTTGCACTTTATATTTTCAGATTATTTTTTCCTCTTTTGCTTGGCGCATTAAGTCTGTTTATTCTTGGATTTGAAATTGTAGATCTTTTTATGAATATCTGGAAATATATTTTTAATAATGTTCCTGTAAATGTTGTATTAAAAACTCTGCTTTTATATCTTCCAAAAACTATAACTTATGCATTACCGCTTTCTATGCTTTTTGCAACCTGTTATATGCTTTGTATTCTTTCTGCACAAAATGAACTTGTTGCACTTTTTGCTTCGGGTGTTTCGTATATCAGAGTGATGCTTCCGCTGATTATTTTTTCATTTATTCTTTCAATTTGTTATTTTGTGTTTGAAGATAAGGTTGTAGTTCCATGTTACAGTCAGTATCAGACATTAAAAAATGATGCGCTGCATATTGAACAGGAATTGAACAGTACAAATATTGTAATTAGAAGTGAAGATGGCCTTTTAATTTATAAGGCAGAGGTTTACGAAGACGCTGTAATGAGACTTCATGGAGTTCTTATTGTTATTCGTACAGAAGATAAAAAGCTTGAAGCAATTGTAAAAGCGCCTTCTGCGCAATGGGATAAAAATCAGGAGAGATGGGTTTTATCTTCTCCTTCTGTGTATCGTCTTTTAGCTAATGGTGAACTTGAATATTCCAGAAGTCTTGGAAACTTTGCCGAACGTTTTGTTGAGGCTCCGGAAACATTTAGAAATAATAAAGTCGATGTGGAGACTGTAACTATAAAAGAGGCAAGAGAGTATATCGGATACTTAAAGCGGACAGGTCGACCAACTGGCGAAAGTCTTTCTGTGTATTACAAGAAATTTTCATTTTCTTATGTAATCATGATTGTTACGATACTTGCAATAGGATTGTCTGGACGTTCAAGAAGAAATGTTATAATCATAAGTATGCTGTTGTCACTTACGGCATCAGTTCTTTTTTACGTTTTACAGATGGTAACTATGCTGCTGGCTAAGTTTGGATTTGTAACCCCTGCCTTTGGTGCGTGGTTTCCTGTTATAGTGTTTATGATAATAAGCGGCGCGCTTTTGCGGTATTCAAGAACTTAAAAATTTTTCGGGTGGTAAAATGGAAAAAATATTTGAAATTAAGCATAAAAATAATGGAACAAAAGCGCGCACTGGTGTTTTGACTTTGCCGCATGGAACTGTTCAGACGCCGGTATTTATGCCGGTTGGAACTAATGCAACTGTAAAGGCCATTACTAAGGATGATCTTGAAGAAATCGGTTTTGAAATTATTCTTGCAAACACATATCATCTGTATTTAAGGCCTGGTGCAGATTTGATTCAGGAGATGGGCGGACTCCACGGATTTTCTAAATGGAACAGAAATTTTTTAACTGACTCGGGCGGGTTTCAGGTTTTTTCTCTTTCAAAGCTTAGAAAAATTACTGATGAAGGAGCCCGGTTCCAGAGTAACATTGACGGAAGCTATCATATGTTCACTCCTGAAAGTGTAGTTGATACTCAGGTCAAGTTTAATTCTGATATTCAGATGCAGCTTGATGTATGCTCGGGCTGGGGCGTGTCGCGAAAAGAATCTGTAGAAGCTTTGCGCATTACTTCGGACTGGCTTTTGCGTGCAAAAAAACAATGGGATGAATCACGCGAAAAAGGTTATAAGGGAATTCTTTTTCCGATTGTACAGGGAAACTTTTTTGAAGATCTCCGCAAGCAGAGTGCTGAATTTGTTTCTGAACTCGATTTCCCGGGAATCGCAATCGGCGGTTTGAGTGTAGGTGAGCCTAAAGAAGAGTATTCCCGCTTTTTAAAATACACTGTTGACTGTCTTCCAGAAGATAAACCAAAGTACGTAATGGGAATTGGAACGCCGGATTATATCCTTGATGCAATTGCAAATGGAATCGATATGTTTGACTGTGTTCTTCCGACTCGTAACGCAAGAAACGGTTCTTATTTTACACATGATGGAATGCTTTCTATAAAGCAGGAACGCTTTATTCATGATCATGGTCCGATTGATAAAGAATGTAACTGTAAAGTTTGTAGAAATTATTCACGATCATATTTAAGACACTTGTTTAAGTCTCAGGAGATTTTAAGCAGCATGCTTGCTTCTTACCACAATTTGTATTTCTTGAATAATCTTGTAAAAGAAGCACGCGATGCAATTAATAATGACAGATTTGAAGAATACAAAGAAATGTTCTTAAAGCGATTTAAGGCAGGAGAAATTGTATGAAAAATAAATTTAAAAAGATAGTTGCTTTGCTTTTTGTAGTTGGTGCAGGATTTGTTTTTGCACAGACTTCTGACGGTGAAATCGATGATAAAAAGGTTGAACACGAAAAACTTGAAGTTGTAATTCCGAAAAAGAAAAAGCCTTTGCCACCGGATGAAAAAAAGGCAGAAAAAGCTGCCTTAAAAGATGAAGGCAAAAATGCAATTCAGGATAAAAAAGAGACAATCGCTTACGGAATTGAATCAGAAATTCTTTCGCTTATAAAGAATTTGATTGCAAATGATGATCCGCGTTTTTCAGAGGATTTGTACGAACTTTTTTATGTTACAAAAAGCCCGGCTGTACGAGAAAAGATTTTGGAATATTTTACAAAGCAGAAGGACCCTTGTATAGAGGATTATGCGGTTGAAGTTCTTGATGACCCATATGACATAAAGGACAGTACGGTTGAAATGGTCTTTAGATATGTGTCAGAAGTAAAGACAAAAGAAGCTGTTCCATGTGTAATTAATCTTCTTGAATCAGAAGATGAAACTTATTTTAACGGAGCTTTGACCACGATAGGCGAAATTGGTGGTGAAAGCGAAGCCGGATACCTCGTTTCGTATCTTGACCGCGATGATTTGTCTGTCGGTCAACGCCAGAATTTGATGAAGGTTTTAGGTCGTCTTAAGGCTGCTTCAACCTGGGATAAGCTTTCTGAAATCTGTCAGGATGAAGAAGAAAATTCTTTTGTCAGAATGTATGCTGCAGAGGCGATTGGTGCTATGAAAAATCCAGAATCGATTCCGATTCTTGTAAAATTATTTGAAAGCTCAGATCCAAATTTCAGGGTTTACGTAATTAAAGGATTGTCGTATTATACAGACCCAGCGGCTAAGGCTGTGATTATTCAGGGAATCCGTGATGCACACTGGAAGGTAAGACAAGAGGCGATTGAGTCTGCGCAAAAGATGGAATTAACAGAAGCAGTTCCTTATATAATTCACCGTGCAAAAAATGACCCGGAAAAAGTTATAAAAGATAAATCATATGATGCAATTTCTAAGATGAAGAGTAACGAGGCAAATGAATTTCTTGTAAGCCAGATTACAGACAAAAAGGTAAATGACACGGCAAAAGGTAAAGCCTGCGAGGCTCTTTTGAAAAATGCAGATTATGGTCATAAAGAAATTGCAGTTCTTGCAATGGAGATTTCTTCTGATGATGCAAGAAAGCAGCTTCGCTATCAGATCGGAAAAATAATTGCAAAATATCCGTCTGATGAGTTTGCAGATGTCTGCCTTGCATTTTTAGGTTCAAAGGATGCTCAGACTTGCGGTATTGGAATTGATATGTATGCAACTGGCCGCTATACAAAAGCAGAAGCAAAGATGAGAGAGATTGCAGATAACGAAAAAGCTGGTGCAAACAGCAAAAAAGCACGCAAAGTATTAAAACTTGATTAAGAATATAAGGTAAAAAAAATGACTGTAGATGAATACTGGCAGAAGTACTTAAAAGAAAGCGGAAAAAAAGCGACTTTAAAATATAATGGTGAATATCAGCTTGGAGAAAATACTGAAACGATAATTCAAAATACGGCGCTTGTTCTTGCCGGGCGAAAAACCTTAAACTGTTCTTCGGTATATTCTTTTGACATTGATATGATTCCACTTCCTAAGCCGCATGATTATTATGTTGTAACCGATGTAAATGATAATCCTGTTTGCATTGTACAGAATAAGAATATTTCTGTTATGGCATTCAAGGATGTTACCTGGGACATTGCGCAAAAAGAAGGTGAATATTCAAATATTGAGCAGTGGCGTCAGGCACATATTGAATTTTTTGAAGACGAAGCAGCCCTGATGGGCTACGAGTTTTCTGAAGACATGCCACTCTTGTTTGAAGAGTTTGAAGTAGTTTATTCGTAGAGATTAAAGTGCCGCAACATGAATGCGGCATTTTTTATTCATACAGATTATTGAGCGAGCGGTAAATTGTGTTAAGCTTTGTCTTTTGCTCTTCTGTAAACGATTCTTCTGCTTCGTCTATGAGTGTCTCCAAAGTAGACAGACTTTCAGAAAGCGCTGTTGAAAAACCTCTCGAGACTTTAAACCAGTAGTTGCCATGATTATCTGTAAAGGCGCAGATAAAGCCCATTTCTTTGCTTTTTGATTTTGCAATTGCAACGTTTAGAATAAATTCCATTGCGTTACAAAGCTTTTCAATTCCGTTTTCTTCTGAAAGCGAAATATTCATCTTACGGTTAAATTTCTTTTCGTCTACAGGAATCAGATTAAGAACGGATGCAATCTTAAAAATCAATTCAAGCTTTTCGCCTGTTAAAAGTTCGTAGCCGTTTTTAAGAATAACCTTTCCGCGTAAAGATGAGAGTTTAATATGAAGCTCTGTATTGTTTGAAAAATCCGTTTCTTTTGCACAGATTAAAAGTTCGTTATGCGGCATAAGGACAACTTTTTTTCCTTTAATTTTTTTAATCGGAAAGTTGAATGAACCAATCTGAATCGTAGATTTTTCTGTAAGCTCGGAAAGTTTTTTCTTTGATTTCTTTCCTTCTTTTTTAGAATATTCATCACGGAACGAAGTTTTTGCATCGTATTCAAATCCTGAAATAAGAGTGCGGTCCTTTGATTTACCTTTTTCTTTTTTCAGCTGATTCAACTGACGTTCAAGGTTTGGATCAATTTTTGCAAGCTGCGATTTTGTAAGAGGTGAAACGCTCATTGCAAACATACGGCTTGTACGGACAATTTCTCCGGCAACTATATAAAGTGGATCCGTCCTGAACATGTTGCTTCCAGGGTGAATTGAAATATGGTCGGCAGTCAAAGTTCTGAAATTTTCTCTTCCTTCGCGAACACATACAAACTGAATCATACCGCAGGCAATACAGCAAAGATAATCTTCCATTGAGCCGCCGCCCGAGATTGGAATCTGCTGTGCTGACACAATATCAGAAAGCTGGAGGACAATGTTTTCAATTTCGGCCATTACTTTTTCGTCAAGATAATTTTTTTTGCAGAAATGTTCTTTGTTTTTTTGCGCTGTATATATTTTGTAAAGTTTTACATAAGAAACAAAGTCGCCCTGAATATCACGGAATGCGTGATGTGCCTTTCGTGCGTCCATTTCTTCGCCCTGTGGCAAAACAAAAGGTGAATGTGTGCTCAAAAAGGCTGCGGCAATAAGAACTTCTTCAAGGACTTCCGGGTAATGCAGAATTGACTCAACGATAATGCGCGAAACTCTTGGTGGAAGAGGAAACAGTACCATAAGGTTTCCGATGCTTGAAAGTGTATTGTCCGGATTAATTGCTTTAAGCATTCTAAGCGTTTCAACCGCGCCGCGGATTCCCTCCTGAGACGGCTGAGAAATAAAGTCAAATGTTTCAAAATCTGTAATACCAAGCTCGGCCATTCTTAATACAACCTCACTCAAGTCAGTTCTAAAGATTTCTTCTGTTGTATAACTTTCGCGGGTGTCATAGTCCTTGCGTGGATAAAGTCTGTAACAGGTACCCGGTTGTGTTCGTCCGGCTCGTCCGCGGCGCTGGTTACACGATGCCTTTGATACAGGTGTTTCGATCAGACTTGAGGTAAAAGTCCGCGGACTGTAGAAATTGAGCTTTGCAAGACCTGAGTCAATTACAGAAGTGATGCCGTCAATCGTAACGGAAGTTTCTGCGATGTTTGTAGAGATAATTACTTTTTTTCTTCCAAAAGGGGCAGAATCAAATACACGTTCCTGTTCTTCTTTTGGAAGTCGGCCATATAATGGAATTATCTGGATTTTTCTTGAGAAAGGAGCATTGTATAATTTGTTGATGCAGTCTTTGATTGCTTTTTCACCAGGTAAAAAGACAAGAATGTCGCCTTCTGTTTTGTTGTATAAAATACGGTCAATTGTATTTGATATTTTTGAAAGCAGGGCTTCTTGTGCTGTCACTGTAAGTGTACTTGCAGGGATAAGCGGCGGATCATAGATGACAGTTACAGGGTAGGTGACTGTATCGATTGTTACGATAGGGCAGCCGTCAAAGTAGGTTGAAAATTTTTCGGCATTCATCGTTGCACTTGAAACTATGATCTTTAAGTCCGGGCGAACTTTAAGTACACGTTTTAAAAGGCCTAATACAAAGTCAATGTTTAAGCTTCTCTCGTGGGCTTCGTCTACCATGATGACAGAGTATTTGTTCATCATCGGGTCAAGCTTCATTTCCTGGAGCAGAATTCCGTCGGTCATGATTTTGATGCGGGTTGTTAAATCTGTTTTATCTTCAAAGCGCATTTTATAGCCGACAAGTCCCGGGTAAGATGTGCCAAGCTGTTTAGAAATAAATTCACTTACAGAAAGAGCTGCAATGCGACGAGGTTGTGTTACTGCGATTATTCCATTTACAGAATATCCTGCTTCGTGAAGAATTACAGGAATTTGTGTCGTTTTACCAGAACCGGTAGGGCTTTGTACAATGATGACCTGGTTCGTTTTTAGTGTATCAAGTATTCGCTGTTTTTGTTCATAAACAGGAAGTGATTTGTAATTTATTGCCATGTTTGTATTTCCTTTATTTCTCTCATTAGTTTTTCTCGTTCAATCAAATAATTTTTCCAGACTGTCTGACCGTTTTGTTCAAGTTCGTTATAAAAATCGGTGTCCATTTTTTTTATAAGATAATTATTTGATTTGTCGATGAATGTTGTTATGTAATTGATTTTATGTGAATCAATATAAATTTCTCCGTTAGATTTTTTTAGTAAAAGGCTTACAAAAATTCCATCGCCTGTGTAGTCAAAAATATTTGCAGGGTTGTTAAAATGCGGATTCCTACGCTGTCCGGAAATTGTATTTCCTGTTGAATATAAAATTACCTTTTTAATTTTACCAGATTTTTTTTCATAGATATATTCAACAGGCTTTACAACATGCGGATGATTTGACCAGAGAATATCAACTCCAGAATCCAAAAGTTGTTTGTAAAAAAGTTCCCGCGAGTTTTCAACTGTAAGATCATATTCGATTTCATCACTATGAAGTGCAAGGATAAAAACATCGCATGGATTTTGTTCTCGAAGCTCTTTGATTTTTGCAAGAAGGGCTGCTCTTCCTTTTTTTGTTCCCGGATAATAATTTATCATGTCCCTGGCTCCGGGAGTGTTTAAAAGCTGTGTTACGCCGAAAAAAAGAATCTTAAAATTTCCTTTAGAAAAAGTGCAGAAGGTTTCAGGGCTGTTTTTTGCATTTTCTAAGGATGATACATCCTGTTTTAAACCTGAAAAATATACCGGGCGTTCGCTGTTTTGGTAGCGTGCTGAAATTTCCTGCGACCATTTTTTTGTTGCAATGATGCCGGTTTCAAAATGGTCGTTTGTATGATTGTTTGCAAGTGTTATTACATTTACTCCTGCATCGATTGCTGCCTGCGGGTAAGAAGAATTCATGTTAAAGTTAGGGTAATTTAAAAAAGGCATTTCGTCATTTACGGGAGCTTCGACATTTGCAATTGTAAAATCTGAATTTAATGTAATGTCTTTAACATCCTGCCAAATTAAATTAAAGTCGTTCATTTTAAAATTTTGGGTATGAGCCATTATATCGCCGCAAAAAACAAGAGACAGCTCATTTGAATCTGAATGACTGCTATTTTGTTCCTGACTGGTTGAAGCGCATGAGAAAATGAAAAATGTTAATGTAAAACTTAAAAGTAGCTTTTGAATATTTTTCATATAAATATTATAAATGAATAAAGAGAAATTTTCTATAATAAAACGATTTAATATGAGTGAAGACGCGTTAAAAAAAGCGGAACTTACAATCGAGCGTGAATGGTTTGCATCGATTGTGTTCCGCGTTTTTTATTTATTGTTTATGCTTCAATATTTTTTTTCATCGGACGAACAAGGAAGCATGAAAGACACATTGCAACTGCATACAAAATTGTAGTTACGATGAGTACTGTCTGGTATCCTTGAGGATTTGCTTTTACGCCGTGAACTTCAACGAACTTTCCTACATGGTTTACGATGAAAGAAGCCATCTGGTTTCCTGTAAGTCCTGCAAATGCCCATGCAGAAAGTGTAATTCCGTGGATTGCAGAAATGTTTCCCATTCCGTAATGATCAGAAAGAAGGGTAGGAACGTTAGAGAATCCACCGCCGTATCCTGCGTTTACAATGAAGATCAATGCAAGAACAAATACGATAAGAAGAACGTTTCCGGCTCCGTTTTCGATTCCCTTTGTGCAAAGTACAATTACAGTTGAAATAATAGAAAGCGCAAAAATCAATTTGTAAATTGTATTGCGGTCTTTGAGTTTGTCAGCCCATGCAGAAAAACCAAGACGACCACCTGCATTAAACAATGCAGAGATTGTCGAAATAAGACCTGCAAATGCACCAAGTCCTACGCATTTTACAATCATTTTTTCCTGGCTGATGATTGCAAGACCACAAGTGATGTTGATGTAGAACATAAGCCAGATTCCGATGTAAGAAGCAATTGGCTCTCTTTTGAGAGTTGCAATAATTCCTTCTTCCTTTGTCTTTTTCTGAGGTTCAACCCATCCTTCTGGTTTTGCAAGAATAAGGTGTCCGATGAACATCATTACAAAGTAAACGGCTGCGAGAATGTAGAACATCATATAGATTCCGCCTTCGCGCTGAATCTGATTTTTTACATCAGAGTAAAGAAGCTTTTGCATGATTGGAGAAGCGATTGCTTTTGCAGCACCAAAGCCCGCTACAGCAAGACCAGTTGCAAGACCTTTTTTGTCTTTGAACCAGAGCATCAATGTTTTTACCGGAGAAAGATAGCCTGTTCCAAGACCAATTCCCATGATAAATCCGTAACATACATAAATTCCTACGAGTGCAAGAACACTTGGTGCTCCAGATTGTGCGCACTGACCGCCGTACCAGATAAAGAAACCTGTTCCTGCCATACCAAGTGAGAAAGTGATTGTCGCAATAAGAGAAGACTTGTGGATGTTTTTTTCAACAAGCCCACCCAAAAATGCTGCTGACATACCAAGAAAGAAAATTGCAAAACTGAACGCCCATTCTACAGCGCCCTTTGAAAAGCCGATGTAGTTTGCAATTTCCTGACTGAAAATTGACCAGCAGTAAACTGTTCCGATACTACAGTGGAGAAGAAGAGCAGGAATTGCTCCGCGGATCCACTTGTTCTGAATGTTTTTCATAAAAACCTCAAATTAGCTTAAATTGTGATAATATATTTTACTATATATTTAAAAAAAATTAAAGGTAGTAAAAAGTGGGAATTTATGATTTGGAATGAATATTTGTATGCAAAAAAAAAGGCATCACAAAGGTGAGCCTAGGATTTAAACCGCCTGCCGCAGGCAGGTCGGTTTTGAAATTGGTTTTGCCCGCTCAGAATGAGTCGGGCGATAGACTTTTCAGGCTGCAAGCCTGAAGGCATGCCAGCCTGAAAACAAATTAGAATGAGCCAGCTACAGCTACTGCACAAGCTACTGTACAACCAACCATAGGATTGTTACCCATTCCCATGAAGCCCATCATTTCTACGTGTGCTGGAACTGATGAAGATCCTGCGAACTGAGCGTCTGAGTGCATACGACCCAAAGTATCAGTAAATCCGTAAGAAGCTGGACCTGCAGCCATGTTATCTGGG
>JAILNY010000176.1 GCA_024691105.1 Treponema sp. | reverse complement strand
TTCACCTCACGTAAACAAAAAGTCACGTGAACAGTTTGAAATGCGTACACATAAACGCCTTATTGACATTCTTGAACCTTCATCAGAAGTTATGGATTCTTTGATGAAGCTTGAATTGCCAGCCGGTGTAGATGTAGAAATCAAACAGTAAGGTTTTAGCGTTTTTCAAACGCAGAATTAC
Organism: Treponema sp.; assembly: GCA_024691105.1. Classification (GTDB taxonomy): domain Bacteria; phylum Spirochaetota; class Spirochaetia; order Treponematales; family Treponemataceae; genus Treponema_D. The sequence continues at coordinate 5,622 of JAILNY010000176.1, read as the reverse complement.
TGTGATAGTACGGTCCCCTGGATCTGGGATGGCGGCTATAAAAAATTAAAGGAAAGTATTCTGATAAAATCAGAAGTACTTTCAGAACAGGAGAAATCAGAATGAAAGGTCTGATCGCAAAAAAAGTGGGAATGACCCAGGTTTTTGACGAAAGCGGCAATTTGACACCAGTCACCGTGATCCGCGTCGAACCAAATGTGGTTGTTGCTACAAAGACAAAGGAAAACTGCGGTTATGATGCTGTAGTACTTGGTTTGGATGACGTTAAAGCTTCCAAAGTAAGTAAAGCGTATGCCGGACAGTTTCCAGAGAACATTAACCCAAAAAGAACTCTTAAAGAGTTCCGCAACTTTGAAAAAGAAGTAAAAGTTGGAGACCAGATTGGTCTTGAATTATTTGAAAAAACACGTTTCCTTGATGTTACAGCAACATCTAAAGGTAAAGGTTTTCAGGGTGTAATGAAGAGATGGGGCTTCCATGGTGGACGTGCAACTCACGGTTCTAAGTTCCACAGAGAAGCAGGTGGTACAGGATCATGTACTACACCTGGACACTGTTTTAAAAACGTAAAAATGCCTGGCCGTATGGGATTTGAACGTATAACAGTACAGAACCTTCGCATCGTTAAAGTCGATCCAGAATTGAAGGTTATTTTAGTCCGCGGTGCTGTTCCAGGTAATAAAGACTGCACACTTATCGTGAAGTCCGCAGTAAAGAAGTAATCAGAGGAATTAGAATATGGAAAAGAAAGTATATTCAACCGATGGTAAAGAGCTGCGTACTATTTCGCTTGACGATAAAGTATTCGGTCTCCCAATTAACGAAGATGTTATTTATTATGCCATCAACAACGAATTAGCTAATAAACGTGTTGGTACTGCATCTACAAAAGGTCGTGCAGAAGTACACGGATCTAATGCTAAGCCTTACAAACAGAAGGGCACTGGTAACGCTCGTCGTGGTGATAAGAAATCACCTATTACAGTTGGCGGCGGTACAATTTTTGGACCTAAACCAAGAGATTTTAGCTACGCTATCCCTAAAAAGGCAAAACGCCTTGCAATGAAATCTATCCTCAGCCTTCAGGCTCAGAGTGACAGACTCACTGTAGTAGAAGATTTTACTGTAGAAAGCGGTAAGACAAAAGATTTGGTTAAGATTCTTTCAAACTTTGCTAAAGATGAACGCACAGTAATCATCCTTAAAGATGATGATGCAAAAATCAAGCAGGCTGGAAGAAACATTCCTTATCTCTCATTCCTTTCTTTCAACCGCCTTCGTGCGCATGACTTGTTCTATGGACGCAAGGTAATCCTTCTTGAAGGTGCTGCAAAGAATCTTTCAGATTTCTTTGCTGAAGATGAAAAGGAGGCTAAATAATGATGTATCAAGACATTCTTATTAAACCTGTTAGTTCAGAAAAAGCAACAAGCCTTCGTGAACAGGATAAGTACGTTTTTGTTGTTCATCCAGATGCAACAAAAACACAGATTAAGGAAGCAGTACGTAAGCTTTTCAACGTAAAAGTTGTTTCTTGTACAACTATGAATGTAAGCGGAAAGGAAAAACGCCTTCGCGGTCGTCCTGGACTTACATCTAGCTACAAAAAAGCCATTGTGCGTTTAGCCAAGGGCGAAACAATTAAAGTGTTTGAAGGCGTATAAGCCTAACATTAAACTAAGGGGAAAAAGATGGCTCTTAAGATATTTAAGCCAATAACTGCAGGTACTCGAACACGTATTGACCTGGTAAGAGATGAACTGACAACTGATAGACCCGAGAAAACATTGGTGTCAGGCAAAAAGTCTCATGCAGGACGTGGCGCTGGTGGTCGTATTTCTGTACGTCATCAGGGTGGTGGTCATAAACAGAGATATCGTGATATCGATTTCAAGAGAAATAAGCACGGTATTCCTGGAACTGTTAAGTCAATCGAATATGACCCAAACCGCAGTGCAAATATTGCTTTGATTTATTATGCTGATGGTGACAAGAGATATATTATTGCACCAAAAGGTCTTACAGTAGGACAGAAGATTATGGCTGGTGAAAATGCAGCTCCAACAGTTGGAAACGCACTTCCACTTTCAGCAATTCCTGTAGGTTTTACTGTACATAATATTGAACTTACAATTGGTCGTGGTGGACAGCTTGCTCGTTCTGCAGGTGCTAGTGCACTTGTAGCTGCTAAAGAAGGTGAGTATGTAACTATTCGTCTTCCATCAAGCGAACTTCGCCGTGTTAACGCAAAATGTTATGCAACAATCGGTATTGTTGGTAACGAAGAACACATGAACGTTCAGCTTGGTAAAGCAGGACACAGACGCTGGATGGGTGTTAGACCTACTGTTCGTGGTATGGCTATGAACCCAGTTGATCATCCACTTGGTGGTGGTGAAGGCGCAGGTAAAGGACGTAACCCTGTTACTCCATGGGGACAGCCTTGTAAAGGCTATAAGACAAGAAACAAGAGAAAGACTTCAAGTCGCTTTATTGTTTCTCGTAGAAAGAAGTAGTCTAGGAGATAACTGTGTCAAGATCTGTTAAAAAAGGACCTTTTGTAGAGAAAAGCCTTTACAAAAAGGTATTAGAAATGAATAAAGTTGAAGCAGCTGATAAGAAGATGGTAAAAACATATTCTCGCTGTTCTACAATTATTCCTGAAATGGTTGGTAATACTATTTCTGTTTATAATGGTAAGTCATGGGTACCGGTATACGTTACTGAACAGCTCGTTGGTCATAAGCTCGGCGAGTTTGCTCCTACACGTACATTCCGCGGACATGGCGGTAGTGATAAGAAAGCTGGTAAATAGGAGTGGAAGATATGACAGTAAATAAAGGTTATGTAGCCACTACTAAATTCCTTATTGCATCACCTACAAAGGTTCGCCCTGTAGCTCATGTAATTAATCAGAAGCCTTGTTCAGAAGCTATGGCTATTCTTGAGAATATGCCACAGAAAGGTGCAAAGCTCATTCGCGGTACATTAAAGTCTGCAATGGCAAATGCGCTCAATGCTAATAACAAGTTAGATGAAGATATGTTGTATGTTAAGGAAATTCGAATTGACGAAGGTCCAAGACTTAAGAGAGTTTGGTTCCGCGCTCGTGGTAGAGCTGACCAGCTTTTGAAACGTATGTGTCATATTACCGTCGTAGTTGACGAGAAGGCGGGGGAATAAAAAGTGGGACAGAAAGTTAATCCTATCGGTTTGCGTCTTGGTATTAACAAGACATGGCAGTCTCGCTGGTATGCAGATCCTCGCGAATATGCAGACCTCGTTCTTGAAGATTTTAAGATTCGTAAATTAGTTTCTGATCTTCCAGAATGCAAAAACGCAGACATTGCAGAAATCGAAATTGTTCGTCATCCACAGCGTGTTACTATTGTAATTCATACAGCACGCCCGGGTGTTATTATTGGTGTTAAAGGTGCTACAATCGAAAAGATTAGCACAGATATTCAGAAGCAGCTTACAAAGAAAGTTCAGATTAAGATTAAAGAAATCAAACGTGCTGATGTGAACGCTTCTTTGATTGCACAGAATGTTGGTCGTCAGCTTCAGGGACGCGCTTCATTCCGTAAGGCTCTTAAACAGGCTTGTTCTAATGCAATGCGTGGTGGAGCTCAGGGAATTAAGATTCGTCTTTCAGGCCGTCTTGGCGGAGCTGAAATGTGCCGCTCAGAAGAGCATAAAGAGGGACGTGTTCCACTTCATACTCTCAGAGCAGACATCGACTATGGTTTGTACGAAGCTCTTACTTCATACGGTAAAATCGGTGTAAAAGTATGGGTTTACAACGGAATGAACTATGGTCGCGAACAGAATGAAGATGCTGGACAGCTTGTAAGAAAGCCACGCAGAGAAAGATCTTCTCGTGCTTCTGGTGATAAAGCTGAAAAAGCAGAAGCTTCTGCAAAGGAAAGGAGTTAAACGATGGCTCTCGCACCTAAAAGAGTAATGCACCGTAAGGTGCAGCGTGGCAGACAGCATGGTTTTGCCACTCGTGATAATTATATTGACTTTGGTGACATCGCACTTGTTGCAATGGATCCAGTATGGTTAAACGCACGTGTAATCGAAGCAGCCCGTGTTGCAATCAACCGTAAGCTTGAACGCAAAGGACATGTTTGGATTCGTGTATTTCCTGACAAGCCTATTTCTAAGAAACCTGCCGAAACTCGTATGGGTAAAGGTAAAGGTGCTCCAGAATTCTGGGCAGCTAATATTAAGCCAGGAATGATTTTGTTTGAAATTGGTGGCGTTGACATTAAGCTTGCAGAAGAAGCTCTTCGTCTTGCAGCTAGTAAACTCCCAATCGTAACAAAAATAGCTTACAAACCGACACAGGACTAAGGAGGAATAAGATGGCTAAAGCAAAGAAAAATGACAAAGAACTGTCTTATACTGAACTTGTTGCTCGTCGTGATGAGCTTAAACAGAAGTATATGGATTTGCGATTCAAGAAAGTAATCGCCCATGTAGATAACCCGATTGAATTACGTACTATGCGTCGCGAAATCGCCCGCTTAAATACGTTCATTCAGCAGAAAAAAGCTGCTGGGTTAGATAAGTAGGAGTTGACTCGTGGAAGACAAGGCTATTCAGAATGCTAAAGTCGGTAAACGCTCTTACGTAGGAATCGTAACAAGCGATAAGATGGATAAGACTATCGTAGTTTCAGTTTCTACAAAGAAAATGGACCGTCTTTACAAGAAATATGTAACAAGTACAAAGAAGTGCAAGGCTCATGATGAAAAGAATGAGGCTCACATCGGTGATACTGTTAAGATTGTAGAAAGTCGCCCACTCAGCAAAGATAAGTGCTGGCGCCTCGAATCAATTGTTGAAAGAGCAAGATAAGGTAAGGAGTTAGTAGTATGATTCAAATGCAGTCATGTATGACAGTCGCTGATAACTCTGGAGCTAAAATTGCTCAGTGTATCAAGGTACTCGGTGGTTCACACCGCCGTTATGCCGGTATCGGTGACATCGTAGTAGTAGCAATTAAGGATGCAATTCCTACATCTACTATTAAAAAGGGTGCAGTTAAGAAGGCAGTAATCGTTCGCCAGGCGAAAGAATACCGCCGTCCAGACGGAACTTATATTCGTTTTGATGACAACGCTTGCGTTATCGTTGACGATTCTAAGAACCCGGTTGGAAAACGTATTTTTGGACCTGTAGCTCGTGAGCTTCGTGATAAAGATTTCATGAAAATCATTTCACTTGCTCCAGAAGTTCTCTAAGAGGAATTGAATATGGAAAAGAAATTCAAAATCCGTAAAGATGATACAGTACAGGTTATTGCAGGAAAAGATAAGGGAAAGACAGGTAATGTCGTTCGCGTAATTCCTGCTAAAAATGCAGTAATTGTATCTGGTGTAAACATTGTTAAAAAAGCAATGAGAAAGCGCAGCCAGCAGGATCAAGGCGGTATCGCTGAGATCGAAGCTCCGCTTAATGTTTCAAATGTAGCAATCGTATGTAAAAAATGCGGTCCTACAAGAATTGGTTATAAGCTTGACGGAGACAAGAAAGTTCGTGTCTGCCGCAAATGTGGAGAAAAATTGTAATGGCAAATTACATACCTCGGCTTAAGAAAGTCTATAATGACAC
>JAILNY010000148.1 GCA_024691105.1 Treponema sp. | reverse complement strand
TATTAGTACATGCCGCCCATCTCTGGAGCTGCAGGAGCCGGAGCTTTTGGTTCAGGGATGTCTGTGATTGCACATTCTGTTGTGAGCATTGTAGCTGCAATAGAAGCGGCATTCATCAAAGCTGAACATGTTACCTTTGCAGGGTCAATAATTCCTGCTTCCATCATGTTAACCCATTCACCTGTGTAAGCGTTGTAACCAACACCCTTCTTTTCTTTCTTAGCTCTGTCTGCAACAACTGCACCGTCAACACCAGCATTGTCTGCAATCTGGCGGATAGGTTCTTCAAGAGCACGGCGTACAATCTTGTATCCGACTTTTTCATCTTCTGACAAGTCTTCTGGAATTGTTTCAAGTGCCTTAGATGCTTCGATAAGAGCAAGTCCACCACCTGCAACGATACCTTCTTCAAGAGCAGCCTTTGTAGCAGCGATTGTATCTTCTACGCGGAACTTCTTTTCTTTCATTTCTGTTTCTGTTGTAGCACCAACATTGATTACTGCAACACCGCCAGCGAGTTTTGCAAGACGCTTCTGGAGCTGTTCTTTGTCATAAGAAGATGTTGTCTTTTCAATCTGAGCTTTGATTTCGTTAACGCGTTCTGTGATGTTCTTCTTTGTTCCGGCACCACCAACGATTGTTGTATTGTCTTTGTCAATCTTAACAGACTTAGCTTTTCCGAGCATAGAAATATCTGCGCTTTCAAGCTTGAGTCCGAGTTCCTCAGAAATTACCTGACCACCAGTCAAGATTGCTATATCCTGGAGCATATCCTTTCTTCTGTCACCAAAGCCTGGTGCCTTAACAGCACATACTTTGATTGTTCCACGAATTGAGTTCAATACCAGAGTTGTAAGGGCTTCGCCGTCAACATCTTCTGCGATGATGATAAGAGCGCGTCCTTCGTTTGCAACTTTTTCAAGAACAGGAAGAAGGTCTTTCATAGAAGAGATTTTCTTGTCGTGAATCAAAATATATGGTTCATCAAAGTTTGCTTCCATACGGTCGCGGTCATTTACAAAGTAAGATGAAATATATCCGCGGTCAAACTGCATACCTTCTACTGTATCTACAGTTGTGTCCATGTTCTGTGATTCTTCAACAGTAATAACACCGTCTTTGCCAACCTTTTCGATTGCATCAGCAAGCATTTTACCGATTTCTTCATCATTGTTTGCAGAAATTGTAGCGATGTGTGTTACATCATCAGTTCCCTTTACAGGTTTTGCATTCTTTTTGATTTCGTCGATTGCTGTTTTTACAGCCTTGTCCATTCCGCGTTTAATAGCAATAGGAGTCATTCCTGCTGCAACTGATTTAAATCCTTCGCGAACGAGAGCGTAAGCCAATACTGTAGAAGTTGTTGTACCGTCACCGGCATCGTCATTTGTCTTAGAAGCAACTTCACGAACAAACTGAGCACCCATGTTTTCATATGGATCTGCAAGTTCGATTTCTTTTGCAACAGAAACACCGTCTTTTGTGATTGTAGGTGCGCCGTATTTTTTATCAAGCATTACCATACGTCCGCATGGTCCTAATGTAACTTTAACTGCTTCTGCAATCTGCTGTGCACCTGAAAGCAGCTTTTTGCGTGCATCTTCGTTAAATAACAACTGTTTTGCCATTTTATTATAGCTCCTTATATAGAATTCCACGTTTTTTTTGCATTCCCGTGGAATAAAATTTACGATTACAAATAAAGATAGTAAAAAATAACCGAAATGACAAGTAAAATTTTTAAGTTCGTCGCCTGGATTAACTTCACGCCGACAATTAGGAAGAACTCTAGCAACCGCGCGCAAAATCTTTTATAATAACACACATGGCAGATGATATCGTAATTTACACAGACGGCGGCTGCTCAGGAAACCCGGGACCGGGTGGCTGGGGTGCTGTAATTTTAGCAGACGGAAACGAACTTAGACTTTCAGGTGGTGAAAAAAATACAACCAACAATAAAATGGAACTTACTGCGGCAATTTCGGCATTGACTGCCGTTCAGAATACGCCGCAGTTTAACGGACGACCTGTAAGCCTTTACAGCGACAGTCAGTATGTAAAAAACGGAATTACTTCGTGGATTACAAACTGGAAAAAGAACGGCTGGCGCACCGCTGCAAAAAAGCCGGTATTAAATCAGGATTTATGGCAAAAGCTTGATTCACTCAACGCAGCTCTCAATGTCAGCTGGAACTGGGTCAAAGGTCACGCAGGAATTGAATATAACGAGGTCTGCGATCAGCTCTGTCAGCAGGAAATTGCAAAAAACCGATAATTTTTTTTATTTTTGGTGACATTTTTTCATAAACTTCTATATGAATAATGTATGAAAATGTCACTTATAAAATTTAACCCTCTTGCGCCGGCATCACTCGCGCCGACGTCTTTCAAGCGGGCGTCACGTGTGCGCTCATCACACGCGCTGGCGTATATCAAACTGGCGTCTTTCGCACTCGCACTTACGCTCACCATAGCAGTAAGCGCAGCCCTTCTTTCCGGCTGTTCGTCGCCGATTTCTTTTAATAAAGAAGAATGCATTACGCTAACCCTCCCAGGCTGGCCACCGGACGATTCGGGCTACCCGCCGCTTTTAAGCTGGAAAATCTGCGTTACAAACGAAAACGGGACGAAAGAATTTTCAGAGCCAACCGCCAGTGCAGAAATTAAGCTGAATGTCAAAAAAGACGATTTTTGTTCTATAATTGTTCAGCCGGTAATTCAAAATGTCGCAAATGCTGATTCAACCGCGGCTTCTACCGAGACCGCCGAAAAAAGCGCTGCAAGCGGCGTCGCAAAAGTACCAGACAATTTTTTTTACCCCGCAGGCGCTGTCTATCCGCACGACTTTATCAACCGGGCAGGCTCAGCTTTTCTGACAACTGACGCTTCCTGGCAAAAAGGAACTTACGCACTCATCGCACAAAAGGTTTTAACCAGCGCTTCTTATTACCCAAACCGACAAAGCGCCCTCTGCTTTAACTGGCAGAAGCTCCGCGATGAACTTATCAAAAAAGATAATTCCTCGTTTGAAAAATACGATTCACTTAAAACAAAAAAGTGCACATTGAGCTTTAACTGCGACATCGACTCAACTGTAGAAAAACTATTAAATGCTGATCAGAAATTTTCAATAAGTTATTTTGACACAAGTGCGCTGACAGAAAACCAGACTAAAAAACTTAATCTTGCTGAGACAGATATTTTTTTATCGCAATATATTCCGTTAAACAGTTTTACAAAAGAAAAAGGCTGCATCATAGTACAGACAAAACCGTCTGACTATAAAACAGCCTTTTTACTGAACGGCAGCCAGGTTTTTATCGTTAATAAAAAACTGGTCATCGAATAAATAATTTATATAGTAAACAATGCGTCAGAAAACTCACTCCGCCCTACTTTGTAATCTTTACAAAGTAGCCCGGCAAAATTTCTGCATCTTCTTCATCAAGCGATACAAAATAAACGTTGTCCTTAAACCAGAGAGCGCCGGTTGCAACAGTTTTCATATCGCCGTCAAGAATATCTACGCGCGCACTTCCGTCATTTTTTACAACAGCACGCGAAGCTTTCTGCATGTAAACTACAATGCTGCCAGCAGAATCGGCACCTGTAATAATACCGTCAACTTTTGCAGTCTTAGCATAGCCTTCAAGCAAAGCAGCGGTATTACCGGCAGCGGCCTTTAGCCTTGAAACTTCTGCCCTGTAACTTTCTACCTGACCTGCAAGCTGCGCGTTTTCACTCTTTAATACGCTGATTCTCTTTGCACCGGCAGACGCAGCCCCAAAGACCATATCGTACGCAATCTGGCGCTCTGATCTTACAAGGCCGTCCATTCCATTTGAATAAGGAATTCCGGAAGAATATCTGCTCAATGCAACATATTCATCGTACTTGACTTTAAGATTCTGAAGCTCTTCTGTAAATTCTTCGTCAGGAGTTTTAACCTGCGAATTAATTCCGTCAACACTAAAAGAATCAGGATTAATCATAGATGAAGATTTTTGAATGATTGAATTAATACGGCCGTCTCTAATCACAGGATCAAGCTTTGCAATACGTGCTTCGTAATGATTTGAAACATCATTCAACGCAGTACGTTTTTCTTTGTAGCTGCGTTCCTGACTGTCAGCCATCTGCTTTTTAAGTTCTTCAATCTTTGCTTCGTAATCTTCTACAAGCTTTGTCTTTTCTATCTCATAAATCTGACGCTGAGAGTCCATCTGTTTTTCCCAGTCCTGAGCCTTTGCAACATTTTCACTGTCAAAGCTCTTTAACTGTTCCTCATACTGTTTAAGTTCAAGTTCTGCAACGCTCAGTTTTTCGTCAAATTCGTCGTGCGCACTTGCAACAGCTTTTTTATGTGCTTCAAAAATGCGCTGCTCACGTTCAAGCCTTGCAGCACGACTTAACGAAAGCTTTTTAATATATTCAAGATCTGAATCTCTTGTACGCTTTGCCTGTAAAAGTTTTGCATCAAGGGCTGCCTGTAATTCAGCCTTTGTCTTAGAAGCCTTTTCGTAAAGATCCTGAGTCTTTGAAAGAGCGTCGAACAATCGTTTAAGATTAAGGTCTTCAAAGGCTTCAAGTGCAACTTCATTCTGTTTATCTGCGGCAGACACTCCAGCCATTATTCCCCAGGTAGAAAGCACAACACCGACAACAGTTAAAGCAAGCGTAATCCAGATTGAATAATTTTTATTCTTTCGAGTCTTTGCATATTCTCTTTCAAGATCGTATGTTGTTACTCTTTTTTTTCTGCGGATAGGAACAAGTTCTTCCTGAAGAAAAAGAAGAACCTCGCTTTTTGGGTTCTGCACAGAAAGCCCTTTTTCATCAGGCATAATGTAAGGTGTATCTATTTTGTTGTCATTTCCCATATTCCACTCCATTTTGCAGGCGCACTCTTACGTCCCATTCTTTCTAAGAACACTTCACAAACTTCAAGTTCTACTTCCTTGAATTTTTTACGGGCTGTAGTCCAGTTTCCTTTGTAGTACGCAGTAAGACCTTCTTCAAATATATCAAACTGTGCAGAAAGCTCTGCTGCTTGCTGAACATAAGTATCAATAGGGAAGTAAATCTTTTTACCTTTTGTCTTTCCTTTTACCTGAACTGTATCAATTTCGTAGAACTTGTAGCGCTTAGAAACTGACATCGCTTCTTTTTTAATGTATTCAGAAACAATAACAGGAAGATGATAAATACGTGTCAAACCTTCAAGACGGCTTGCAGAGTTTACATTATCCCCGATTACAGTATTTGCCATATGTTCATCAGAACCAATGTTTCCATAGAATACGTTACCACCGTCAATTCCGACACCAATATCAAGCATGACAGCTTTGTAGATTCTGTCTTCTGCTTCTTTAAGCCTGCGGGTCTTTTCAATTTCCTTACGGCGCTCCTTCATCTTTTCTCTAAGCTCGGCCGTAACATTTGTAATTTCCCATGCAGCTTCGATAGAGCGAACTGATTTTTCTGCGCTCGACATTTCCGTACCAAAGATTGCAAGAATTGCATCTCCGATAATTGAACCGATTACACCGGTTGACTGGTGCACCGCATGAATTACTTTATTGTAATGAACGTTTAATACGTCGATAATTTCGTTTCCTAAAATCTCCGTTCGGTAAGTAAAGCTCTTGATATCAGAGAACAAAATCGTAAGCTCGCGCTGATTTCCTTCAAGAGAAATTGCGTGATTTGAATATGCTTTATTGACAACGTCCTTTGAAACAAATTTCTGGAACGTTGTAAGAAGATTGTTAACCGAAACAGAAAGCGCGTTAAACGATGCCGCAAGATAAGTGATGTCATCATTTGGTGCGTCATCGATATTTATGATTTCAAGCTGCTGACGCTGCTGCATGTCATAAAGACTGTTTGTAATTCGCTTGATGTTAGCAAAGATTTTGTTGAACATGAATAAGCCAAGGAAAAGGAATATAATCGTAAGAATAAGAATTATTCCTGCAGTAATTCCAATTACCTTGTACATTTCCATCATACTGTCTGCGCGCGACTCTGCACGAACAAAGTAACAGTTCCAGTCATTGTGATATTTATAAATTCCGTAATATTCACCAAAGCCTAAATCAAAAGTAATTGCACCCTGATCTATTGATTTATCAAAATCAGCATTCAAGGCATCAAGCACTTTTTTATCAGAAAAAGTATCTGTCGTAATACGCGGATCTTTTGAAATAAAGAAAAGCATTTTTCCTGTTCTGTCAAAAGCAAAGGCATTACTGTGCTTTTGTGTAAAGCCGCTTGATACAGCTCTTTTGAGAGATTCAATACACTCGTCTTTTTCTTTTGAATAAGAATAAATCTGATACTGGTTACCAGCGGTGATATACATTTCTTTGAGCTGGTTTACCATAAGCTGATTTGTAAGAGCTGCCTTCTGATGCTCTGAAAGATGAATTGACAAAAAGTTTGTCATAAAATTTGACAGCAAAATCAGAATAATAAATATAGCAAGAATTTTTGCTGAAATAGGAATTATCGGAGTGTTTCCGACATATTGAAAAACTTTTTTCTTTGCCACTTTAAACTCAACCTCCTCCAAATTGTTTTCTTTCTGCCATTGCTAAAAAAGGAAAACAATTATACATTATTATATCATGGCTTCTATAGAAAAAACAGAGAAAAAAGGACAAAATATCTTAAAATCGGGAATCAGACTCTCGTTTTTAACGCTCATTTCACGAATTCTTGGAGTAATAAGAGAAGCAACAAAAGCTCACTTTCTTGGAACTTCCGGCTACGCAGATGCCTTTGGCGTTGCATTTCTTATTCCAAACCTGTTAAGACGTCTGTTTGCAGAAAACAGTATTTCGGTTGCTTTTATTCCGACCTTCCGCGGATATCTTGAAGAAAACCGCGATAAAAAAGAAACTCAGGACTTTATAAATTCAACCTTTACCCTGATTACTTTTATGACGACAATTGTTGTTGTAATTGGAATTTCAATAACGCCGTACATCGTTCATATTTTTTACAAAGACACTTCACAAGACATAATCAACGAAACAGTAATTTTAACCAGAATCATGTTTCCTTACCTGATTATGATTTCTATTGCGGCGCTCTTTCAGGGCATGTTGAATACGCTCAATATTTTTTCTCCTTCAGGTTTTACTCCGATTCTTTTTAATCTTTGCGTAATCTTTGGAACAATTTTCTTTTCAAAGACAATGGCCAATCCGTCACGCGCAATGGCAACTGGTGTAATGATCGGAGGATGTATTCAGGCTGCGTTCCAGCTTCCGTTTGTACTAAAGACCGGCTGGAAAACTTCGTTCACTACGCTTAAAAAAACTTTTACAAATCCGGGAACAAAAAAAGTAATTTCGCTTATCGTTCCGACAATTATCGGAATGGCTTCTTACCAGTTAAACGATCTTGTTTCTACAGCACTTGCAGGAAGAGCCGGAACCGGTGTTGTTTCAAGCCTTCAATATTCGTTAAGGCTCCAGGAATTAATCTTAGGAATTTTTGCAGTTTCAATTGGAACTGTAATTCTGCCGGATTTAACGGGTCTTGCAAAAAAAGAAAAGTGGGAAGAATTTAACAGCATGCTTGTAAACGCAATTAAGATAATTGCACTTGTCTGCATTCCGATAACCTTTTACTCACTCGTAACCGGAAGAGAAATTATTTCCCTCGTTTTTAAAAGCCGTGCCTTTGATGAAAATTCTGTTCAGATGACTTTGAACGTATTTGTTTTTCATATTTCGTGTCTGTTTTTTATTGCGGTGAACAGAATTGTTTCTCCGGCATTTTATGCACAGGGAAATACAAAGCTTCCTACTCTGGCAGGAATTATTTCTTTTGCATTTAATATTCTTCTTGCAATTTTACTTGCAGGAAAATGGAAGGGACAGGGAATTGCATTTGCACTTTCTTTTTCTAGTCTTGTAAACACTATCTTCTTGTTTGTCTTTTTGAAGAAATTAAAAACCGCTGATACAGGGAAAATTATTCACGATTCAATTTTATATTGTTTAAAAATTATTGTTCTTTCTGTAATCGCAAGTGTTCCGCTTTATTTTGTGCATCCGATTTTTGTTGCAAAATTTGGCGGATTGGGAAGATTTTTAGGCAACGGAATTCCTTTGGCTTTATCATGCATAGTTTTTGCAATCGCCGGAGTTCTTATGCTTTTAATTACAAAAGATGAAATGCTTATCGCAATTCTTAAAAAATTAAAGATAAAAAAATAATAAAGGGAATTTAACATGAAAGATTTTTCAGCTGATGAAATGAAAAAAATATACGAAGAACGCCGCAAAAATCTTGCGGGCTTTATGATTGAAAATAAAATCAATGTCGCAGTCTTTGAAGATTCGGAAGATCACAGAGATGCAAACGTAAGATATTTTTGCGGCCACATAAGCGACGGAATTCTTATCATAACCGATGACGCAAAAGCAACTCTTATTCCATGGGATATAAATCTTGCTCAGCAGAATGCTTTTGCGGATAAGGTAATACCATTTACAAATTACGAACGAGACAACGTGCGCGCAATTAAGGCTGTATTAAACACACTTCCTGTAAAGCAAAAACAGGTTGTCGAAATTCCGACAAAATATTCTTATACACTTTTCTTAAGAATCGTCGATTCCCTTTCCGGCTGGGATGTACGCTGTAGAGAAAACGGCTGTCACGATTATGCAACCGCATTGCGCGCACTTAAAGACGAATACGAAATCGCCTGTATAAAAGAGGCCGCAAAAATCGGTGACAAAATAATTGACGGCATTGAACAGCGTATCAGAAAAGGAAAAATCAAAACAGAAACCGATGTCGCACTTTTTATCGAAAGCGAATGTCGAAAATACGGCTGCGAAAAAACCGGCTTTGATACACTTGCGGCAGGACCAGAGCGAAGCTTTGCAATTCACTGCTTTCCAAATTATACTGCTGGACAGTGGCCTGGAGAAGGACTTTCTATTCTGGACTTTGGTGTCGTTTACAAAGGCTATACAAGCGACACAACGCTTACAGTTGCAAAAGGAAAATTATCAAAAAAACAGGAAGAGCTTATTTCGCTTGTTCAAAAAGCAGCAGAAAGCGCTCTTGAATTTTACAAAAACGGAATTGCCGTACGCACGGCAGCCGCAAAGGTTGATGAAATTTTTGCAAAAGCAAAACGTTCAATGCCACATGGGCTTGGACACGGAATCGGGCTTGAGATTCATGAGTTTCCGTTTGTAAGACAGAGGGCAGAACCTGACACACAGTTTTTACCTGGAATGATTGTAACGCTTGAGCCTGGACTTTATGATAAACAACTTGGCGGCGTACGTCTTGAAAATGATGTTCTTATAACAGAAAACGGGAATGAAGTTATAACTCATTCCCGCATTATAAGATTATAAATGTGCAGTTCAATTCTAAAGCTAACCCCGCGCGGTGCAAATGACAACCGCTGTTAATACCGCGCGGACTGCCATACGCCTATAACCGCGAAATTACATTATTGACAATCTTGCTTAAACCGATAGACAAATCTTTATCTTCAAGGTTGTCAATAAAACTTCCCATTCCTTTTAAAACCATATCTGCAAGCCGTCTTCCCTTAATGTTAACCGGAACTTCTGATTCTTTTACAAAATCAGTTACAGCACCAGAGTCACGCATTTCCTGAGAAGTCTTAAGAAGACCTTTTTTACCGGAAAGACGTCCGATTATATAATCCATTCTGATGCGGTTTGAGCTTTGCATAAAGTCCGTACGGGCAGTCTCCGGAAGACTTTCCCCAAGAGCGCGCAGGCTCAAAAAGAGCTTTAGCGCCTCAGCGAGCCGCTCGTCATGCTGTTCATGTTCCGGCGCACCAGCATTTTTATCAAGCATCTGTTCTACCTTAGGAATAAGGTTATCAATTGAGCCCATCTTTTCTGCAATCGCCTTGTCAGCCGCTTCTCTAACAAGATCTTCGGCTTCGTCACGGATCTGCTCTGCGGCGCTAAAAGCGCGCTTAGCCGCGCTTTCTGCGCGCTCGGCTTCGTCACGGGCCCTGAGCATTGAATCCATCAGGCGCTGTGTGTCCTGAGGTGTAAGTCCAGACTGGTATGATGGTTGAGGTTCTCTGTATTGCGGTTGTGGGGCACGATACGTAGGTTCCGGCTCACGGTAACGAGGCTCAGAATCTGCATAGGTTTGACCTTTGTCCTGAGGTGGTGCATTATATGAAGGCTCCTGATACGGGGTCTCGTTTTTTGGGTTCTGGTATTGAGGCTCTCTTTCGCGCTGTGGTGGTACTTCAGGTTCATCATCCAGATCAAAATCTGGCTCCGATGAATTTTTAGAAAGCGGTGGAAGGTCATCAAAAATATCTTCGTCATCTGGTTCTGCAAGAGAATCAGAAGAATCAGAAGAATCAGACAAATCAGACAAATCAGACGAATCAGAAGTATCTGAAAGTAAATCGTCCCCGCTGGCAAAATCAGAATCACCCTTTGAATCCAGAGTATCAGCCTGAGAAAGTGCATCATTTAATGCATCGTCAGAAAGAAGGTCATCAGAACGAGAATCATCGGAAAGAGAATCTTTACCAGAAGGGCTGCCTGATAATTCATCATCATCAGATGCTGCAAAATCGTCAAACGGAGATTCTTCAGCAGGACCATTCTGTCCAGGAAATCCGCGATAATCATCTTTAGAGAATCTATCATCTGAATCTTTTTTATCATCAGATTCATCGTCTGATGCATCATCTTTTTCTGCAAGAGAATCAAGAGACATACTCTTGTCTTTATTCTCTTCCTCTTCTTCATCAAGTAATGCAAACGGGTCTTCACTTTCGTCAACAATTGAATCTGGATCCCAGCTTTCAGATTTCCACAAATCAGAATCTGTAGACGAAGCTTCTTCATCGATTAAATCTTCGTTAGACTGAACAGGCTCTGTTTCTGGAGCAGTTTCTGTAACCGGTGTTGTATTTTCTTCGGACGTAGTATCCTGCTGATTTTCATTCTGTTTTTCAAGTTCTTCATCTGCAATCTCAGAAAGATCTTCACCGATACGTGCAAGCGCTTTCTTTGCAAAAACATTTCCGCTGTCACACTTAAGAGCCTTTTTAAAATTCAAAAGAGCTTCGTCAGTTTTTCCAAGAGATTCATTTATCAACGCAAGATTTGTTAATGCCTTTGAGTCATTATAATTTTTCTTAAGATAGCGCTTAATATAATCTTCTGCCTTTTGAAGATTTCCTGTCTGCTTATAACGCTTTGAAGCCTGCGCAAGATGTTCAACATATTCAGGATTAAGCTTTTCAATTTTTTTGTAGCAGGACTCAGCGCGCTGTTCATCATTTTTAATAATGTAGAACTGTCCCGCAAGATCAAGGCTTTCTACATCGTCCTTATCTTTATCAAGAAGGGTTTTAATTTTTGTTGAAGCAGAGCCAAGCTTGTTTGCAGAAAGCAAAACAGAAGCAGATCTCTTCATTAAATCTGTATTGTCAGGTTCAAGCTTTTCGACACGCTCAACAAATTCAACAGCCTGAGGAGCATTACCGCTTTCATCAAGTGCTTCTGCAAGTCCGATCAATGCACGACGACTTTCCGGTCTGAAGGCAAGAGCCTTTTTATATTCTTCAATCGCAGTAGGATAATCGCCCTGTCTGAACAAAACTTTTGCAAGAGCCGAGTGCATATGGTTATCCTGCGGATTCAAACTTAAAGAATGCTGGAGCAAATCCTTTGCTTCGTTAGTGCGGTTAAGTTTAATAAGAAGCTTGGCAAAACTGTAAGACGCTTCCTGCCAGCCTGGCTTAGAGCGGAGAGCAGCATCATATTCTGCAACTGCATTTTTATATTCATTTTCTTTTTCATAACTTACAGCAAGATTAAGATGAAGAATCGGATGATTGCAGTCAACTTTTAATCCCTTAAGATAAGTCTGAATTGCTTTTTGTGTTTCACCACGCTTATGATAAATGGAACCAAGGTGATTATAAGCAAGAACGTCATTTGGATTTAACTGAATTACAGTTTCAAAACATTCAACAGCTTCATCATAACGTTCCATGAATTTATAAGTAAAACCAAGATTGTAATTTACCTGAGCAACATCTTTATTTAATTTAAGAGCCTGCTTTAAAACACTGATTGATTCTTCATATCTTTTTAAGCGACGATAAATTCCTCCAAGACTGTTAAGAGTTGCAAAATCATTTGGCTTAAGCTCATTAACCTTAAGATAATACTGAAGAGCTCTCTTATCATCACCGCTTTTTACATATATGCTTCCAAGCTTTTCTATAAGATTTACATCATTCGGCGACTGCTGCAAAAGTGAATTATACAATCTTGCAGCAAGCGCAAAATCACGAGATAAAACAGCAGCATCAGCTCGGCTTTTCAGCAAATCATTTCCAGACATTTTAACTTTCCCCTACTTTGCCTTTTTTGGTCGGGCAAACACTTCATCAGAGAAATTTCCGATGATACGACCATCTAATTTGGAATATGCAGCGACTGTAAAATAATATATCGCTCCATTTTTTAATCCAGTCAATCTTACAAAATTAACATTTCCGACTTTAATCGGCGAACTTCCATTTATGCATTCAGTTCCAAGATACTCACCAGGACGAGTTCCATAATAAACATAATATCCTGCAGTTGTATCATCAAGCGATGCATTCCAGCTTAAATCAACATAACCGTCACCTGCAACTGCCTTTACAACCGAAGGAGCAAGTGGAAGCGGCGGTTCATAGTATGTAATTTTTATTTCTGTAATTGACGGAGACTTTTGGCCATCCCCGTCAGGATACAATTCTGCCGCAAGCTGAAAATATCTTCCGGTAACATTTTCAATTTCCTGACCAGGAATAATTTCGTGCCACTCAGGCGTTGAATCATTCCATTCGTAAAAATTATCGCCGGTTCTTATGTAGTAACGGATTTCGGTCTGCAAAGGTACAGACTGAATTGTTTCAATCCGACGGATAATTGCACCAGGAACCGTCATCGTCGGCATTGTTTCAAACCTTCCGCCGGTAACCTTATACGAATCATATTTAACACGACTCAAAGACTGAATGCTTTCTACATCATATCCTGTCGCACTCTTTTTTTCATCAGGAAGAGAATGCAAAATTCTAAAATCATCGATAGAGCCTGTAAACGATGAGCAGATTGAAATATTTTCTGGAATACCAAGAACTGGCTGATAAATTGTTCCGAGTTCATGCCCCGTTGATGTAAGATATTTTAAATCTTCAGCCTTTCCATTAATGCGATATTCAAGAAGCCCTGTTTCTTCATTAAAAATCAAAACATGGTGCGACCACTTATCAGGAACAATTGCAGCATAACTTGTCAAAACAACTTCGCCGCTGTCTTTTGTATAACCATCAAAAATATTTCTGAAGCTCCATTCAACGTGACTGTTTACAAAAGTCGCCGTAATCAACTGATACAAAACATAATTATTTACAGTTCGTGAAGAATTCCATGAAAAAATTACTTCGCCGTTTTCTGCAATCGACGGCTTAATCCAGAACTCAATTGCAAAAGTACCAGGGTTTCCTTCCGTTCCAAAAATAGAACCAGGATTTCCCTTTAATACAATTCCCTTTCCGCGACCGCGACTCAAACCGCAGTAATGCCCCATAACAGAATTTTCAATGCGGATTAAATCATTTCTGACAACCGTATAATTTGAAGTTGAATCAATAAAAGACGAACCTTCAAAATTTAAAAGCATATCGGTTGTATCGCTTGCCTTACGTGAATTAGTTGCAAGTTCAACACTTGTATAACCAAAGCGGCCTTTCCCAAAACTGATACTGTCATTTTTAGAAAATCTCGGCCAGCCATCTTTTCCACCCAGCGTAAGAATTTTTTCTTCAGCAGATAAATTTATAGAGAAAAATGCTAGACAAAAACATAGTAAAACGTGTATTTTTTTAATAGCGAATTTTAACATAGGAATTTCAGTTTTCATACAATTATGAGTTTAAATAATCCGGTCTGGCAAAAATTACACGAAACCGCATTAAAAGCCCCCTCCTCAAGTGGAGTATATATGTGGCGGAATTCACAAGGAACCGTCATCTACGTAGGTAAAGCAAAGAATCTTAAAAACCGTTTAAGTTCTTACTTTGCAGGGAACAAAGACATAAAAACGCGTCTTCTCGTTTCCCACGCACAATCAATTGAATACATCACAACAGCAAACGAATACGAAGCATTTCTCTTAGAGAATAACCTCATAAAAAAATATACTCCGCGTTATAACATTGACTTAAAAGATGGAAAATCTTATCCCGTAATCAGAATTACAAAAGAAGAGTTTCCGCGTCTTTTTAAGACACGTTATGTAATTCAGGACGGCTCAACTTATTATGGACCGTTCCCTGATGTAGCGGCGCTCGATTCATTCATCGATGCACTCTACAGAATATATCCGATAAGGCTGTGCAAAAAATTTAAGAAACGCAACGCGCCTTGTATGTACTACCATATCGGTCGTTGTAAAGCTCCCTGTTGTGAAAAAATTTCAAAAGAGTCCTACAGTGAATTTTTCGGAGAAATTTATGAACTACTTGAGGGAAAAGGCGACAACACTATAGAAAAAATTACTATGGAAATGAAAAATGCTGCAAAACAGATGAACTTTGAAAAGGCCGCACGCCTTCGGGATGGCCTTGCAGCACTTAATAAACTGCAGAATCAGAATGTCGTTGAAGATTTTTCTCAGGAAGACCGTGATTATATTGCGCATTACCGTGAAGGCGAACTTGTAAGCTTTACCGTTCTTAAAATCCGCGGCGGAAAAATGCAGGGACGTGACAATTATCGCGTTACAAGCTTAAATGAAGACAATGAGCTTTTACCTGAATTTATGAACGCCTATTATACGGATGCAAGTGATATTCCTCCGTCGATTTATGTTACAACACAGGAAGGCCTAGACTTTATTACGCGCTGGGTTAAAGAAACCTTTGATATTGAAACAAATATCATTCTGGTAACTGATTCAATTGAAAACGCTCCGCGCCACAAAGCGGCCATTGAAATGACAATCCAGAACGCAAAAGAAGATATTATCCGCCGCCTGCGTGAACGCGGCGACACTCCTGCAATGCAGGAGTTGAAGGAGATTTTAAATCTTCCTTCGTTACCTGTGCGCATCGAGGGCTTTGATATTGCCCACATCGGCGGAAGGCTTCCGGTCGCTTCTCTCATCAGTTTTTACAACGGAAACCCGGACAAAAAAAATTACCGCTACTTCCGATTAAAGACAACAGACGGAATTATCGACGACTTTAACTCGATGCGCGAGGCAACAAGTCGCCGCTATTCACGGCTTTTAAACGAAGGCGCGGAGCTTCCGGATTTGATTATGATTGATGGTGGTATCGGTCAGGTAAATGCCGTTGACGGTGTTTTAAAAAGCCTTGGTCTTAATATTCCGATTGTCGGTCTTGCAAAACGGGATGAAGAGCTTTATGTTCCACATAATCCAAATCCGATTCTTGTTCCAAAGCGCAGCGACGGTCTCAGGCTTTTGCAGCGCGTCCGCGATGAAACCCATAGATTTGCAACCACACAAAATCAAAAGCTCAGAACTAAATTTAATACGCAGAATCTGTTTAAGGACATCACTGGCGTTGGAGAAAAACGCGCTGCAGTCTTACTAAAAAAATATGTCACGCTTGAAGACTTGTGCGCAGCTGCTGTCTCAGAAGTTTCAGAATTATTAAAAATTGATGAAGAACTTGCAAAGACTATTTTAACTGAAGCACACGTGCTCTTAGATAACCAGAATACCGCAAAAGAAAAAGCTCGCAAGTCTCTTGGGGCTGTCGGCACTACCTGGCAAAAGGCTGCAAGCGCACAGAGCACGATTGACCTTGCAAGTGCCGCGCTGGACGATGAGTCACTCGATGACGACGATGACTTAGACAAAAGCAAACTTCAGGTTGCGGACGAGGAGCCTGACTATGATTAAACACACAGGACACGCAGACCTTCCTCTTCATACAGGAATCGTACCAAAGTGGCTTGCCGACCGTATGATGCAGATGGGAACCTTAATCGTCGAGTCAATTATCGAAAACTTTGGCAAAAAAGAAGTTCTCGTGCGCTTATCCGATCCCCTCTGGTTCCAGAGCCTCGGCGCCGTCATGGGCATGGACTGGCATTCATCAGGAATTACAACCAGCGTCATGTACGCTTTAAAGCGCGGAATCAATTCCAGAGCTCGCGAGTTTGGTCTTTGCGTCTGCGGCGGGCGGGGAAAATATTCCCGGCGGACACCTGACGAACTGCAGTTTTTAGCCGATGCCACAGGGCTCGACGGAATCAAATTAATTAACTCAAGTAAGCTCGTTGCAAAGGTCGACTCAACTGCAGTTCAGGACGGCTTTCAGCTATATATGCATAATTTTATCTTATCAAATGAAGGTGACTGGACTGTTGTACAGCAGGGAATGAACACGGAGCTCAAAACCGCCCGCCGCTATCACTGGAGCTCGGGAAACTTAAGGTCCTTTATCGATGAACCCCACACAGGCGTTACAGGCGAAAACCGAGGATTGATTTTAAATTTGACTGCAAGCGATGCCTCTCCTACCCGACAGCGTATTCTTGATTTTACAAAAGAAAACCCTGACCGCACGCTTAAAGAAATTAAAGATGTAATAAAACACGATGACAATAAAATACTTGTTCAAAAACGCGATATAGTAATGCCGGCACATCACGAGGTTCGCGCTGAAGACGTAAATTTAAAACGACTTGGCGCCGTTCTTGCGACCGCCTACGAAAGTGGTCCAAAGGATTTTGAGGGACTTTTGCTTACACCGGGACTGGGGCCTCGAACAATTCAATCTCTGACTCTTGTAAGTGAAGTCATCTACGGAACACCGTCGCGCTTTACAGACCCGGCACGTTTTTCTTTTGCACATGGAGGCAAGGACGGACATCCGTTTCCGGTTCCGCTTAAAGTTTACGATGAATCAATTCGTGTTCTGCACGAAAGCATTGAACGCTCAAAGCTCGGCTATAAAGATAAATCGCTTGCGATAAAGCGGCTTCATTCAACAGCACTCGAGATAGAAAAATACTGCGACCCGATTGCAGATTTTGATAAGACGGTTGACCGGGAATGGTTTAATTCAAAAGACTGGGATGGTCACATGGCCTAAAGCAAACGTAAAAAAAAAGCCCATGCAGAAAAAAATCTGCACAGGCTTTACCTAATTAATTTTTACAGGTTATTTTTCGATAGCATACATTCCTACAAGTTCAGGAAAGTCATAATTCTTTTCGATAAAATAACGCAAGTCAAAATCTTCGTGTGTTACAACAACGAGAATTGTTGCATGGTTTGCAAGGTAATCTGAAATTACTTTCATTACATGCAAACGTGTGTCAAAGTCAATATGAGCAAAAGGCTCGTCCAAAAGAAGGATGTCCGGCTTAGATGTCAATGCACGGGCAATATCCATTCTCTTCATCTCACCAGAAGAAAGCATCTGAGGCTTACAATCAAGATGAGCTTTTGTCAATCCAACTTTTTCAAGATTTTCTGCAAGTTCTTCAAGAGTTCCTTCATTACCTGCATCAATAATCTGCTGGAATGAATCACGAATCTTTAAATCCGGAAAGAAACTGAATCTTGAGTCCTGCTGAACAACAGCCATTCTTCTTCTGTATGGCTTAAAGGCTTTTGGATCACGTCCATTTTCTTTTGGCTTAAGTGTTACAAGGTCTTTTCCTTCCATCAAAATCTTACCAGATGTTTCATCAAGAAGACGAAGGATAGCCTTAATAGTACTTGACTTACCACAACCAGAAGGTCCTGTAATTCCGTAAACAGTAGAACGTTCAAAGGTAAGATTCAAGCCCTTAAATGCAGTAAATTTTCGTTCTCCAAAAAGACCACGTTTATTATAAGCCTGAGCAACATCCTTAAGCTCGATAGCAGAACCTGATGCACCTTTTTTAGCTTCCGGCTTTTCATAACCTTCCATTTCTGGAAGCTGTTCAATCTTACTAAGATCACCATTGCTAAGCATATAAGCATCTGTAAGCGTAAGGCGTTTGATAAAATCAAGGTCATGACTTACCATAAGGAATGTCTTTGACTTATCACTAAGAATTTCTTTATTAAGGAATTCTACAAAGTTTTTACGAAGATTGCGGTCAAGGTTTACTGTCGGTTCATCAAGAAGAATCAGATTACCCTTACGTGAAAGCAATGTCATCAATGTAATACGCTGCATTTCTCCACCAGATACTTCATCCGGATAAAGACGTGCAAAAGCTTCAAAATCAAGGGTAAAGAATTCTTTAAGACGTCGGACAATTTCATCACGGCAGCCAGGAGCTAACAATGCAATATTCTGATCCAGAGTAAGGGCTGCATTCATTACCTGTGCAGTTTCTGCAGGAATAAACATAAGTCCAGACTGTTCAATTTTTGTCCACTGTTCATAATCAAGTTTATTACCGTCAATATATGCATCAATTCCATTAACCTTCATGCTTCCTTCAAACTTAAAGATATGCATAGGAAGGATTCCTGCAATTGATTTTAAGAATACAGACTTTCCGGTACCAGTAGGTCCCATAATAACAGAAGAAGTTCCCGCCTCAATAGAAAAGTCACATTTCTTAAAAGTTATACGATCACGCAAATGAATGCAAAAACCTTTTAATTCTATCGGTTTCATTATTCCTCCTTCTTGTCACCAAGTATGACAAGGAAAGCAACACTGAATGCCACCAGAATTAAAGATGGAATCCAGAACATAGCAGGAGTGCCGTCAAAACCAAGTAATGTACGTCTGTACAAGGCAATCAAAGCACCAGGGCTTGTATGCTGAGGAGTACCTGTTGCACCAAGACCAACCTGAATAACAAAACCAAAAGATGTATCAAGAACAAGTGTTTTAAGCAAAATACCGGCAGCAACACGTTTTAATGTATCAATCATTAAATCTGTTTTCATCAAAACAGAAAGAATACGGTTCTTTGCAAATCCGTAAGAACGGAACGAAACACTATATTTCTGGTTATACAAATCTGACAACGGAATAGAAATACTTCTTACTGCTTCTGGCAATACTGTAGCGGTTGCTGCAGCAACAAAGACTGCAAGAGAAATCCATGCAGAAGTTGAAGAAGATGTTTTTGCCAATGCACCAGAAACAGGTGCATAACAGAAAAGAGCTATCAAAAGAGACGGAATAGATTCAACCGCGCTTAATATGCTCGAAAAAAATCTACCGCACTTCATAGAAAGAACGCTGACATACCCCAGTATATAACTGATAATCATTGCGAATATCATTGTAGAAACCAGGGTAATTGATAATTCCTGTACAGAATTAAAAAGAATCTTTATGTAGTTTCCTTCATGCAAAGCCTCAGAAAAAATTCCTTCAAACCAAGTCCAAGGCATCCATGAAATTACTAATGGAGACAAGAGAATAACTACAAAGACAACCTTAAGAATATTAAATTGCTTTTTCATATACCCTCGGATAAATCAAGAAAAGAATCGTCTTCACAAGAAACGAAACAACAGCATTTATACACAAAAGGACAAAAACAGATGTTACAAGCAAGTCTGTATTTGTCTGAACAAGTGCATCAATAAGATTACTACCTAATCCAGGAAAACTGTATGCAATTTCGGCAATTGTAACAGAACCGATAATTGCAGGAACCTTTCCTGCAAGGTATGGAATAAATCTTGGTAAACTAGACTGGAAAAGATAACCTGAATATGTTCCAGGCATTGGGAAGAATCTGCCCAAATTTCTTCCAAGTGTAGAAAAAACAATCGCATGTGTCTGATTTACCTGAGCAAGCATATCTGTCTTAAGAAAGTTTGTAGCATCCCATGACAAACCGCCCAAAATAACAGTTACAAATGCGATAAAGAATAAGGGTACACTGTTTCCAAAAAGAACATATGCAACCCAGAATCCAATAAACAATGGAACTGCTGCTAAAACAGAAGCAATAAGACTCCATGTTTTTTCAAATTTTTCACTTCCGTTTTTTGCAAAGTGAACTGACATATATCGACTTGTTACTGCATATGAAGAGCATACAAGTGCAATTAAAATTACAAATACAAGAGAAATCATTGCAAGCGGGAATGTCTGAATCGCACCTGCAAAAATAATATCACCAGACGTAAAACCAACAATTTTTGAATTAGCATGTCCGGAAATAAAAAGCAGGAATGATCTTCCTGCATCAGCATAGGCCTCCGCTGGAGCGCCTATCGAAAGAAGATATAAACAAGAAAGAGCAACCGTTCCAACCACGGCAAAAACAATGCCGTGGAGGAGCAATTCTCTGACCAAAAATCTCAAGAATCGCATCGATACCTCTGATTAGTCTTTGATTTTCCACTCTTCAGCAGAAAGGAATGGGTTGTCTGTTCCAATAGCTACATTCTGCAAACCACGTGAATAAACATCCTTTTCAAGAGTACAAAGAGGTAATGTAGGAGAAAGGTCACAAATCTTCTTGTTGAGCTGAAGTGTTAAGTCAACCCAGTTTTCTGTAACATTTTCTTTTTCCCACTTATCAAACAATGTGTTAAGGCTCTTGTCAGAAATACCAGTAATATTTTCTGGTCCGTTTGAACGATACATATTTCCGAGGCTTGAATAAACGTTATCAAATCCATCGTAGTACATAAGAGCAAGTTCATATGATTTTTCTTTGAAAACCATACGTTTGAAAACCTGGTCACCAGTACGTTTAATTTC
>JAILNY010000126.1 GCA_024691105.1 Treponema sp. | reverse complement strand
ATGGTAAAGAGTGATTTAATGGATGTGTATTTTAATGAAGAGGAAGAACGTAAAACGACTGAGTGTCCGTCCTATGCAATGTATGATATTAAACTTGATGACGGCACTATAATTCCTGCGGGAGAATGTGTCACTCTTAATCGTATTGTACATGATGTATTGTTTGTTGAAGATGGTTATGTCTGCCACGAGTACGAAGCGACAACAAAAGATGGAAAGAAAATTCATATAACTGACCGCTATCTGTCATACCAGGAAGCTGCATATTATGCCGGAGAAGAAGAGCGCATGGTTCTTTGCAGCGTAACAACTCCATGGAAATATTTAGAAGACGAAGAACACTATATGTTTAGTTCCGGTCGCGGGCATTATGATGTATTTGATGTTGTTCTCTTAATAGGCGGAAAGTGTTATGACGCATTTATGGATAAAAAAAGCGCCACAGATCTGGACAGGTTTGATCTTCATGGACAGTTTAAGGATGTGGCTTTTTTTGCCAATTCTGTAAATGACCCTTCTTCGAACTACTGGCTTTATGCACTGGATAATTTGACTTTTACTTATCTTGGTGAGTATGTTGAAGACCGGGTCATCAAAAGCATGTCACAAAGAATGTATATGGATTCTCAGGGTAATTACGGCGTTCTTGAAGATGAATGGCAGGAAAGAATGTATGAAACACCTATTGAACGAAAGTATCCTTACGAATATAGAGTTCTAGAAAGGCGTGATTATACTCCCGCCTGGGACGGCTGCTAAGCGCCCTTTACAAGACCGGCGCCGTGCTCAAAAACCGCGGCGTACTATAAGCGACCGCGTCGTCGCTGTCGCGCGGCGGTTTGACATTCTGTGCAAAACATGATGGACTTGCGCCGTGCTCAAAACCCGCGGCGGGCGGCATTCCTCAATCGCCCGCGGCTCGTGCGATGCTTCGCGGCGAGCGCTGTCTACTTTTTAACAATTCCTGCAACAAGCGATTTTATATCCTGAACAACAATAACGCCCTCCTCTTTTTCCGGGGCGATTACATTTTTGTAGCCAAGACTTACGGCAGTTTTTGCCCTCTGCTTGATGCGGCCGACCGGGCGGATTTCGCCTGCAAGACTGAGTTCGCCGATGAGGACTGTATCCGGCGCGAGGGCGACACCTGTGCGCGCAGAGTACAGGGCAGATGCAAGAGCTGCATCAATTGCACTTTCTGTAAGCCGTACCCCACCTGCAACATTTATATAAATATCCTGATCCCAAAATCTGATTCCTGTTCTCTTTTCCAGTACGGCTGCAACACGGCTTACACGGTTTGAATCAATTTTATCGCTGTAAACGCGCGTCATCGAGGACTTTGCCGGTACTGTAAGCGCCTGAATCTCGACTAAAAAGACGCGCGTACCTTCAAAGACTGCAGCGATTGCAACTCCGTTAGGAATGTCGCCCTCGCGCCGGGTCAGGAACATAGTGCTCGGGTCTTCTACCGGTTTTAGCCCGGTCTGTGTCATTTCAAATATCCCGAGCTCGTCGACTGACCCAAAGCGGTTTTTGTACGAGCGTAAAAAGCGTACTTCGTCGTTATTGCGTTCAAAAGAGATGACTGTATCTACCATGTGTTCAAGCGCTTTGGGACCTGCCAGCTCTCCGCCCTTTGTGACGTGGCAGGTCAGTAAAAGAACACTGTCGTGTTCTTTTACCCAGCCGACGAGCTCGTTGGTACAGTATTTGAGCTGGTTTACTGTTCCGGGGATTATGCCGCCCTCGACGGAGTAAACTGTCTGGATTGAATCTATTATAACAAGTTCTGGTTTAAGCTCGTTTAAGGCGTCAAGAATGTCTTCCAATCGCATGGTCGGCATAATCTGGATGTTGTCAGTATTAACGCCCAGGCGGACAGCGCGCGCCTTTATCTGACTTGATGACTCTTCGCCAGAGACATAAAGAGCAGTCGAATTATTTAACTTAGAAGAAAGGGATGCGGTCTGGAGGAGAAGGGTAGATTTACCGATACCAGGTTCGCCGCCTAAAAGGATTGCAGAGCGCTTTGTCGCGCCGCTGCCGCCTAAGACGCGGTCAAATTCCGTAATCCCTGTTGAAATACGGTCGTCGCCCATTGCCTGTACTGTAGAAAGCGGAACAGGCTTTACTTTAATGGCAATATTTCCCGGCGCTGTCGAAGAAAGTGCATTAGGGTCTTTGATGCATTCTTCCATTGTGTTCCATGAGCTGCATTCGGGGCAGCGTCCAAGCCAGCGCGGCTGTGTGTATCCGCATTGAGAGCATTTGTAACTGATTTGAATCTTTTTTGCCATATATTCTCCGTTTTTTAAAAAGAAAGCGCGTCCGGCGTATCCTGTTCCCCGGAATCTCCCTTTATTATAACAAAAATTCCGTTTGGAGCACAGCAGAGCCATTGTCCGGGTTTATTTATTTTTCCTGCGTGAATACAGGTTTTGTTCTTGCATGGTGAATCCAGAATCCAGACGTTTTTGTCCTGGACGATAATTCTGGTGATTCCTTCGCGGCCCTTCATCTCAATCTGGCGGTTAGTTTTAAGTTCATACTGATAAATACCGTCTGGAGAAGTGATTTCTAGGATCAGTGATTTTTCCCCAGTAACTATCATCCTAAAAAAGGTGAAAAAAATACCAATAAACAAAAAAATGATGAAAAAATCGAGAGGTTTTAAATAAATTTTTTGTTTTTGTATTGACATAATTTTAATCTCATAATATATTAATCTTAGCTTGTAAATAAGCTGATAAACTCTCTCCGATGTCCAGCTTGCTGGACGGTAGTGCACTTGGGAAGCGTTGCTCT
This sequence comes from Treponema sp., assembly GCA_024691105.1. Taxonomy (GTDB): domain Bacteria; phylum Spirochaetota; class Spirochaetia; order Treponematales; family Treponemataceae; genus Treponema_D. The sequence goes on along the minus strand of JAILNY010000126.1, from coordinate 9,998 downwards.
TCGAGTGCACTATTTTTTTGCCCTGAGCAATTTTGGCGCAGCGCCCCTATTTCTGGACGCCGCGCCTTATTAAATTCACCTAAAAAATGTTATTTGCTTTGTGTTAAAATTGTGCCTGCCGGTACAGATTTTGTAACCCATGTGTTACCGCCAATTGTAGAGCCTTTTCCGATTACGGTTTCGCCGCCAAGGATTGTGGCTCCGGCATAAATTGTAACATCGTCTTCTACTGTTGGATGACGTTTTTTATCCTGAAGGTCCTTTTTAACGCTTAAAGCACCAAGTGTTACTCCCTGATAGATTTTTACATTGTTTCCGATAACTGTAGTCTCGCCGATAACGATTCCTGTTCCGTGATCAATAAAGAAGGACTCGCCGATTGTAGCACCCGGATGGATGTCAATTCCGGTTTTGCCGTGAACGTGCTCGCTCATGATGCGCGGAATGATTGGAACACCGCTTTTATAGAGAAAATGCGCAAGTCTGTGAACTACGATTGCCTCGAGGCCAGGATAGGACAAAATAACTTCTTCCTGATTCTGGGCTGCAGGGTCTCCGGCAACAGCTGCCTTTACGTCAAGCTGAATTTTGCGGCGGATTTCAGGAATTTCTTCTAACAGCGCAAAAACGGTTTTTTCGGCCAGTTTGTAGCAGTGTGAATTTTGTACGTCATTCCGATCATAGTTTTCACAGTCCTTTTTTGACACTACAAAGACAAGAGCCTTTTGAATTTCGCTTGTTAAAACAGAAATTATTCTATTTACATGCATTCCTGTTATATAGCGCAGGTTACCCGAACCGATATCTTCGTCATATTTAAAGCCTGGAAAAATGAGCGACTGCAAATCCTGAAGGACTGAAACGACATTTTGTCTGTTAGGAAAGTTTTCTTCTCCGGCGCGGTTAATTCCACCGTACTGCTGGTATGAATCCATTATGTTGTCGAGTAATGAGTCAAAATTCATTTTATACATTCCTTTGGCGCGAAATGTGCGCGACTTTTTGAATTTTAGGATAATCAACAATATCATACTTTTTGTTTATATGCTATAAAAGAAAGTGAATTTGTTGAAATTTTCGTTTGTAGTTATTGACACAAAAAACACAGTTGTGTATAGTTTCAGAACACATCATTTTCAATGGGGTAATTGCCCCTGTAGCTCAGTCGGTAGAGCGCAACCATGGTAAGGTTGAGGTCTGCGGTTCGATCCCGCACGGGGGCTTATAAATGGGAATGAATCTGATTTTAGACTTTGTTTTTTAGGAGTATATATTATGGGAAGCAAGAAAAAGGGTGCAGTTGAGCTTATCGCTTTACAGTGTTCAGAATGTAAAAGAAAGAACTATACAACTTCAAAGAACCGCAAGAATATCCAGGGTAAGCTTGAATTAAATAAATATTGCCCATGGGACAAAAAGCACACATTGCACAAAGAAACAAAAATTAAATAATTTTAATTGATAATTCCGCTGTTTTTTAACAGCGTGGTTATATTTAGGTCAGTAGTTCAGTTGGTAGAGCATCGGTCTCCAAAACCGAGTGTCGCGGGTTCGAGTCCTGCCTGGCCTGTTATTTTATAAAACTGTTTTAAAGGTAGTTGAGGATATTATGGCTAAGAAGACAGATGTAGCAAAAAAATCAAACTTTTTCAGAGAATGTGTTGGTGAATTGCGTAAGGTTACATGGCCTACAAGAGATGACGTATTGGCTTCGGTAAAGGTTTCTATTGTTCTTACAATCATCATGTCAATCATCCTTGGACTCCTTGATGTTGGATTTACACAGTTGTTCCGCCTCTTGATGAAATAGGAGGTCCTTTAATGGCAAAGTGTTGGTACATTCTTCATACATATACAGGATATGAAAATAAAATTGAGCGCACAATCAAAATGATGCTCGATGCAAACGAACTTGATTCAAATATCGTTTGCGGTGTTAAAGTTCCTGTTGAAGAACTCGTAGAAATTAAAGACGGAAAAAAACGAACACGCAATAATAAATTTTTACCTGGCTATATAATGCTTGAACTTGATCTTCCTGATTTAGGATGGAAGGCAACTTGTAATGCGATCCGTCGTATTCAGGGTGTAACAGGCTTTGTAGGAACAAATCCTAGCGAAAGACCTCGTCCAATCAGTGCAGAAGAAGCAAGAAACCTTTTGCAGAAAGCCGGTGAAATTAAGGGCGAAAAACCAGTTCATGTTAAGCAGTCATTTGTTGTCGGCGATCAGGTTAAGATTAACGATGGTCCGTTTGCAACATTCAGTGGTACAGTCGAAGAAGTGAACATGGAAAAAGAAAAACTTCGCGTAATGGTACAGATCTTTGGTCGTGCTACTCCAGTTGAAGTTGATCTTTTACAGGTTGAAAAATTAGTTTAATTTGCAATTCAGGCCTGGTGAAAACCAGGAATATATACCTGTTTTAAACAGGATACCTGATTTTGGGAGAAGTGCCGATCCGTTGGATGACGGGCATTTCGTTAGAAAGAGTTCTGCGACGGCAGGCTCTTTTACACCAATATTTAGGAGAAAAAAAATGGCAAAGAAGCAAGTAACAGCTGTCATCAAACTGCAGTGCCCTGCAGGATCTGCGACACCTGCTCCTCCAATCGGACCAGCTTTGGGACCTCATGGCGTTCCAGCTCCAAAATTTGTTCAGGAATTCAACGACAGAACTAAGTCAATGGAAAAAGGACTTATCATTCCTGTTGTAATTTCAGTTTACTCGGACAAATCATTCACATTTATTCTTAAGACTCCTCCTGCAGCAGTTCTTATCAAAAAGGCTTGTAAACTCGACAAGGGTTCCAGCAATGCACTTCGCGATAAAGTAGCTAAAATCTCGCAGAAAGATCTTGAAGAAATCGCAAAAACAAAGATGCCTGATATCACAGCAAATGATATCGAAGCAGCTAAGAAAATCATCGCAGGTACTGCTCGCAGTATGGGCGTAGAAGTGGAGGCCTAAATGAAACACGGAAAGAAATATCGCGCATCAGCGGCCAAATACGACTTAACAAAGAGATATGATATTACAGCTGCTTGCAAAATGGTTCAGGACATGAAGATTGCAAAGTTTGATGAAACTGTAGAAGCCCATGTTGCTCTCCGTCTCGGAAAGAGCGATACAGTTCGTGATACTTTGGTTTTCCCTAACCAGTTCAAGGCAGAAAAGAAAGTATTGGTTTTCTGTAAAGAAGACCGTATTAAAGAAGCATTGGATGCAGGTGCTGCATTTGCAGGTGCTGACGAATACATCGAAAAAGTAAAGGGAGGCTGGCTCGACTTTGATGTTGCAGTTGCTACTCCTGATATGATGAAAGACGTAGGTCGTCTCGGTATGGTTCTTGGTCGCAAAGGTCTTATGCCTAACCCAAAAACTGGTACTGTAACTGCAGATATCACAAAAGCAATTGCAGAACTTAAAAAAGGTCGTACAGAATACCGCGCTGACAAGGCTGGTGTAGTACACATTGCAGTTGGTAAGTGTTCAATGGATGCAGAAAAAGTTGCAGAAAACATCAACACTCTTCTTGCTGAAATCAACAGAAAGAAGCCTGTAGATGCTAAAGCTGACTATGTTCAGACAGTTTCTGTAAGTTCAACAATGGGCCCTGGTGTTTGGGTAGAATTCGCTAAAGGAGAGTAAAGATGGCAATTAAAGCAACAAAAATTCAGCCTGCAAAGACAGAAGCTATTGAAGCTGCAAAAAAGACTCTCGGTGAATACAACGATTTTATCTTTACTGACTATCGTGGTCTTACAGTAGAACAGATTACTACTCTTCGTGACAAACTCCGCGCAAGCAATTCTGCAATCAAAGTTATCAAGAATAACTTTGCAAAGATTGCTTTTAAGGATTTGAACGTAGAAAACGTAGAAGATTATCTTTCTGGTCCTACAGCTATCGCTATGGCAAAGGAAGATTCTAACGAAACAGCAAAAATTCTTTTTGACTTTGCTAAAGACGTTCCTGCACTTCAGATTAAAGGTGCATACGTTAATAAAGAGATTTACGACACAGCAAAAATTGAAGCTTATTCAAAGGTTCCTGGCAAGAAACAGCTTATCGCTATGCTCATGTCAGCAATCAATGGACCTGCTCAGAAACTCGCTGCAACATTGCAGGCTTATGTCGAGAAACTCGAAAAAGAAGGTCCTGCAGCAGCTGCGCCTAAGGCAGAAGCTCCAGCTGCAGATGCACCGGCAGCAGAAGCAGCTCCAGCTGCAGAAGCTCCAAAAGCAGAATAGTTTTTCTGCTTACAAAGTATACAGGCACGGTCAGGCTTCATAGCTGTCGACTGTCCGTGTAACAAATAGCAGAAGTTTTCTTGAGAAGACTTACTGCAACGCTTTAAGAAAAACGGACTTTTTAAGTTCCGCCTTAAAGACGAAAACATATTATTATTTATGGAGAAGACAATATGGCAGCTCTCACAAATGATCAGATTCTTGATGCAATCGCATCTATGTCAGTACTCGAGGCTTCAGAACTCGTAAAAGCAATGGAAGAAAAATTCGGTGTAACAGCAGCAGTTGCAGTAGCAGCAGCTCCTGGTGCAGCAGCTGGTGGAGCAGCAGCAGAAGAAGAACAGACAGAGTTCACAGTAACTCTTGACAGCTTTGATGCAGCTAAAAAGATCGGTGTTATTAAGGCAGTTAAAGCTCTTACTAACCTCGGACTTGGTGAAGCTAAAGCTCTCGTTGAAGGTGCTCCAGCAACAGTTAAAGAAGGACTTTCTAAAGCTGATGCAGACAAATGGATTGCAGAAATCGAAGCAGCTGGTGGTAAGTGTTCAAAGAAATAAGTTAAGGCTTATTTCATAAATTATCTAAGGCAGACTATGGTTTTTACTGTAGTCTGCTTTAGTCGTTTTATTTAAGAAAGTAAATTTTTATATAAAACATTGAATAAGGCCGGTTTTTTGTGCTGTGCAGGAGTTTCCGCATGTAGCAAAGGACTTGGACCGGAAGGTGTTTTCTTTTTATTTACAGGGGGCAAAATGTTCGCTAAAAGCCGGACTATTGACCGTAAGTATATCGGTAAAGACATCCAGAACTTTATGGATGTGCCTAATCTTATCGATATTCAAACTTCTTCTTATGAATATTTTCTTCAGAAAGAAAAATTAGACAATGGTGAACCATTGGCAGATCAGGGACTTCAGGAAGTATTTACTTCAACTTTCCCTATCGAAAGCCCTAATGGTGATATGTCATTGGAGTATGAGTTTTATGAGCTTGATAAAGAAAATATCAAGTTTTCTGAATTTGAATGTAAACAGAAGGGACTTACTTATTCAGTTCCTTTGAAGGCACGCATTAACCTTAACTTTTTACAGACAGGTGCCATCCTTCAGAAAGATATATACATGGGCGACATTCCGCTCATGACAGATCGCGGTACTTTTATTATCAATGGTGCTGAACGCGTTGTAGTTTCTCAGATCCACCGTTCACCTGGTGTTATTTTTAATCACGAGAAAAACGTATTCGGAAGCCGTATCATTCCTTACCGTGGTTCATGGCTCGAATTTGAAATTGACCAGAAAAAAGATTTGATTTATGCAAAGATTGACCGCAAAAAGAAAATCTTAGGTACTATCTTCCTTCGTGCGCTCGGATTTGAAACACGTGAAGAAATCATCAACCAGTTCTACCTTACAGAAACAACTAAGGTTTCTGACAGCCGCGAATGCCGCGACGGTCTTGTAGACAGAGTTCTTTCTAAGGCAGTAATGGTAAAAGATGCAGAAAGCGGTGAAGATAAAAAACTTTATCCAGCTGGTAAGCGTCTTCATCCACATGAAATTGATGACCTTATTGCTAACGGCGTAAAGAGCATCGAAGTTATCAAGTTTGATACAAGAAAAAATTCAAACAACAAAGACGAAAAAAATACTTCGCTTAACTCACAGGTTATCATTAACTGTTTTGAACGCGAAGAAATTAAGTTTGCTAAAGAAGGCGTAGAAAACGACGAGCCTACAAAAGAAGATGCACTTTCTGCAGTTTACTCTGTATTGATGCCGGGTGAACCGATGACTGTTGAAGCAGCAGAAAAGGATCTTAACTCTACATTCTTCTCACCAAGAAGATACGATCTTGGCCGTGTAGGTCGCTATAAGCTCAACAAAAAATTTGACTACAAAGAACCTGTAGAAGATCATACTCTCGTTAAGGAAGACATCATTCAGACAATGAAGTTCCTTATCAAAGTATACATCGGCGAAGAACAGACTGATGATATCGACCACCTTGGTAACCGTCGTATCCGTTCTGTTGGTGAACTTATGACAAACCAGCTCAAGACTGCTTTTGCACGTATGGAACGTATTGCAAAAGAAAGAATGAGCCTTAAAGAAACAGAAACAATGAAGCCACAGGATTTGATTTCTATCAAACCTATCGTAGCTTCTATCAAAGAGTTCTTTGGTTCTTCACAGTTGTCACAGTTCATGGATCAGGTAAACCCACTTGCTGAACTTACACACAAGAGACGTCTTAACGCTCTCGGTCCTGGTGGTTTGAGCCGCGACCGTGCAGGCTTTGAAGTCCGCGATATTCACTATACACACTATGGACGCATGTGTCCTATTGAAACACCTGAAGGACCAAACATTGGTTTGATCGTTTCTCTTGCAATTTACACACGCGTTAATGATTACGGATTCCTTGAAGCTCCTTACCGCAAAGTAAAGAACGGAAAGGCAACTAAGGAAGTTGAATATCTTTCTGCAATGGACGAAGACAAATACACAATTGGTCAGATTGCCGAAGGTATGAAGGCTGACGGTTCGTTTGCATCAGATATGATTTCTGTTCGCCACCGCGGTGATTATACATTGCGTTCTCCAATGGACGTACAGTACATGGACGTTTCTCCACGTCAGGTAATTTCTGTATCTGCAGCTTTGATTCCATTCCTTGAGCACGACGATGCTAACCGTGCGCTCATGGGTTGTAACATGCAGCGCCAGGCAGTACCTCTCTTGTTCCCGGAACCACCTTATGTTGGAACTGGTATGGAAAAGAAATGTGCTTATGACTCAGGAGTTCTTATTAAGGCTAAACGCCCTGGTGAAGTTGTTTACGTTTCAAGTGAATGCGTAAAGGTTAAACCAGAAGGTGGAAAGCGCGGTGAACTTGATGAATATACATTGCTCAAGTATCAGCGTACAAACCAGGATACATGTTATCACCAGAGACCTACAGTTTCTGTTGGTGAAAAAGTTGAAAAGGGTTCTGTTCTTGCTGACGGACCTGCAACATTCAACGGAGAACTTGCTCTTGGACGCAACCTCCTCGTAGGATTCGTTCCTTGGAACGGTTACAACTACGAAGACGCCGTACTTATCAGCAAACGCGTTGTAAAAGAAGATATGTATACTTCTATCCATATCAAAGAATTCTCTACAGAAATCCGCGAAACAAAGCTTGGACCAGAACGCATTACTCGTGATGTTCCAAATACAGCAGAGAAGAACCTTGATAACCTTGATGCAGAAGGTATTATCCGTATCGGTGCTAAAGTTCGTTCAGGAGACATCCTTGTTGGTAAAGTTACTCCAAAGAGCGAAGCTGAAACTACACCTGAGTTCAAGCTTTTGAACTCTATCTTTGGTGAAAAGGCTAAAGAAGTACGCGACAGTTCACTTAAAGTACCTCACGGTGTTGAAGGTGTCGTAATCGACGTTCAGCGCTTGCGCCGCAACGAAGGTGACGACCTTAACCCTGGTGTTGATGAAGTTGTAAAAGTTCTTATTGCTAATAAGCGTAAGCTCCGCGAAGGTGACAAGATGGCCGGACGCCACGGAAACAAAGGTGTCGTATCCCGCATCCTTCCAGAAGAAGACATGCCATACCTTGAAGATGGAACTCCACTTGACGTATGTTTGAACCCACTTGGTGTACCTTCTCGTATGAACATCGGTCAGATCATGGAATCTGAGCTTGGTATTGCAGGTAAATACTTGAACCAGTTCTTTGAACTTCCTGTATTCCAGTCTCCTAGTCAGGAACAGATTGGTAAGAAGCTTGAAGAAGCCGGATTAAATAAAAACTGTAAACAGATTGTCCGCGACGGACGTACTGGTGAACCATTTGTAAACCCAATCTTTGTTGGTGTTATTTACTACCTTAAGTTGCATCACTTGGTTGATGATAAGATGCATGCTCGTTCAACAGGTCCTTACTCACTTGTTACACAGCAGCCTCTTGGTGGTAAAGCTCAGTTTGGTGGTCAGCGTCTCGGAGAAATGGAAGTTTGGGCACTCGAAGCATACGGTGCAGCTAATACTCTCCAGGAAATGATGACAATCAAGTCGGACGATATGACAGGTCGTTCAAAAGTATATGAAGCAATTGTAAAGGGTGATCCGTCTACAACTGCCGGTGTACCAGAAGCATTTAACGTTATGGTACAGGAAGTTCGTGGTCTTGCACTTGACTTTACAATTTATGATGATAAAGGTAAGCAGATTGCCCTTACTGAACGTGACCAGGAATTGATTGACAAAGCAGCTACTGGTTTCGACAAGGAGAATGCAAATGCGTGATATTCAGGATTTTGATTCAATCAGATTAAAGCTTGCTTCGCCAGACACCATCCGTGCATGGTCTTATGGTGAAGTAAAGAAGCCGGAAACAATTAACTATCGTACTTTAAGACCGGAGAAAGATGGTCTTTTCTGTGAGCGCATTTTCGGTACAACAAAGGAATGGGAATGTTACTGCGGTAAATTCAAATCTATCCGTTATAAGGGTGTAATTTGTGACCGCTGTGGTGTTGAAGTTACTCACTTTAAAGTTCGCCGTGAACGTACAGGTCACATTGAACTTGCAGCTCCGGTAAGTCACATCTGGTATTACCGTTCTGTTCCAAGCCGCATGGGTCTTTTGCTTGACCTTCAGGTTGCAGCTCTTCGTTCTGTATTGTATTACGAAAAATATATCGTAATGGATCCAGGTGATACTGACCTTAAGAAGAATCAGCTTTTAACAGAAGAAGAATATCTTGAAGCACAGGAACGCTATGGCGGTTCATTTACTGCCGGAATGGGTGCAGAAGCAATTAAGGCTTTGCTTGAAGGTCTTGATCTTGATGCACTTGCAGCAGAGCTCCGTGCAAAGATGATTGAAAAAGGTGCTAAATCTGACAAGCGCCTCTTAAAGAGAATTGAGATTGTAGAAAACTTCCGTACATCTGGAAACAAAGCATCATGGATGATCCTTGATGTAATTCCAGTTATGCCACCAGATTTGCGTCCTATGGTACAGCTTGACGGTGGACGTTTTGCTACATCTGACCTTAACGATTTGTATCGCCGTGTTATTAACCGTAACAACCGCTTGAATCGTCTTATGCTTCTTTCGGCACCGGATATCATTATCCGCAACGAAAAGCGCATGCTTCAGGAAGCTGTTGACGCATTGTTTGATAACTCAAAGAGAAAGCGTGTTGTAAAAGGCGCTTCTAACCGTCCTCTTAAATCTATTTCTGATATGATTAAGGGTAAGCAGGGACGTTTCCGCCAGAACCTCTTGGGTAAACGTGTAGACTACTCTGGACGTTCTGTAATCGTTGTTGGACCAGAACTTAAGCTCTGGCAGTGCGGTGTTCCTACAAAGATGGCTCTTGAATTGTTCAAGCCATTTATCATGAAAAAGCTTGTAGACAAACAGGTTGCATTCAATATTAAAAAGGCTAAGCAGGTTGTAGAATCTGAAGCTCCAGAAGTATTTGCAATTCTTGATGAAGTTGTACGTGAGCATCCTGTTATGCTTAACCGTGCGCCTACATTGCACCGCTTGGGTATTCAGGCATTTGAACCTGTACTTGTAGAAGGAAAAGCTCTTAAGCTTCATCCTCTTGCTTGTAAAGCGTTTAACGCCGACTTTGATGGTGACCAGATGGCTATCCACGTTCCACTTACTCACGCAGCACAGATGGAATGCTGGACATTGATGCTTTCTGCAAGAAACCTTCTTGACCC
>JAILNY010000104.1 GCA_024691105.1 Treponema sp. | reverse complement strand
CATCTATTTTTAAAACAATCAAATGATTTTTTATAAAGAATTCGCTTTTCTTTTGGTATATTGTCATAACGAATATACGGAGGGTTACCAATAATTACATCATATTTTTCAAATTCATGGAAAAGAAAATCATCATTTATAAATGTTATATATTGAATATAAGAAGAAGCCTCAAAATCATATTCATTGAATACAGAATAAAGATTCTTCTTTAATTTATTCAATTTATTTTTATCAATTTCGATAATTGTAATATTTTTTAATGCATTGATAAGTAGATTTGGATCTCCATCAATTTGTTGCAAAATTTTTTTTAGAATAACTTTTATGAATGCACCATCACCAGCAGCTGGCTCTAATGTTTTTTTAGTTAGAAAATCAGATATCTTTGTTAAACCAGATAATGCAAGTATAAAATCTACGGTTTTTTCATTTGTATATACAGAGCCATGTTCTTTGCCATTTTTTCTTTTTGGGTAAATCATTTAAAATCTCCTAACTTTGATGCAACATACATTCTAAATGATTCCAAAAAGCTAAATATATTTGTTTCATCACGAAAACAATTATATGTGTAATCTTTTTTTGTGAACAACAAACTTGCAGCATTGTAATGACGCTCAGCCATAAGTTTACTACAGAAAATATGAAATCTATCTAAATAAGATGTATTTCTAAATTCATCTCTTACTCTAAAAATTGGTTCTGAAACAGCAACAGGACTAATTGATTTTATATCTTCTTCAACAACCATTAAGTAACCTAACCAAGGTGGCATTTGTTCGTTAAAAGACTTCCACTTAAAAGATGTCCAAAAATCTACTGCACTTCCTAATGCCTCTTCTGTTCTATTATTAAAATTATTTCCAAAGGAACCTACTTGTGATTTAAGCTCTATTAAAGCTACTATATGATTTTGAGGTGTAATTATAAGAAAATCCCAATCTTTTGTTGGTCTGAAATAACCAGGAATTATATTATTTTTTGTTAAGATATATTCTTCGGGGATTCCAATATCTAGACAAATCTTTTTTAACAAATTGAGAAAACCATCTAACTGCTTTCCACCTGTAACAGCTCCACGATTCCCCTGATCATTTGTATTAGATGAGATTTGTTGTTGTAATTGAGCTTCTCTTTTATCCCAAAAAAATTTTACTGCAGTATCAATATACGGTTGATAACTTGAAATGTCACAAAAATTCATAATTCCTCAATTTTATATATAAAATATTAACATTCCTAAATGAAAAAATCTATATATTTATTTGCATAGAAAAAAGACAAAAAAGAACTTACGTAATTAAATCATTTTCTTTTTTTATGATAAGATCGATAATTTCTAGAATTATTGTTCTTATGCCGTGGTGTTGGAGAGGAATATGAAACAGATGGAGTATTAAGAGCTCTACCCAGACTCATAAATCTGTAATATTGTTGTTGCATTGCACTTTGTAAACGATTTTTGAATGATTCACTATATTTCTTAAACTCGCTGGCAAACATTACTTTATTTTCATTTACAATTATATCTGCAAAGATTTTCTTACGTGTTTCAAAGTTTAATGGCATTGGTAATGTATGTCCGCAGCTGATATAATTTGATTTTCCATCCCATACACAATTATGACATCGTATACAAAATTCTAAAGGAACGAATTGACCAAGCCCAAGACCAAAACTATCTTTGACATTTACAAGATACGGGCAACCAATTGAATTATCTATTTGTAAATAACGCTTAAAACCAAACTGTTGAATTACTTCTTTCTTATCTTTAATCAAATCAACATCTGCATCATAAATCCAACTGAAATTTTGAGGATTTACAATCTCTTCTCTTAGCTCTTCTTTTGTAATCATTTCATGGTGGAAACGTGATAAGTCAATTTCAATCGCCGAAATTCTCATATCCTGAATTTTCTGTTTTTTAATATCATCAACTGCATGAGTAACATATATTTCTACGAAGAATCTTTTTCCATCACATACTATAAAGATATCAGGAATAACTTCATCAACTTTGCATTCAAGCACAACAGAATCAATTTTATATTGAACAGGATTTCCATTTTTTATAAAGGTAAGATACTGAAGTTCCAGGAATATATCTTTTGCCATATAATGCAAAGCAGATTGATAACCGTGTTCACATTCAACCACATTCAAGTGTGCAAAATGATGCTCACGTTTTTTACCACCATTTTTTGCTACAAGAGCTTGTTTACAAGCAGGACAAAAGCATTCACATTTCAATCCATTTTCTGCGTCTTCTATGTAAATCAGTTTTCCATCTTTTGACAGACCACACGGAAGAGAAACTTGTTTATTCATGAGCATTTGCCTCCTTATTGAGAAATATCATAACATATTATAGTGCCAAATATTGACACTGTAAAATTTCTACTTAAACAAACATCGGCTCCCCATTCACCCCCTCTCGCAGTTCCCTCTTCCTCAGCTTCAAAAGTTTCTCATAAACCGGAGTAAGTATTTCTGCACAGGTCTGGTCCCCAGTATCCTTTTTACGATTCAGTTCATTCTCTACACAGTAGCGGATAAGGTTCCGTTCAATCTCTGTAAACTCAATCAGTTTTGATTTATTAGTCATAAGACAATTATATAATAGTTTACGAAATATTGTAAAAAGTTTTACAGGTACTGGACTTTGTACAATAAGTACTGAACAAATTCCAAGTTTGCCGTAAGTGGTTCCGTTTTACAATTTCCCTATGATGATTCAGGGAAAGAGCTGCACACTGACTGTGGCAAAAGACGGTTACTATTATCCACTACCTTACAGCGAGGAAACTGTACGCACTGCGTCTAAAGGCTACGCTCTGCCTGGCGTTATTGGT
>JAILNY010000099.1 GCA_024691105.1 Treponema sp. | reverse complement strand
CGTATAATCTGTTTTGTAAAATCTGAAATTGATTTGTCGTTGTGAAAGAGTGTTCCGTCTAAATCTGAAAGAATGATTGATATGTTTTCCATATTTAATTATGGGGGAGTTTTAAAGAATTTACAAGTGTTAAATTCCTTCATATAATAAAAAAAGGGGTGATGATATGAATATTAAAGATGTTGTAAAAATAATTCAGAAAGCTGAATGTGCACAGATTGCCACTTTTGGAAAAGAGGAGACAGAAGGTTTTCCAGAAATCCGTGCGCTTTTGAATCTTGCAAATCCAAAAAAGTATCCAAAGCTTAAAGACAAGGCAATCAGCGTGGATGGAGAAACTCTCACAATTTATTTAACCACAAATACTTCCTCGCGAAAAATTCGTCAGATTCGTGCAAACAATAATGTATGTCTTTATTTTACTCTTCCAAAACATTTCAAGGGTGTTTCCGCAATTGGTACAATCGAAGAGGTTACCGACCAGGTTGTAAAAGAAGATTTCTGGCAGTTTGGCTGGAAGATTTATTATCACAAGGGACCAACAGATCCTGATTACACAATACTCAAGTTTACAACCAAATTTATGCACTGCTGGGGAAACGGAAGAGTTCATAATTTGGGCGAACCTGTAAAAAGCGCTGAAGAATAAGGAGGCGCTTATGCCGATAGTTGCTGCGTTTATGGTTCCTCATCCGCCGATGATTGTGCCGGATGTCGGACGTGGGAGTGAAAAACAGATTGCAAAAACGATTAAGGCTTACGAAAAAGTTGCAGATGAAATTGCAGCACTAAAGCCTGAGACGATTATAATTTCAAGTCCGCACAGCGTGATGTATGCGGATTATTTTCATATCTCTCCGGGAGCGGACGCGGCAGGATCTTTTGCAGAGTTTGGTGCGCCGCAGGTAAAGTTTGATGTTGAGTATGATGAAGAGCTTATAAAACTTTTGTCTGAGCGCGCAGAGCGGGAATATTTTCCGGCCGGCACTCTCGGCGAAAAAAGACCGGAGCTCGATCACGGAACAATGGTTCCGCTATGGTTTATCTTAGAGAAATATAAGGACTTTAAGTTAGTACGCACGGGACTTTCGGGACTGGATCTTTTAAAACATTATGAATACGGCATGATGATTAAAGATGCGGTGGAGTCGCTTGGACGCAGGGTCGTTTACGTTGCAAGCGGTGATTTGTCTCACAAATTGCAGGATTATGGTCCTTATGGTTTTGCAGAAGAAGGTCCTCTGTATGACAAGCGCATTATGGAAATTTGTTCTGGCGCGCGCTTTGGTGAGCTTTTTGATTTTGATGAAAGCTTTTGTGACAAGGCAGCAGAATGTGGTCACAGGTCTTTTGTAATTATGGCAGGCGCACTTGACGGAAAGTCAGTTGAGGCTGTCCAGTATTCGCACGAGGATGTGACAGGCGTTGGTTATGGAATCTGTTCGTTTGTGCCAAAGGGCGATGATGCGTCGCGGCACTTTCTTAAAGCGCGGTTAAAGGCTGAAGAAGATGAACTTGAACAAAAACGCAGCAGGTCAGATGCATTTGTAAAACTTGCGCGGGAGTCTGCAGAATACTTTGTAAAAAACGGGCGCGAGATGGACTTGCCGTCATGGGTACCAGAGTCGCTTCTAAATACCCGCGCCGGTGCATTCGTTTCGATTCACAAGTTTGGTTCACTCCGCGGCTGCATCGGAACTATTGCCGCAACAAAAGAAAATCTTGCGCTTGAGATAATTCACAATGCAGTAAGCGCCGTTTCTGAAGATCCGCGTTTTAAACCGGTTCTGGAAGACGAATTAAAATTTCTTGATATCAATGTTGATGTTTTAGGCGATGCGGAAAAAATCTCTTCGACAGCTGAGCTCGACGTAAAAAAATACGGCGTTATCGTGCAAAGTGGATTTAAGCGTGGACTTCTTCTTCCGGATCTTGATGGTGTTGATACTGTTGAACAGCAAGTTTCGATTGCAAAGCGTAAAGGCGGAATTGCTCCTGGAGAGTATGTAGAATTGTTCCGTTTTGAAGTCGTGCGGCATTATTAACTGCATGGATGAATAATGATGATTATCGAAGTTGATGAAAAAAATATTTCTGACGCAGCACGGATTCATTCTGTTTCGTGGCAGAAATCTCACCGTTCTTTTTGTGATAAGGAATTTTTAGAGGTGCATTCGGTTGAACATCAGCGTGCATATCTTTTAGACAAACTGAAAAAAGGATTCAAGATTTTTATGCTTTTGGATACGGAGCCAGTCGGCATTGTGTCTGTAAAGGAAAATCTGATAGAAGATCTTTATGTTCTTCCTGAGATGCATAACAAGGGATATGGCACAGAGCTTTTGGAATTTGCATGTGCAAAATGTGTTGGTGTGCCGACGCTCTGGATTTTGGAGAACAATGTGAATGCCGCCCGGCTTTACCATAGAAAGGGTTTTGCAGAAACAGGCCGCCGTCAGGCAATAACAGAAAATCTTGATGAAATTGAATTGCAAAAGGTGTAGAAGGTA
>JAILNY010000168.1 GCA_024691105.1 Treponema sp. | reverse complement strand
CCTTACGGATTACCTGGACCGAAAATCGCGGGAGGTCATAAACATGCTGTGCGCAAAATATGATTACAAAATGGACATTGCCGTTAAACAGGAAGAAGCATTTGCCGACGGAAAAGAAGCCGGCGTTCAGCAGAAAGCCATCGATGCTGCAACTGCAATGCTTAAAAAAAACTACCCGGATAACGATATATCAGAAATCACAGGTCTGCCCCCTGAACAGATTCAAAAAATAAAAGAGCAGATTGCTGTCCTGAATACTTAAAAATTTCTAACTTTTAAACTTTTCCTTAAGGCGCTCTTCTACAAGCTTAGGCACCATCTGAGAGATGTCTCCGCCAAAACGTGCAAGTTCTTTTATAGAACTTGACTTAATCGTTACATACTTCTGTTCACAAGGAATAAACATAGTATCAATTTTTTTATTAAGTGAATGATTTATAAGCGACAGGTCAAATTCATAAGCAAAGTCAGTTGCATTACGGATTCCTCTTAATAATACAGTAGCATCGTTCTGGATTGCGTAGTCTACGATAAGGGAATTCCATGTATGAATATGAACGTTTTTATACTGCTTAGTCAGTTCAGTAAGCATTTCTACCCTTTCTTCTGCTGTAAAAAGGTATTTCTTTTCTGGGTTTACAGCAACAACAACATCAATTTCGCTGAATATCGGGCATGCTCTTTCTATTACATTGAGGTGTCCTAATGTAGGAGGATCAAATGATCCCGGAAAAACTGCTTTTATCATAATATTACTCTAACAAATTTGACGAAATTCAACAAGCATTGTATAGTAAAAGATATGAAAAAGATATTCACTTTAATATTAACAATGACTGTTCTCTCCTTTGGTTTTGTATCATGTGTTTCAAATGATACAGAAAAAAAGCCGGAAACAGTTCAGACAAGACAAAAAAAATCAGATGCTGAGCTTGAGTACGAACGCGCCACAAAAGATCTTAAAGGCGAAGTTGTCTCTATGGATACTTTCGAAAAAGACAAGAAAGAAATTCTTGCCAAAATCAGTGAACTCAACGTAATCATGAAAAGCAAGGATTATAAATCCTGGACAGGTTACATTGAGCCAAGTTCAATTAATTACTGGTCTCAGAAAAAAAATCTTAGCTCTGCTTCAAAGCAGCTTCCTGTAAAAGGAATCCAGCTTAAGACTCTTGAAGACTATTTTAATTATGTATTTATTCCATCTCGCGTAGGCCGAAACATAGACGAAATCCGCTACATTTCTTCTACTTCCATTAAAGCCGTGCAGGTAAGAGATGACGATGTAATTATCTTCTATAATTTCAAGAAAATTAAAGGCGAATGGTTCGTTGAACTTCCTGTCCTTTAATAAAAAAGTAACTTTTAAAGGTTGAATAACTTTATAAAAGTGAAAAATATTTTTATTGAATTTTTATTCTATCTACTTTATAATTAATGTAATTTAAACCGATAATAAAAGAGTTACATTAACAGGAGTTTATATGAAAATAAATAAGCTTATCGCAGTTGGTTTGGCAGGTCTTTTGGTTGGAGCAACTGTATATGCTCAGTCTAAAAATGAGAATGAGACATCTGTAGAAAGCGAATACATGAGCAGCATGGAAGACATTGTTATCATGGAAATGGCTAACTCAGATCAGAGAGACAACAAGCTTGTTGCTCTTCAGTATCTTGAAGCAGCAGCTGACAGCGGAAAAGTTTCTCCAGATATGATTGCTGCATTGAATCAGCTTTCTGGTGAAGGTATTTCTACTCAGTCAAGAACAAAAGGTCGTCTTTCTAATAACTATCCTGATATCCGTGCAAAAGCCTGCGATATTCTCGGAAAAGTTGGAACTGACGAAGCAGCTTTGATCCTTGCAAACGTTGTTAAAAACGACAACGAACCTTGGGTTTTAACTGCTGCTATCCGCGCTTTGGGAGAAATCGGTTATAACGAAGATGACAAGATTACGGAAACAATCGCCTTCATTTCTAACCGTGTAGAAGTTATGAATCCTACAAGCTCTCTTGCAAACGAAATCATTACAGCTTACGAAAAACTTTTGCCTCATACAAAAAACAGAAAGCCAGTTATTGATTCACTTTCAAGAATTGCAAGCGACTATAGACTTGTTCGCCCAGTAAGAACAAAGGCTCTTGAACTTTTAAGAGCAAACACTGGCGCAGATTCTAAAAGCTCAAAAAATAAATCAGAATAAATTTATTCAATAATCTGCTCTGGCAGAGAATAAAAAAGGCTGTTCCAAAGCATAATCTTTGTGACAGCCTTTTTTTTCTAGCGAGAAATGCGGGAGTCGAACCCGCCACCTTCAGCTCCGGAGGCTGACGCTCTATCCAAATGAGCTAATCTCTCGTTTGTTATTTAGAAAATATATGTAAATAAAATAAAAGTCAATGTGACTTAAAACAAAATAAAGGAACTTTTTTATGGAACCAATAATTCTGGCATCTTCTTCACCACGTCGTCAGGAAATCTTAAAGATGATGAACATTCCTTTTCAGGTGATCATGCCAAATATCAATGAAAATCTTTCAACTTCAAAGTCTCCTATTGAGCTTACAGAAACTCTTGCAAGAACAAAAGTACTTTCTGTAGTTCATTCGCTGCCTACAAAGCAGATAATTCCATGGGTACTTGGTGCTGACACTGTTGTTTCAATTAATAATAAGATTCTTGGAAAACCTGCAGACCAGGATGAAGCGTTTGAATACATCAAACTTTTGCAGGGAAAAACACATACAGTCTGCACTTCTCTAGCTCTCTACAATGGGACAAAAAAGACTACAGCCACAAGAACAGCCGTTTCAAAAGTAACCTTTGCTCCAATGACACAAAACGAAATTGAGTTTTATGTCGACACTGGTGACTGGCACGGCGCGGCTGGCGCATACCGTATTCAGGGTATGGCATCGTGCTTTATTTCTAAAATCGAAGGCTCTCAAAGCTGCGTTGTAGGCTTGCCTATTTTTGAGCTTTACGATATATTAAAGTCGCAGGGTTATTCTGTTATTGACTGAGAGCCTTATGGCTTTTAATCTCTTGCAGGACAGCCGCGCCGGATTTGTACACGGATCGTAGATCTTTGGAGTACAGACCGAATCTTCCGGACAGATATAAATCTGTAATACAGATTTTTCTGTCACGTGTAATAGAGTCAGGTGGTAAATGCTGACGTTTTTCCGCTCTTCAATTTTGAGGTGTGGTGTCAGTTACAATTTACCGGTGAAGGAGTTATCATGGCAGTTGTAACCATGAAAAGTCTGCTTGAATCTGGTGTACACTTTGGTCATCAGGTAAAGCGTTGGGATCCACGTATGAAGAAGTACATTTTTGCTTCTCGTAACGGAATTCACATTATCGATTTGCAGAAGACAATCGCTGCAATCCGCGAAAGCTATGAAGCTGTAAGAAAAATCGCTTCATCAGGAAAATCAGTTCTCTTTGTTGGAACTAAAAAACAGGCACAGCAGGCCATTCAGAAAGAAGCTGAACGCTGTGGCATGTTCTATGTAAACAACCGCTGGCTTGGTGGTATGCTTACAAACTTCTCTACAATCAAAAAATCACTTCAGCGCCTCAAGAAAATCGAAAAGATGGAAGTTGACGGCACATTCGGAAACCTCACAAAGAAAGAAGTTTCTGCTCTCCAGAAGGAAAAGGCAAAACTCGAAAAGAACCTTGGTGGTATCAAAGAAATGAAAGAACTCCCAGGAGCTCTCTTTGTTATCGATACACACAAAGAACAGATTGCTGTTGCAGAAGCCCACAGAATGGGTATTCCTGTAATCGCAGTTGTTGATACAAACTGTAACCCAGAAGGTATCGACTACCCTATCCCAGGTAACGATGACGCTATCCGCGCTATCACATTGTTCACTTCTATCATTGCTAATGCAGTAATCGAAGCAGACAACGACGCTGGTCTTAAGATCATTGAAAACCTCAATGAAGATGAAGACGGTGTTCAGACAGATGCTGTAAAAAAGAATGAAGACGAAGAAATCGTTGACTATTCTAACTATCAGCCTACAGAACAGAAAGAAGAAGATGTAGAAGCTGACGAAAAAGACAGCCTCGTTGACGAAGACAAACTCTATAAATAATCAGGAGCACTCTAATGGAAATTAAAGCATCTGACGTAAAAGAATTACGCGAAGCAACTGGTGCAGGTTTGATGGAGTGTAAAAAAGCTCTTATCGAAGCTAACGGCGACGCTGCAGAAGCTGCAAAAATCCTTAAAGAAAAAGGACTTGCTGCTGTTGAAAAACGTTCTGAACGCGCTACTTCTGAAGGACGTATCTTTGTCCGCCAGAATGGAAATAAAATTGCATTTGTTGAACTTACTTGTGAAACAGACTTTGTTGCAAATAATGCAGATTTTATCGCTGTTGGAGAAAAACTTCTTGATGTAACATTTGAAAAAGGTCTTACATCAGTTACAGAAGATCACACAGCACTTCTTCAGGATCTTCAGCTTAAGATTCGCGAAAACATGTCTGTAAGAAACGTTGTAGTAATCGACGTTCCAGCAGGATGTGCAAGCGCAACATATGTTCACTCAGATCACAAAACTGCATCTTGTGTTGTAATTAAGGGAGCTGACTCTGACGTTGTAAAGACATTTGCTTATGACTGTTGTCTCCATTTGGCAGCATTCACACCAGCATACATTACAAAGGAAGAAGTTCCAGAAAGCTACATCAATGAACAGAAAGAAATCTTTAAAGCACAGATGGACAACGATCCAAAAATGGCTTCAAAACCAGACAATGTTAAAGAAGGAATTCTTGCTGGAAAAATCAAGAAACTTCTTGCAGAAAGCTGC
>JAILNY010000143.1 GCA_024691105.1 Treponema sp. | reverse complement strand
TGATCTTGGAACTTGTAACACACTTATTTATGTAAGAGGAAAGGGAATTGTAATTGATGAACCTTCCGTAGTTGCTGTTGAAAAAGGCACTAATGTTGTATATGCAGTCGGAGCTGAAGCAAAACGTATGCTTTGGAAAACTCCTGGCAATATTATTGCATCACGTCCACTTGCTGACGGTGTAATCGCAGACATTGATTCCTGCGAAAAAATGATAAAATATTTTATTGGAAAAATTCTTCCAAAGCATAGAATCTTTAGTTCGACAAGAATGAAGATTGGTATTCCTTCATGTATTACAGAAGTTGAACGTCGTGCTGTAATTGAAGCTGCTCTTAAAGCCGGCGCAAAAGAAGTTGAAGTAATTCCTGAAAGTCTTGCTGCTGCAATTGGTGCAAAAATTCCTATTCATGAACCTGCAGGTCATATGATTTGTGATATCGGTGGTGGTACTGCAGAAATCAGCGTTATTTCTCTTGGTGGTATGGTTATCACTTCTTCTATCCGTGTTGGTGGAAACAAATTTGACGAAACAATCGTAAAACATATTCAGAACGTTCACAATCTTATGATTGGTCAGCAGACTGCTGAAAAACTTAAGATTGAAATTGGTAATGTTGCTCCGGATAAGAATATCGAAAAAATGGAAATTAAAGGGCGCGATGCAATTACTGGTCTTCCACGCCGCCTTGAAATTGACTCGGTTGAAATCCGCGAAGCTCTTAAAGAGCCTGTAAATATGATCATTGAAGAGATTAAGACAACTCTTGGACATACTCCACCAGAACTTGCTGCTGATATCGTTGAACGCGGTATTGTAATGACAGGCGGCGGATCTATGCTTAAGGGATTGGCTAAACTTATTTCTAAAGAGACAAATGTTCCTGTAATTCTTGCAGAGCGCCCGCTTGAATGTGTTGCGCTTGGTGCTGGTGAAGCATTTGAATTGTTTAAGGATATGTCTTCTGACAGAGCAATTTACGACAACCTCAACAGTTAATTTGTATGCAGAATCCTAAACGGTTTAGTTTTAAATTTCGCTTTAGAGAACTATTGTTTGTTATTCTCGTTGTGTCTTCCTGCGTAATGCTTTCTCTTAACGCAGGAGGCTTTGTAGTTAATTTTAAAAATGTCGGTTTTTCAATTTTTTCAGCAGTAGAAAAAGGAATTGCGACAGCGTCCTTTCACGTAAAAAATTCTTTTGATGCTGTAAAAAAGCTTGCAAACTTACGCAAGGAATACGAAGTCCTTCAGGAAAAATTAAAAGACTACGAGTACATGCAGAGAAAAAATTCCAGCATATTAAAAGAAAATGCACGTCTTAAAGAGCTGCTTGATTTTTCTGACAGCATTATGCAGAAAAATTATCCTGCAAATATTATTTCTCGTGGTGCGGATAACCTTCATACTACAATTGTCATTGATAAAGGAAGCAAAGACGGAATTAAAAAGAACATGAGTGTTCTTGCAGTTCAGCACGGAAATATTGGTGTTGTTGGAAAAATCATTTCTGTAGGTTATACAACAAGTCAGATTATGCCGCTTTATGATATAAACTGTACTGTCAGCTGCCGCATGCAGAATTCACGTGACCTTGGACTTGTTTCTGGAAATGGTTCAGAAGATCTTCCGCTTTCAATGAAATACATTAAAAAGAAATATATCAGTGAGCTTCATTTTGGTGATGTCGTTGTTACCTCCGGTGAAAATGGAAATTACTTAAAAGAAATTCCTGTTGGAACAATTTCAAAGATTACCGTTTTGGATTATGACAGCTCGCTTGAAATTGAAATTGCTCCGGTGATAAATTTTTCTAGACTGGAAACTGTAATTGTTGTTTCTTCAAATGAATTAAAATATCCGGAAGATAAAATGAAGTCTGAAAGAAATAAAGAAAGCAACTCGGAAAAAATAGAGGAGGCAAGGTAATGTTAAAATCTTATTTGACAAGTATTTTTATTCTTATTGTTGCTGTCCTCATTGAAACTGCAATTTTGTCTAACATTGCGGTTTTACCTGCTGTTCCTGATTTGCTTTTGCTGTGTACACTTTATTTTGCAATCTGCAACGGAAGTGTGCATGGAGAGACTACAGGATTTATTTCCGGCTTGTTTATTGATTTTTTGAGCGGAAGCCCTTTTGGTTTAAACTGTCTTGTCAGAACGGTAATCGGATATTTAACAGGCTTTTTTAAAAAGATGTTGAACTTAAAATCGTTTTTTGCAACTTTCGTAATCGGATTTGTTGGAACTTTGTTTAAGGCCATTGTAATTTATATTGTTTCGTTCTTCTTTCCAAATATGGTTAACACATATAATATTTTTACAAAGGTATTCCTGTTTGAATTAATTTTTAATTCTGTACTTGCTCCATTTATATTTAAATTCTTGGACTGCTTTTCTAATTTAATTGTAATTGAAGATAAATTTTAAAAACTTTGTTTAAGGGGGTAGAGGGGATTGAACAGAGACAGTGTCAGCAATCAGCGTACAAAACGTGATAAAAATATTGTTTCGTATATTTTTTCTGTTTTAGCAATTTTAGTTTTTTTTCTCTACCTTTATAAACTTTTTTCAATGCAAATCATTGAAGGAAGTCAGTATAAAACTCAGTCTAAAACTATTTCAAGCCGAATCACGACAATTGCCGCTCAGCGTGGAGAAATTTTTGACTGCCATGATGGAGAAAACGATCAGGAAGGAAATGCGATGGTCGTTAATTCCGATTCGTTTGCAGTTGAATTGACTCCTGGAGAAATTCCTCCGGGCTATTACGATACGATTACTTCGCGACTTGCAAAAATTCTTGGTATTTCAAAGCAGGAAATTGACGAGCGTATTCCACCTGATGTAAGAAAAAATTATGCGCCATATACCGTTAAGACAAATGTTCCTTTTACGGTAATTTCAAATATTGCAGAAAATATTACAGACTTGCCTGGCGTTTCCTGGGTAAGTCGTCCAATGCGTAACTATATTGAAACCGGAAGTTTTTCACACATTCTTGGTTACGTTGGAAGAATTACCAGCGAAGAAATGACTCAGATGTATAACAAAGGTGGTTATACAAAAAATAGTATTGTCGGAAAAACTGGAATTGAAAAGCAATATGACTCTTATCTTCAGGGAAAGGACGGCTATGAAGAAAGAATTATCGATGCAAAAGGTCGAATGCTTTCTGAAACTCCAACTGTTGTTCCTCCTCAGATGGGAAAAAAGCTTGTTCTTACAATTGACTCTCGGGTACAGACGCTTGCAGAAAAGGCACTCGGTAACAGAATTGGATCTGCCATTGTCTTAAAGCCTTCAACCGGTGAAATACTAGCAATGGTTTCTTATCCGTATTTTGAATCAAATATTTTCAATTCAGAAAACGCAGCCGCAGAATATTTAAAACTTGTTGAAGATGTAAACAAGCCTTTGCTTAATCGTGCAGTTAACGCAGCATATCCGCCTGCAAGTACATTTAAAATTATCATGTCGACTGCAATTCTTCAGGAAAAGGCTTTCCCAGAATATGAGCGTATTGAATGTAAAGGTGAATTTGAATACGGTGGAAGAACTTTCCACTGCTGGATATTAAAACCAGGTCACGGAAAACTTGATTTAAAGCATGCTGTCGGACAGTCGTGCGATACATATTTCTGGATTGTTGGCCGTGATCATCTTGGTATTGAAAAAATTTCTGATTATGCAAAAATCTTTGGTTATGGCCAGAGTACACAGATAGATCTTCCGAGCCATTCTAAGGGCTTTGTTCCTACGGCTGAATGGAAAGAGCGCCGTTATCATGAGCGCTGGCTTGATGGTGATACGATGGCTGTTTCTATCGGACAGGGATTTACGACTGCGACTCCGTTGCAGGTTGCGGATGTTATGGCAATGATTTGTAACGAAGGAAAGGTTTATAAGCCGCATCTTTTAAAAGAGATTAAGGATCCTGCAACTAATGAAATAATTTACGAAACTCCTATCGAAGTTTTGTTTGAAAATTCAATTGACCATACAGTCTATAAAAAAGTAAAAGAAGCACTGCGTTTTGTTTGTACAGATGGTACTGCAAAATATTCACTTGCAAACCCGACTGTAAAGATTGCAGCAAAAACAGGTACTGCCGAAGTAACAGGTCATAAAGACAGCTGGCACTCATGGCTTTTAGCTTATGCGCCTTATGATGCTCCTGTAGAAGATCAGATTGTTGTCTGTGTAATGGTAGAAGCAAGTAATAACTTAGAAATACAGTCATGGTCAAATTTTGCAACAAATGTAATTATGCAGGGTTATTTTGCAAATCAGACATTTGAAGAAGCCGTTGATACATTAGGCTGGCGATGGCTGTTCAATAAGAAAAACGAATAGGGGAGTCGTAGATTGAAAAAGTTTAAGTTCTTTTCTGCAATTGATTATATACTTTTATTTTGTGTTCTCTGCCTTACAATTATTGGAATTGCCTTTGTTTATTCAGCTGCCATTGACCGTGACGGCGTTTTAAAAAATTCAAATTATATTAAACAGATAATCTGGGCAACTCTTGGCCTTGTCATGATGTTTGTTTTTGCCTGTTACGATTATCGAAAAATTGAGCGGTATATTTTTTATATTGCAATTGTTGCCTGTCTTGTTCTCTTGTATACTGCAATATTTGGTAAAGAAGTAAATGGTTCTCGAAGCTGGATTGGAATTGGAAGTCTGGGAATTCAGCCTTCTGAATTTTGTAAGGTTGTCTATATTTTATTTTTTGGCTGGTATTTAAATAACAGTGAAAATGAAAATCCTTTAAAGCGTTTTGCAGTATCCTGCGGTATTTTGATTCTGTCTGTTGGAATCCTTATGCTGCAACCAGACTTTGGTACTGCGATTGTATTTATTCCGATTTTTATTTTTATGTGCTTTATCGGTGGAATTGAATTTAAATATATTTTTCTTATTTTAGGAATTGGATTTCTTACGGCTTTGTTTACGATTCTTCCTTTGTGGGAATCTCAGATTGTAAAAAAGACTGTTCCTGCAATAAAATTTTTAACAGATCATCGTTTGCGGCTTGTTGTAACTGTTTCGATGGCTGCCATTATGGTAATCGGCTTTCTGGGCATTTATTTTTTCAGACAGAATAAATATTACTTTTGGATTTCATTTATTGCTGCAATTATTTTGTTTTCTCTGATTGTTTCTAATATCGTTGTTCCAAGATTAAAGCCTTATCAGCTTGACCGTCTTGTAATCTTTCTTGATCCATACATAGATCCAAAGGGTGCCGGCTGGAATATTATTCACTCAAAGATTGCAATTGGTGCCGGTGGATTTTTGGGCCGTGGATTTTTAAAAGGAAGCCACAGCCACTTAAGTTATATTCCTGAACAGGGTACTGACTTTATTTTCAGTATCTTGTGCGAAGAATGGGGATTTTTGGGCGGATTTCTTGTTTTTACGTTATATCTGATTTTACTTCTTAGAATGATTTATATTATCAAGAATACTCCTAGTAAATTTGGTGCATATATTACAACTGGAATTTTGGGAATGTTCTTTTTTCACTTTCTTGAAAATATCGGAATGGTAATCGGACTTATGCCTGTTACCGGTATTCCGTTGTTGTTCCTGTCTTATGGTGGATCTTCATTGTGTACTTCGATGATTTGTATCGGAATTGTAATGGCTGTCCGCTATCGAAGATTTAACTTTATGGATTAGTTTTTTATCAGAACGTTAGAGCCTTGCAGAATATGCAGGGCTCTAATTATTTAGCTGGAATCAGGGGGAATGTGTGGAAAGGAGGAAGATATGGAAGTATAATAATTGTGTATACGTATAGGTAGACAGAATATACATTATAGGAAGTGTAATGTATAGAAATATGAATACAAGGAGATGAATACAATATGAAGAATCTATGTGGATTATGCGGAATATATAAAAATAAATAACCGCCGACGCATATTATTTAAATATACCGGCGGGACGGTTCATTAAACTTTATTCAATCAAATTTCATCAACTAGACTACATCTGATTTATGACATTAATCATTTCTAATGCAGCAAGTGCGCAGTCATAGCCTTTGTTTCCGGCCTTTGATCCAGAACGTTCAACAGCCTGTTCAATATTTTCTGTTGTTAAAACACCAAATAAAACCGGAATCTGTGCTTCAAGGCTTACAGATGCAATTCCTTTTGAAACTTCATTACACACATAGTCATAATGCGTTGTAGAACCTCTGATGACAGCACCAAGGCAGATAACGGCATCATAATTTTTGCTCAATGCTGCTTTTTTTGCGATAAGAGGAATTTCAAATGCGCCGGGAACTTTAACGATCGTTATATTCTCATCTTTAACATTATGCCGTTTAAGACCATCGAGAGCACCAGCGATAAGATTTTCTACGATGTTGCTGTTAAAGCGTGATGCGACGATTGCAATTCTGATTTCTTTTTCAGCACCAATTTGACCTTCAATAATTTTCATTTTTTTTCTCCTGGTTTTAAATATTAAAAATCAGATGACCCATTCTGATTTTTTTTGTCATTAAGTATTTTTGATTAATTGAATTTGATTTTATTTCAAGAGGAATTCTTTCGACAAGTTTTATTCCGCTTCCTGCAACCTGCATCGAATCTATTTTGTCTGGATTGTTTGTCATCAGTTTTATTTTTGATACTTTTAAATCTTTTAAGATTTGAATTCCATCTGTATAGTCTCTTAAATCTGATTCAAACCCTAACTTAAGATTTGCATCAACAGTATCAAAT
This sequence comes from Treponema sp., assembly GCA_024691105.1. GTDB lineage: Bacteria > Spirochaetota > Spirochaetia > Treponematales > Treponemataceae > Treponema_D. The sequence goes on along the minus strand of JAILNY010000143.1, from coordinate 21,449 downwards.
CCTTTTTCTTGAAGTGCATAGGCCTTTAATTTATTTATAAGGCCTATTCCCCTTCCCTCTTGTCTAAGATAAAGGAGCACTCCCCTCTTTTGGTTTCCAATCATTTTTAAAGCTGTTTCAAGTTGTTGTCCACAATCACATTTGAGAGAACCAAATGTATCACCTGTCATACATTCTGAATGGATGCGGCAAAGAACAGGTTTGCTGTCATCAATTTTTCCCATCCATAATGCAACATGTTCAAGTTTAGAATAAATATTTTTATAAACGGCAATATTAAATGTTCCGTATTTTGTTGGAAGAACAGTCTGTGCTTCTTTTTTTATAATAGTTTCATTTTGTTTTCTGTAATGAATTAAATCATTGATTGAAATAATTTTTAATTTTAGATTTTTTGCAATTTCAAAAAGTTCATCGATTTTTGCCATGTGACCGTCATCGCTCATTATTTCACAACAAATTCCTGCAGGATTAAGACCTGAAAGTCTGCATAAATCAACTGTTGCCTCTGTGTGACCATTGCGCTCTAATACTCCGCCGTCCTTTGCAATAAGCGGAAACATGTGTCCAGGTTTTCTAAAATCTTTGGGTTTTGATTTTTTATCTGAAAATTTTTTTGCCGTTAGACTTCGGTCATAGGCAGAGATACCAGTTGTTGTATTTTTGTGATCTATGCTTACTGTAAATGCGGTTTCGTGATTGTCTGTGTTTTTACTTGTCATCGGAAATAATTCAAGTCTGTCTGCAATTTCTTTTGAGACCGGCATACAGATTAGTCCTTTGCCTTTTTGTGCCATAAGATTTATGTTCTCTGGACTTGCAAATTCTGCTGCACAGATAAAATCGCCTTCATTTTCTCTTTTTTCATCATCAAGAACAATGATTACTTTTCCTTTTTTTAATTCACTTAAAGCATCTTTGATACTGTCAAATTGAAAATTTTTTGTCTGAATATTTTGATTCATTTATTTGTCCTCACTTGATTTTTTATATTTTTTTATATATTTTCCAAGAATATCGCATTCAATGTTTACAAGATCATTTTCTTTTAAAAAGCAGAGATTGGTATTTTGTAAAGTATGCGGGATTATTGATACTGTAAAGCTTTCTGAATTTAATTTTGAAATTGTAAGAGAAATTCCGTTTACAGTTATTGAACCTTTTTCTACGATTCCGTCTAAAATTTCTTTTGCGGCACAGAATGTGTACTCAATTGAATTACCATTTTTTATTTCTGATTTAATTTTTGCAGTTCCATCTATATGGCCTGTTACAATGTGGCCGCCAAATCTGTCTGTCATTTTCATTGCGCGTTCAAGATTAACTTTTTGACCGGTTCTGATTGTTTTAAAATTTGTTCGCTGAAAAGTTTCTGGAGTTACATCTGCAAAAATTGTTTTATTGTTATGTTTTTCTGTTACGGTAAGACAGATTCCGTTTACACAAAGGCTGTCACCGATTTTTAAATCATCAAAGGTTATGTTATTTCTGATTGCAAGCCTTACGGATTGTCCGCTTCTTCGTATCTGAGTAATTTGACCTGTTTCTTCAACAATGCCTGTAAACATATATTTCCTTTCAGTTATAATTAAATTCAATAAGCAGATCTTTGCCAGATTCCTTTACAGACTTTTTACTGCAAAGATAATATCGTTTATTCTGAATTATAAAATTGTCAGCCATGTAAATCTGAATTTTATTTGCAAGATTTTCTTTTATAATTGATTCTGCAAGCTTTCCAGAACTTTCGACAAGAATACTATCACAATTCAAATTGCCGAGTGTTTCAAAAATTTTACGTAAATCCAGTTTTTTATTTTTTAGCGGTGAATAAATTAATTTAATATTTTTTTTTGCAAGTAATATTTTCTTAAATATTTTTTTGCTGTGATGAAAAATTATAACTGGAGAAATATCTTCTGTTGATAAAATTTTTGATTTTAATTTTATTTTAAGTTTTCTATCTAAAATGATTCTCATCGGTTGATGTGCATGATTGTTATTTCTGCTTGTTAAAAGACAATTGTCAGTGTTTACTGTAGTTGAACTAACCATCACAGCCATTACACCTGCTCTTGTTTTATGAACATCTTTTATTGATGTATCGCATGAAATAATTTTATCTTTTGAATTGACTTTAGAAATTCCATTAGAGGACATTGCGTATTTTAAAATTACGTATGGAATTTTATTTTTTATGTAATAAAAAAAGTATGGATTTAAAGCGTCGCATTCTTCTTTTAGAATATTTTCAAATACCCTGATATTATTTTTTTTTAAGATTTCTATTCCTTTTTTATTTACAAGTGGATTTGGATCATAAGAACCGATATATACTTCTTTAATTCCTGCTTGAATGATTAAGTCTGTGCATGGAGGCTGTTTTCCTGTGTGGCAGCACGGTTCTAAGGTTACAAAGAGTGAAGAATTTTTTACATCGTGTTTATGTTTAATTGCATCAAAAATGGCATTACGTTCTGCATGAAAGTCACCGTATTTTTTGTGATAACCGCGGCCTATAATTTTGTTATTTTTTACAAGTACTGCTCCTACGAGAGGATTAGGATTTACAAAGCCAGCTCCTTTTTTTGCAAGTGCTATTGCTTCTTTCATATAGTTTGATATAAAACTATCTTTCATATAAATAGTTTTATATCAAACTAAACTAAAAATCAAGTACTTTATTCAAGAAAAGTTAATTTTTCACAAATGAATTCACTTTTTTCTTTAAGGGCAATTTTTCCGGTTTTAAAAATCAGAACGTTTGGTTTTGCTGCATCAAGAGCAACCATTTTAGAATTTTCTTTAATAAGTCTGAGGACTTTTTCAATATTGATTTCAGAAACCTTTGCAAATTCAACTGTAACAATTCCAGCTTTTTCTTTTATCGATTTAATATTAAGCTTTTTACAGATACAGCGGATTTCTGAAAGAGTAATAAGACTTGTAACTTCGTCAGGAATTGGTCCAAATCTGTCGAGAAGTTCAATATAAATTGAGTCAAGTTCGTCTTTGGTTTGCACGGCTGCAATCTTTTTATAAATTTCCATCTTAGTCTGGGCGCTGTGTACATAGCTGTCTGGAATAAAGCCTGTATACTCAAGTTCCATAAGAACTTCATTTTCTGGTTTGTAGTCCTTTTGCTTTGTTAAAATCGAGATTGCTTCGTTTAATAGACGAAGGTACATGTCAAAGCCGACAGAATAAACGTCGCCCGATTGATCACGGCCCAAAAGATTTCCGGCACCGCGGATTTCCATATCCTTCATCGCAATTTTAAAGCCGCTTCCAAGTTCTGTAAAATCACTTATAACCTGAAGTCGCTTCATTGCAACTTCTGAGAGAGCTTTATTTTCCGGATAGAATAAATAGGCATAGGCTTTTTTATCACTTCGCCCTACCCGGCCTCTAAGCTGGTAAAGCTGGCTTACACCATACATGTCGGCTCTGTCAATGATGATTGTGTTGACGTTTGGAATATCAATTCCGTTTTCTATAATGGTTGTTGCAACCAGCACATGAAAGCCGCCCATTTTAAATCGTCTGAAAATATCATCAAGTTCATCGCTTGTCATCTGTCCATGAGCAGTATCGATCAACATCTCTGGAACCAGGCGTTCAAGTTTGAGACGAGTTTCTTCGAGAGTTTCTACGCGGTTATGAAGATAGAAAACCTGACCGCCTCGATCGACTTCGGCACGGATGGCGCGCGCAACTTTTTCGTCGTTATAGCCGTCTATTACAGTTTCTATTGGATGACGGTTTTGCGGCGGTGTTGTCAAAAGACTCATGTCGCGTATTTTTAAAAGAGACATATGGAGCGAGCGCGGAATCGGTGTTGCAGACAAGGCAAGAGAGTCAATATTGTTTTTAATGACTTTAAGTTTTTCTTTGTCTTTAACGCCAAAGCGTTGTTCTTCGTCAATTATTAAAAGCCCGAGGTTTTTAAATTTTACATCGTTTTGAATTATTCTGTGTGTACCGATTAATACATCGACTTCGCCGAGCGCAAGTTTTTCAAGAATTTTTTTCTGATCTTTTTTACTTACAAAGCGCGACATCTGTGCAATTGTAACAGGAAAATTTTTAAAGCGTTCTATGCAGGATTCATAATGCTGTTCTGCAAGGATAGTTGTCGGCGCAAGGAATGCGACTTGTTTTCCGCCAAGGACTGCTTTAAATGCGGCTCTCATTGCAATCTCAGTTTTACCATAACCAACATCGCCGCACAAAAGTCTGTCCATTGGAACAGGCTTTTCCATATCCTCTTTTATCTCTTTTGTAACCTGTATCTGGTCAGGTGTGTCTTCGTAAGGGAACGCCGCTTCAAAGGCAATCTGCCACTCGGTATCCTTTGGAAAAGCAAAGCCTGCAGAAGCTTTTCGTCGTGAATATAAATCAATAAGTTTTTGTGCAATGTCTTCGACAGCTTTTTTTACACGGTTCTTACGGTTTTCCCAGGCTTTGCTTCCGATTGTATCAAGACGCGGCGCATTTCCTTCGTTACCGATGTACTTTTGTACAAGGTTAACCTGTTCAATCGGAACAAATGCAAATTCCTCACCTGCGTATTCAAGCTTAATGTAATCGCGTTCGTTGCCCATCGCTTTTACACGCTCGATTCCCTTAAAAATTCCGATACCATAATTTACATGAACAACATAGTCCCCAGGATTTAAATCAACAAAGGTATCGATTACCGCGCTCTTTACATGCGTCAAGGATTTTGGGACGTGCTTGCGTCTTCCAAAGATTTCGTTTTCCTGAATTACGATTATTTTTAAATCAGGAACTGCAAAGCCTGCAGAAATTTCGTCAGGAATTAAAACAAGGTCTTCAAAATCTTTTAAGATTTCTGCAATTCGTAAGTTCTGGTTTTCGTTATTAGTGAATATAAATATTTTCCAATTGTCTTTTTGTAAATCTGCAATCTGTTCTTTTAAGTAATTTATATTTCCAAAAAAACTACGCGGCGGATCAAGTTCAAATTTAATAATGTTTCTGTTTTCTGATTTATTTTCTTCTTCTGTTTCTGAATGAATTGTTTTATAAAGAATATTTTTTTTATGAGAGAGAGAAAGTTTTTCAAAATCAAAAAGAATTTGTTCCGGGCTTAGAATAAGTTCTGAGCCGCGGCTTTTTTTGTAAAGCCCGAGATATTCGCGGTTTAAGGATTCGCGTGCATTTAAAAGCCTGTCATAATCATAAAAGATTACGGCAGTATCATCAGATATATAATCCAGAACAGAATACATTCTGTCAAAAAGTGCCGGATATAAAAGTTCTTCACCTTCACTTTCTTTAAGTTCATCAAGCTCTAAAAGAAGATGTTCAAATTTTTCATCCAGGTTTTGAATCTGAATATTTAAATCAGAGTATTGTTCAAGCTGTTCGATATTTTTTTTAAAAACAGTTTTAAGTTTTTCTTCAAGCGAATTTACAAGATCAGTTGTCCATAAAATTTCTTTTGAAGGATAAATAATTATTCTGCTAACACTTTGAACAGTTGCCTGATTTTCCGGAGTAAAGGTTTTGATGTTTTCAATTTCGTCAAAGTCAAATACGATTCTGTATGCATATTCTTCGCATGGAAGAAAAATATCGAGAACTTCTCCGCGCAGGGCAAATTCACCTGCAACACTTACCTTAGGAACTCGTGTATAACCAAGCGATGTAAGTTTGTTTGCAATTTCTATTGTATCAAGGCTCTGCCCTTTTTCGAGCGTAAAAATATTTTTCTTAAGATATTCAGCTGGCGGAACAGGAGTTAAAAATGCACGCTGATTCATGACAAAAATGCGCATCTTTTTATCAAGAGTTTTTCTCCTGTCTGATGCTGCAAGTTTAGAAAGAGCTCCGGCTCTTTTACCAAATACGGCAGAACCTTTTGGACAGGATCTGTAAGGAACTGCTCCCCACCACGGAAGCGAAATAATTTCTATGTCTTCAGAAAAAGTCTGCAGATCAGATATTACCGTTGCCTCTTCTTTTTCTGTCGGAACTACAATCAGGGTGTCACAGGATATATTTTTTGATTCTTCGGATTTTTTTCCAGATGAATACTGAACGGAATGAATAAATTTTGATTTTACAGATTTGATATATGAAGAAGTTAATATTCCTGTAAAACTTCCCTGTAAGCTTTCAATTTCAACAGGAAAAATTGACTTGTCATCTGTTAAGATGGCGTCTGTTTTTATCAGAGGTTTCCAGGTATTTATTGCATTAAATAGTAAATTTGATGATAATGTATTCATTAAAAGTTTCCGATAATTAAGTAAGTGAGGTATAAAATTTTGAAAAAACTTACAATTCTGATTATATCAATATTTGTAATTTTTGCACATACACTTTCCGCACAAATCACAAGTGATACATATAAAGACGCATCAGTTTCGATTAAATTTTATGACAGAACGATGTACTATCCGGAAAACAGCAAAGAAAATCCTGTTTATGTTCATATTACAATACGCAACAACGGTAACGAGACATTAAGATTTAAGCTTGCTGATGACCGAATGTTCAGTGCAGATTTTAATGCCTTTAACGTAAAAAATATCAGTCTTGAACAGACTCCGGAAATTATCAGAAAGCGAACAACGAATCAGTATGTTTACTTTAGAGAAATTGCTCTTGAAACTGGTGAAGAATATTCGTTTATTGAAAATGTAAAAGACTATCTTGTTTTTGCAGAACCTTCAATTTATTATCTTGAACTTTCATTTTATCCTGAGCTTTATAAGTCAAAATATATTGAATTAAAGTCTAACCGTCTTACTTTAGAGATCCGCCCTTCTCCAACGGCAGCTTCTTCTAATTTAATTCCTGTTCAGTCACAGACAGTTCAGATTTTAAAACCTCAGCCGATTTCTCCGGACAAGGTTGTTGAACAGACAATCGTTGCTCGTCAGAAATCTTTATGGGATCAATTCTTCCTTTACCTTGATCTTGAAACAATGCTTAAAAAGGATTCTCTAAGAAAGCGCCAGTATCAGAATGCTTCAAGTCAGGAATGCGCAAAAATGATTGAAGACTTTAAAGCAGGTCTTATGGCTGAACGAATCGATCAGGACATTGTTGCTGTTCCTGAAAAATTCCAGATTAAAAAGACAACATATTCTCAGACAGAAGGAAAAGTAATTGTAATTGAATGGTTCAAAAACCAGAATTTCAGCGAGAAAAAACAATACACATATTATGTTCAGCAGCGCAATGGAATCTGGCAGATTTATGATTATGATGTTGACAATTTGGGGACAGAATGAAAACACTTCTTGTTGCTGATGATGAGACTGTAATTAACAAAATTAAACAGGCGCTTACAAACGAAGGCTATGATATTATTATTTATCGCTGGCTTTTAAAAGCGCTTGATAATATCGAAGAAATTGCTCCTGATGCAATTATCGTAGATGCTTCAAGCTATCCTCGTCACTGGAAGACTTTAGTTCAGTTTGTAAGAAGCGGTATTACAGGCTTTGTTCCTAAAATTATTCTTTACACAGAAAAGAAATTTACAGATGATGATTTAACTAAATCTGATATTCTTGGTGTAAATGGAATTTTTAATTCTCTTGAAAAAGATGGACTTGTAGAATTAACTTCGATTTTGCAGGGAAAAAATAATTGCGAATGTCAGTTCATTTTTACAAATCCTGTTACAGGTTCTTTTGTAACTGGTCACGTTGTTAAATTTGAAAACGATATTCTTTCGTTTATTCCAGACATTCCTTCTATGCTTGATAAACTTAATGACGGAATTAAAATTCCTCAGGCAACAATCAAAAATAAATCATCTATTCGTTATGTAGAAGCACAGGTGCTCTCAAAACTTGCGAATAGTAAAATTGAACTTCAGGTGCGTTAGTAAATGGCAGGTAAAGGTAAGCAGGCAAAATTTTTTTGTGAAAACTGTGGTGAAGAAGTTGCACAGAATGCACGCTTTTGTAAAAAGTGTGGAAGATTTTTTTCTGCAGTGCGTTGTCCTGCCTGCGGTAAAGTCGGCTCAGCTCATGCTTTTGTAAACGGCTGCCCTTCCTGCGGTTATGCTGATAAAAAAACAAAATCTAATAGTGGTATATCATCAAATAGTTCAAGCCGTTTTAATCCTGCTGATAATAAAGGTCATTTCTTTGTAAGACATCCGTTTACAGGTTCTTCCCGCTCTCGTAAAAAAAAGCAGAATCCGTCTTCTTTACCAATCTGGATTTACGGCGTTACATTTGTTCTTTTAGTTGTAATGATTATTCTTTTTATGAGATGTTCGTACGTTTGATTTGCCCGAAAGGAGACTTGAACTCCTACGAGATTGCTCCCACTAGCACCTGAAGCTAGCGTGTCTACCAATTCCACCATTCGGGCTTGAATAATTTTATATTATCAAAAATCATTAAATTATGCAATGACAACCTTTTCTTTTTTATGTGTTACAGGATGAATAAATTCAAAAGCATAAGCTGTAAACTGTAATACATCAGTACTAAGTCCTGATTCTTTAGTTTTAGAATTATAAAGAACGTCATTTTTTACAGGATAACCAGCCCATGCAAGATGGCATCTTACCTGATGACGATAGCCGCTTGTTATAGAACAGTCTGCAATATAAAAATCATCTTTTTTTATAACAGAGATTTTAGTTGAATATTCTTTTGCACCGCCCTTTTTTAATGCTATCGAAGATGAACTTTCTATAACAGGTCTTACCTCTTTATGGCCTGGTCCAAAAGGTCTAAAGCAGCTTTTAATTACAGTTTCATTTGATTCAAAATTAAATGCCGTAAATTTTGGAAAACCTTTTAATAAATCAGCATTATCTTTTATATAATCACATTTTGCTTTGTAGTACTTGGTAAATTTTCCTTCTGTCTGCTGATTTATAAAATAGTCGTAAGACTCTTGAGTTGTTGCAATCAATAAAAGTCCATCAGTTGCAGTATCAAGTCTGTGGATCAAACCGTATTCAATTTCTTTTTTTCCAGAAACATTTTTAATTTCAGGAAAAAGTTCTGCTGCCTGATATAGTGCATTTCCTTTATCATCAAAACTAAGCGGTGCACTTGGAATATTATGAGGCTTGTAAATAATGCAGAAGGGATTTTTATCGCTTGCAGGACTTATGATTTTAATTCTGTCAGCCGTTAAATTATTATTTTCCATTTTCTAAAAACCTTTTTGGAAGCGATGGAATTTCTTTAGAAAAATTTTCTTTAAGCTGTTTTATAACATCTTTAAAACGCTCAGGAACTGCCGCTTTAAAACGTGTGTACTCTGTTTTATCAGGAAGCCTTATATCAAGCATTCTGGAATGAAGCATAAGAGTTGCATCTTTAAAAAGCAAATCAGGCTTTCCATAAATCGGATCTCCTAAGACAGGGCAACCAAGATACTTCATGTGTACCCTTATCTGATGAGTGCGGCCTGTCTTTAAGCGTACCCGTATAAGTGAATAATTTCCATAATATGCAATTACTTTGTAAAGAGTCCGGGCAAATTTTCCGGCGGTTGAATCCGTTACGGCTTTAAACTTTTTTCGGTTTTTGGTGTCGCGGACAATTTGAGTTTTTATGTCTCCTGCAGATGCCGGCGGCCGGCCTTTAGTAATAACGATGTACTCTTTATGTAATTTCTTTTTCAAAAACTGAGTGTAAAGCCACTCTTCGGCGTGTGGATTTTTTGCAGTGATTATAATCCCTGAGGTATCTTTATCAAGTCTGTGAACAATGCCCGGTCTTCGGTTGGCAAGAACCTTTGCAACATCCTCGTCACTGATTTCTTTTACGCTCTGTCTGCCCCAGTGATACAAAAGGGCATTGACAAGGGTTCCTGACCAGTTGCCGGCCGCCGGGTGCGTTACCATGCCCTGTCTTTTATTTACAACGGTTACGTTATCGTCTTCGTAAATTATATCAAGCGGAATGTTTTCTGGTTCGATGTCAGTTGGAATATTTTCATCCCATTGAATTTCAATTTTATCTCCGGCTTTTACTTTAAGAGAAAGCTTGGCACTTTTGCCATTCACTAAAATTTCTGATGCAGATGATTTTAATTTAGAACGGTTCATTCCGTCAGAAAGAGAAGCAATATATTTATCAAGCCGGATCGGCTCTTTTACAGAATCTGAAACGGTATTATTAAAAAACGGCACTTTCGATATTTCCGTAAAGATATTTTTTTTCGCGGTTATACTTTGACGGCAATGGCGCTACATTCAGAGTATTATCAATTGTCGTTATATTTATATTTGGTCCAAGAATTTGCGCCGAACGCTTTTTTTCAATTCCACGTTTAATCAGATTAATCGTAAGATTTGTAATTCCAATGCCGACACAAATTATCGAAGACGTTACGATAATTCCAATCTGCTGTTCCTGCGAAAAAGAGCCCTCTTTTGTAAACGGATTTATAAAATATGCGCCGTCAAAATTATGCTGTGCAAGGTTGATGAATGAATATGTAAGAGTAACGCCAAGTGTTACAAACGGCATTGAACCTAAAATAATAATTTCTGTATCACGCACATCGCGGAGCCACTGCGGAAACTCATCTTCTTTGTATGGAACTGGTTCTGTCGAAGTGCTTTGCGCATAAATTGTTGAGAGCATTGATATTGAAATAAATAAAACAGCAAATAGTTTTTTCATTTTAATATTCTCGTGCTCCAAAAATACTAGTTCCGACACGAATCATTGTAGAGCCTTCTTCGATTGCAATCTTAAAGTCATTAGACATTCCCATAGAAAGCTCTGTCAAATTAAGAGCCGGGTATTTTGATTTTAAATCTTCAAGATATTTTTTTGTAGTAGAAAAAGATTTTCTTATTAATGATTCATCTTCTGTAAACGGTGCCATTGTCATAAGACCCCGGACATTTACATGCGGATATTTATTTTCTGCAAGTGCACAGACTGCCTGTTCCAGTGAAGTAAAATCTAAAAAGCCAGACTTTGATTCTTCGCCTGTGTGAACTTCTAAAAGTACATCAATTTTTTTATCAATTTTAGAGCACTGCTTTTCAATTTCATCAAGCAGTTCAAGGCGGTCAACAGATTCGATGCAGCTTGCAATTTTTACAGCATCCTTTACTTTGTTGCGCTGCAAAGAGCCAATGATGTGTAAGTCAACATTTGGATATTTTAAACTTATCTGAGTAAATTTTTCTTTTGCTTCCTGAACACGGTTTTCGCCAAATAATAATTGACCTGCACTAATTGCTTCTTCAATTTTTTCTAACGGGTGAAATTTACTTACTGCAACAAGTTTTATTTCGGTTGAATTTCTTTTACAGCTTTTACATGTTTCAGAAATTTCTGAATTTATTTTTTCTAAATTTTCTTTTATACTCATAACGCACCTGCGCTCGCCTCTTTTTTAAAGATACATTTTTATTTTTTAATTATATACTTATTCAAAACATCAGACAATACAAGCATCTGTTCAACAGAAAGGACTTCGGCTCTTAAGCTCGGATCAAGCTCTGCCTTTGCCAAAGCCTCTGCGGCTTTATCCTGCGATGACAAAAAGATACCAAGATTATTTTTTATTGTCTTTCTGCGTGAACTGAATAAGGCCCTCTGCATTTTGCAAAATAACTTTGGATTTTCGCAATTAGGAAAAGAAGCTTTTTTTGTAAGAAGAACTGCGCGTGAATCTACATTTGGTTTTGGCCAGAAATTTGCTCCTGACAAATCAATGATGTTACTGACATCATAAGCCCACGAACAGAGCACGCTGAACGAAGAATAGTCATCGCTTCCAGGCTGTGCAGTCATTCTTTTGGCAACTTCCTTTTGAATTGTAAAAACACATTTTTCAAAGCGGACATCGTTTTCAATTGTATCGGCAATTAAAGTTGCAGCGATGTTATACGGAAGGTTGCCAAAGAAGCGGTCGGGTAGCCGACCGCCGTTTTTTTCTTTGTACCGTTCAAGCTCACCTTTCCAGGTTTTTAAAACGTCACCTTCTACAAGATTAAATTTTCCATTCTGTTCATAGTCAGAAAAAAACTGACTGACACAGCCTGCAAAACCCTTGTCAATTTCAAATACAGTAATACTTGCATCGCGTGATAAAATTTCATCAGTCATACAGCCAAGGCCCGGGCCTACTTCCCAGACAGTGGTGTTTTGATTTACATCAAGTGCGTCAATAATTTTTTTTCTTGCCTGCTCGTTTATTAAAAAATTCTGTCCGAATTTTTTTTGCATCGCAAGACCATTTTTATCAAGAAAGTCTTTTATTGACGCGGAGCTGTTATAATCTGGGTGAGTCATCTTTTTAAAACCTTAAAACGTAAAACTTTAAATATGGCTGTTAATCCAAGCCAATGTGTCGCTGATAACAGTTTCTTTATCAACTTCGTTTAAAATCTCATGGCGGTCTTCTGGATATAATTTCATATCTATAGATTTAATTCCAATTGACTTATAAGTATTATAAAGATTTTCAAGAGATTTTCCATAGCTGCTAACAGGGTCTTCTTTTCCGGACATGATGTAAATTGGAAGGTCTCGCGAAATCTTTTTAATATTCTTAATTTTGTGAATGTGAGTAAGAATTCTAAACATTTCATGATAAAATTCTGTCGTCATATCAAAGCCACACCACTGGTCAGCAATGTACATCTGAACATTCTGCTCATCACGAGAAAGCCATTCAAAATCAGACTTTGCATTTTTTATATGATTGTTATATCCGGCAAACGCCATTCTTCCGAGAGTATTGTTCTTTCTCTTTTTCTGTCCAAAAAGATAACAGATGTTAGAAAGAAATACTCCAAGCCTTGCAGGAGGAATCGGACCTGATGAACCGCATAAAATACATGCATCAATCTGGTCTGAATAATTTTCGATAAAAGATTGAGTAATAAATGATCCAAAGGAATGACCTAAAAGAATTACCTTTTTACCAGGAAAATCTTTTTTTACCTGTTGAATCACCTCTAAAAGATCATCACGAACTTTTTCGTATCCGTGTTTATCAGCAAGATAGCCAAAGCCCGGCTGCCCTTTTTCAATCTGTTTTTGTGCAGTCTTTCCATGACCTCGATGGTCGTGTGCACTTACGATAAAACCTGCATCAGCAAAAAAAGATGCAGTCCCGTCATATCGCAAAGAATGTTCAGCCATTCCATGTGAAATTACAATAATCGCTTTAGCTTCATCATCTGGAATCCAGCGGTTTACGCAAACTTCAGTTCCATCTGACATTGTCTGAAAAAAAGATTTAGTGGTCATATTAAAGGTACTCCCTAAAAAAATAATTTCTTGATATAATATTTTTATGCTTACTATTATAACAGATAAAATGACTTTTGGGGGAAATTGTTTAGCAAAAAATGAAGGAAAAAATATTTTTGTTCCTTATGCTGTTCCAGGTGAAAAACTCCAGATAGAAATTACAGATTCAAAAAAAGATTACGATGTTGCAAAAATTATCTCTGTCGATGAAGCGTCTCCAAAAAGAATAGATCCAGTCTGCCCTAATTATCAGTTGTGCGGCGGCTGCAATATGATGCATATAGATTACGATTATCAGGTTGAACTTAGAAAACAGATTTTATCTGACTGCTTTACAAGAAATAAAATTCAGATTCCTGAGATCCAGACTGTTACCGGAAGTCCTCTTAATTACAGGGCACGTTTTCAGCTGCATGATGGTTGTCTTGAAGCAAAAAAATCTAACGAAAAAGTTTTTATAAATAATTGTCCGGTTGCAGAAAATTCTGTAAATGAGTATCTTAAAAATACCCCTGTCAATTGCCGACCTCAGGGCCGCTGTCATATTTTTGGTTCTGCAAAAGCTGAGCCTTCTTTTACTGTTGCAGTTCCACCAAAAAAAATTGACTATAATCAGCCAAAGAATAAAAAGATAAAGCATTACATTAAACCGCGCTACAACGGAATTACGATTGACCCTTCGACCTGCTCAACTGTTACCTTGTGCGGTAAAAAAATTAGTTTTGACGTTCAGGGATTTTTTCAGTCTAACCTGGAAGTTTTAGAAAAAACAATCAATCTGATAACCTCTGATTTGTCAGGTAACAATGTGCTTGATATGTATTCCGGCTGCGGAACTTTTTCTGTTTTTCTTGCTGATAAATTTAATAAGGTCACACTGGTTGAACATAACAAGGCGGCAATCGTTTTTGCAGAACAGAATCTTGCAGGAACAAATCACGAGTCTTACGGCATAAGCGGCGCCAGATGGGTTAAAGAAAATGCAAGTTCAATTATTCAGTCAAACGGAATGTTTGATGCAGTCGTAATTGACCCTCCACGCTCGGGAATAGAAAAAGAAGTTATGGATTTTTTGTGCAATCAAAAACCGCCTGTAATAAGACTTTTGTCCTGTGATCCTGCAACAAATGCGCGGGATGTTCAGTGTCTAATCGAAGCAGGCTATAAATTAAATAAGCTTTTTCTTTTGGATTTTTATCCACAGACAAGCCATATAGAAAGCCTTTGCTTTCTGGAGCTATAAAAATGCTTAAAATTTTGAATTATCCGGGAAATTTGTATACAAAAAGATACATCTTGATATCATTTCTAGGCTTCCTTGTACAGTTTTTAACTGGATTTTTGTGTTTTGCGCAGACTGGTTCGGCGGATTCTCGTTTACGTATAGCTTCAGAAGATGTGGGCATTGATATGTCAGCCCAGGTAAAAATTGATGAACTTGACCGAAGCTGGTTTTCTGTTTTAGGCGGCTCGCCTTCTTCTAAGCCTGTTTTATATGAATATGGATTTCTTGTAATTCAGGAGTCTAGGCTTTTAGCCTGCTATTCAAAAAACGGACAGCTTTTATGGCAAAAAAATATGGGTGCAAAAATCAATTACATGACATTAACGCAATCAGGTTTTGTAATTGTAATAACACAAAGAAATCAGCTTTTGCTTGTAAATCCCTCGGGCTTAATATTATGGAAGGTTGACTTAAGCATTACGCCTTTGTGTGCACCCTGCTCTGGTCTTGACGGAAGAATAATTATCAAGGGTGCAAATGAAGTTTGCTGCTATGGAATCGGTGGGGCTTTAAAATGGACGATGTCTGTTGACTCATTAAATGGCATGGAGTTGAAAACATTAAATGACGGAAGTATTCTTGCATTTCTTGAAATAACTTATCAGGGGAAAAGCTCAGCCCTTCGAATAAGTCCGTATGGAACTGTTTTAGAAGAAATTATTTTTCAGGGTTTAGTCGTTAATTCCTTTGAGACATTTCAGGGAGTAATGCTTGTTTTTTCTAACGGGCAGCTTGGAATGTGTTCTGTTCAAAAAAATGGTTCGGAACAAAGTGCAAAACTAACACAACCGGTAAAGAAAGATCCGCAAGGCCAGAGTCCGGATCTTTTGCCGGGAGCGTATTCAAAATGGATAAATCAAAAGCTTACCCTTACTGACAAAACCGTTTTCTATAAGATAAGCCGCGATAAAACTGCTGTCTATACACCGGGCTCTTATCTTGCAGTTGTAAATAATCAGACAGGAACTGCAGAAAGCAGTTTTTTAGTTCCGCAGTTTTCTTCTTCTTCAAACGTAACTTTATATAATTCAAAAGACAAATATATTATTTACGATTCAGAAAATTGTGTTGCATATAACAGCAAAGGAACGTGTCTAAAAAATCTTAAAATGCCTTCTAAAACCGGAAAGTATTCCTGGGAATATTTTTTTTACATCGATACAGGTTACATTGCATTTCTTGCTAAAAACTGGACTCTCAATGCTTTTAAAGTTATTTCTGTTTCAGAAGTAAATGAAAATTTGCGTGCTTCAGGTTCTCACTCGTATTCAGAGTTTTTAAAGTCTGATGGCATAAGACCTCTTTCTGATAAATTTTCTCAGAGTGTTTATAAAACTTTAGAGCAGCAGAATTATGGAATTAAAGAGCTTTATATTTCGCAAAATGTTTTAAATGCTTTAAATGCATACTATTATGACAAAAGCTCTGCATCTCTTATTACAAAGGATACTGCGTTTAAACTTGATATAGAATATACTCCGATGGATATTGAAAATATTTTAAAATTGATTCCACTTTTGCAGTCGCAGTTTTTTCAATCAGAGCTTGCCAATTTTATTGCAAACGAAAAAGATAAGGCACTTATAATCAGGGCGTTAAAATCTGTAAGTGAATGTGCTTACGACCCTGAAAGTGAAATTCTTAACCAGATAGAACTTCTTGTAAAACGGACAAGTCCAAGGGATAAAGCGGTTCTTGACGCCGCTGCAAATGCAGTCTATGAAATATGCCGTTTTATGGGGCGCCCTGCTCTTTTAAAGAAAGGAAAAGCAATTTTAAGCGGAATGTTTTATCCGCAATATGATGAATCAACTAAAAAGACTGTCCGTTCAGTTATGCAAAAACTTGCGGATTTAGATATGTAATGGTATAATATTATAATTAATTTTTGGGAGGATTTTTTATGAAATCATATTCTGCAGCTAAAAAAATTCTTGGAGCTACAATTTTCTTTTTTACAGCATCTTTGTTTGTTTTTGCAGAAGGTGTTAACGAAAGTGAGATTCGCTCTGTTTCTAATCAGACAATTGTATTTGAAAACTATACAGGTCCTCATACAAAAGTTGATACACTTGATCAGATTAAGGAAATCGGTACTTCCCTTGCTTCTGGAATTGATAAAACAAAATCAGGAACCGCTGGTTCTTCTAATAGATACTATGTAATTCACTCTGTTACATCCGATGGAACTGATTTGCTCGATGCAGATATTTTTATAATCGGAAAAGATTCTTCTGTTGATCATATCAGAAACCTTCGTCATATTATCGCTTCTTATTTGAGCAGTGCTTACGGATATAAATATGACGACGCATATACAATTGCTACATTTGTTACAGTTTATAATGCTGTTTACCGCGGTAATGTTGATTATTTTTCAAAAAAATATAAAAAGGCTGTAGTTAATAATCTTACTTCTGATAAAGCAGGTCTTGCAATTTCTTACAAGGAATGGGCA
Source organism: Treponema sp. (assembly GCA_024691105.1). Lineage (GTDB taxonomy): Bacteria > Spirochaetota > Spirochaetia > Treponematales > Treponemataceae > Treponema_D. The sequence goes on along the minus strand of JAILNY010000143.1, from coordinate 4,468 downwards.
GGTGCTTCGCAGATTGTCATTCCTTTATCTGACATTGACGGGGGCTTAAGTACAATCGATACCTCTGTAATCAGTGATAAAAAAGTTGTTGAATCTATGCAGGAAGAAGATGACAAGGGAATTGACCAGCGCAAAAACATGGTAGACATAAAAGAGCGCGAAGCAGATTCTTCTCAGAGCAAGGCTCAGGATGCTCAAAAGAAGGCAACTAAAGAAGAAACTCAGTTAAAGGAAGAAAAGAAAGATTTAAAAGAAAAGCAGGAAGAAGCTGACCAGAAAACAAAGACTGCCGAAGAGTCTCAGAAAAAGGCTGACGAAGCTAAAAAGAAGGCAGAAGAAAATCCTGGCGATAAAAAACTTCAGGAAGAAGCAAAACAGGCTCAAAAGAAAGCTGATGAAGATAAAAAAGCCGCTGCTGAATCTACGAGCAAAGTAGAAGAACAGCAGAAAAAAGTAGAAGAGCAGCAGAAAAAAGTTGACGAGTCAAAAAAGACTGCTCAAAAAGAACAGGAAAAGGCTGATAAAAAACAGTCAGAAGCACAGTCAGAGCGAACTCAGATTGCAAAAGATCAGAAAGAAGTAATTGCAAAAGAAATTGCAGAAGAAACAAATGCAGTTTATGCACTTAAGCTTGTAGATGAAAAAAATCTTTATTCAGCAATCGTAAAGGTAAACCGCGAAACAAACGAAGAATTAAAAACTTCTCCGGTTAAGGTTATCAGAAACCGCACCGCTTACCGCGACGGTTCTAACTTTATTGCAATTGCCGGTCAGACAGGAAATACTGCTGCCGTAAAACTTGTCCAGATTGATAAAGACAGTCTTGAGATTGTCGGCGAATCAGAAGAACAGATTGCAGAAAATTCTGTACTTATTCAGAATGGATCTGAGTATTGCTGTGTAATCAATGATAAGGGCAAATACTATGTAGGAAAATTTAACTCAAAGCTTGAGTGTACTGTAAAGTCACCGGTTGAAGTAAATCCTGCAACCCCAATCTTTGTAGGCCCTGAAGGCTTCTTTGTAACGACAAAGGCAAACAAAGCAGTTCTTCTTAAGGCCTCTGATTTGACAGCTGTTGGAAAATAACGCGATAAGTGAAGGTACTTTGTTTTACTGCTCTTCACCCCTCGCTTTGTTTTCAAATTTTGTATAACTTGAAAGAAAGAGAATTTCAACATCGCCTGTAGGACCGTTACGCTGTTTTGCAACGATAAGTTTTGCATCCTGAACAGGATCATGTTCCTGTTCTACGGTCTTGATACGCTCGCGGTGCAGGAACATTACAACGTCTGCGTCCTGTTCAATAGAGCCTGACCCACGAAGCTGTGCCAATGTCGGCTCGGCGCCTTCTGCGTCACGGGCAACCTGACAAAGTGCTACAATCGGTATGTTTAATTCGCGAGCCAAGGCCTTAAGCGATTTTGAAATTTCAGAAACCTGTTCCCAGACCTGACTGTTTGGACTGTCTGTAGAAATCAATCCTATATAGTCAATAAAGATGATTTTAACTCCCTGGTTTACAACAAGGCGTCGAGCCATTGCCTTTAAATCCAAAAGAGGCATGTTTGGAACATCGACAACATAAAGCGGTGCCTGATAACAGCGGCCTGCTGCATCCTGAAGTTTATTAAAGTCATCAATTCTAAGCATACCGCTTTTTAATTTATGACCAGGAACGCGGGCTACCTGACTTAAAAGACGCTGTCCAATCATTCCGGCAGACATTTCCAAACTGAAAAATCCGCATGGAATTTTCTGATCGATTGCAATATGTTCCATCATAGAAAGGGCCATTGCGGTCTTACCGATAGAAGGTCGCGCACCAAGAATAATCAATTCTGAGTTCTGGAATCCGCTTGTCATTGTATCAAGAACACCAAAGCCTGTCGGAATTCCGGTAAATGAACTTTTGTTTTTATAGTGATCGTTTACTTTATTGATTGTCTCATTGACAATTTCCTGCATGCCGTAAACGTGTGTTGTCTGATTTTTATCTGAAAGAGTAAAAATTAATTTTTCTGCATCTTCAATAATACTGCGGCTTTCTTTTGTTTCGTCGTACGAGCTTGCCTTTAATTCATGTGAAATTCTTATAAGCTCGCGTCGTGTTGCCTGGTCTAAAACTATTTTTGCATAAAATTCTACATTGGCTGCGGTAGGAACAAGATCTGTAAGAGATGCAATATATGCTGCTCCCCCAGCCTCTTCAAGCTTTGCACTTTTTGTAAGTTCATTTATTAAAGCAAGTGTATCGCCGTGAATATTCTGTCTAAAAAGCGAAATCATTGCCTGGTAAATTAATTTATTCTGATAAGAATAAAATTTTTCAGGATCAAGTAATGAAACAACATTTGACAATGCATCCCAATCAAGTAAAAGAGCTCCAAGTGTTGCCTGTTCTGCTTCAAGATTATGTGGCGGAACTTTATCTTTTAAATCTGTCATGCATTCTCTCCTGTTTTTTAATTTTAATTAATAATTATCGACAATAAAGCCGGGCCCAACTGAACCCGGCTTTTGCATCAAGAAAAAGAAAAATTATTCAGCTTTTTCTGCCTTTGGTTCTTCAGCTTTCTTTTCTGCTTTTTTATCAGCACCCTGCTCTGGTTTTTCTTCCTGTGCTTTTACAGAAAGATGAACTTCTGCAGTCTGTGCTTCGTAAAGTTTGATTGTAAGTTTGTAGTTACCTGTAGACTTAATTGTAAGTCCAGGAATTTCAATCTTCTTACGTTCAATTTCGTAACCCTGTTTTGCAAGAAGGTCCATAACAGTCTGTGAAGTAACAGCACCATAAAGTTTGCCATTGTTTCCAGCTGGCATAACGATTTCGAGTGCAAGTGCTTCAAGCTTTTCTTTGAGGCTTGCTGAAGCAGCTCTCTTAGCATCTTTTTTAGCTTCGATTTCTGCTTTGCGGCTTTCAAAGTAAGCAACTGTTGCTTCGTTGTAAGGTACAGCGAGGTTGCGTGGGAAAAGGAAGTTGCGGTAGTAACCGTTTGCAACAACCTTTACATCACCTTCTTCACCAAGGTGTTTAACGTCTGCGTTAAGAATAACTTTCATTTCAAGCTCCTATTATTTTAAGGCATAGCGTTACCAGGAGTTGGATCGCAATGCCATTTTATTAAAAATTAGTCTGCAACGAATGGCAAGAGACAGATATTGCGTGCGCGTTTGATTTCGCGAGCAAGTTCTCTCTGGTGCTTTGCACATGTTCCAGTGATGCGGCGAGGAAGAATCTTTCCTCTTTCTGTTGTAAAGCGGCGAAGTCCGTCTGCATCTTTGTAATCAATTTTTGCTTTGTTTGCACAGAAACGGCAAACCTTTTTTCTAAAGAAAGTCTTGCCCTTACCACGAGCACCACGACCTTCTCCTTCACGTCCGTCACCAGCAAGATTAGCTTCGTTTGTTTCCATAACTGACTGATCTTTATCTTCTACAGACTGCATGTCCATTGTTTCGTCTGACATATTAATCTCCTGTTAATTAGAAAGGAATATCTTCAGGGAAGTTATTATCTTCTCCGTATGGAACATCATCCATAGGACCCGGCATACCGCCCATTGGAGAACTTGGTTTTGGCTGGAATTTCGGAGCAAAACCCCCAGATGGCTGATCATATCCGCCACCGTTATCCGATTTTCCGCCTAAAAGCTGTACGTTCTCAGCAATAATTACGATACGACTGTTTTTCTGACCGTCTTTTTCCCAACGATCCTGTCTTAAATAACCGTCAACAGCAATCTGTTTTCCCTTAGTTAAATAAGGTTTTAAGTTTTCTGCTGTCTTTCCCCAAATAGTTACATCAAAGTAACTTACTTCATCAACCCACTGATCTCCCTGCTTACGGCTTCTATTTACAGCGATGCTGACATTTGCTCTAGCAGTTCCGTTAGGAAGATATGCAAATGAACGTTCATCAGAAGTAATGTCACGAGTAAGACGACCAATAATGTTAACGCGGTTTACATCTGTCATAAATAGACTCCTTTACAAAAAGATAATGGATTTTTTTATTTTTCTTCTACCTGTACAAACATGTACTTGATAAGATCCTGGTTCAACTTGAACTGAGTATCAATTTCAACGATTTTTCCAGGGTTTACTTTGATGTTAAACAGAACAAAGCGGCCTCTCTTCTGTTTTTTAACAACGTAGGTAAGATCACGATCGCCGAATGGTTCTTCTTTTTCGATTTCGGCACCAAACTGTGAAAGGACAGATTTTACAGCATCTGAACCTTTCTTGTACTTATCTTCATCCAATGGGAAGATAGTCATAAGTTCATACTTTCTCATACATTCTCCTTATGGTCATGGAAGCTGCATACACAGCTTCAAGGGGGTTAGATATTATATAATAGCAAATTATGGATTTTATAGCAATATGATTAGGGAAAAAAAATGATTGCTCCTGAATTATGATAATACTTAAAGAAAAAATACCCGAAGCTGTAAAACAGTATAAT
>JAILNY010000139.1 GCA_024691105.1 Treponema sp. | reverse complement strand
GAGCTTGCTGAGATTCTTGGAATGAGTGTTTCGGCTGTCTCTCATCAGCTGCGTGTTCTCCGCAGTGCAAAACTTGTAAAGGGAACTAAAGAAGGAAAAGAAGTTCGTTATTCACTTGATGACAACCATGTTGCGCTCATTATTGAATGCGGACTTTCACATATAAACGAAGCAGACTAGTCGTGCATTAAAATGCGCGGCATTTGTGTGGTGCTGAGGCTGGCTGCAAAGATAAGAGGTTTTAAAATGAAAAAGGCATATAAAATTGAAGTAGACTGTGCAAACTGTGCGGCAAAGATGGAAGAGGCTGCAAAAAAGACAGAGGGCGTAAAGGATGCAGTTGTAAACTTTATGATGTTAAAGATGACTGTTGAATTTGAAGAGGGAGCAGACGAAAAGAAAGTTATGAAGCAGGTTTTAAAGAACTGTAGAAAAGTAGAGGATGACTGTGAAATCGAAATTGATGAATAAAAAACAGAAGAAAGTTTTTGTTCGTATAATTGCTTCGATTATTTTGATTGCGGCAATTTTATTAATTCCAGTTCCAGAAAAAATAAAATTCTATTTATTTTTTATTCCATATCTTGTAATCGGTTATGACATTCTGATTAAGGCCTTTAAGGGTGTAATTAACTTAAAACCATTTGATGAAAATTTTCTGATGGCGGTTGCGACAGTTGGAGCGATTGCTTTAGGTGAATATACAGAAGGCGTTGCAGTAATGCTCTTTTATCAGATTGGCGAATTGTTCCAGTCAATTGCAATCGGTAAAAGCCGCCGGAATATTTCTGAGCTGATGGATATTCGTCCGGACTCTGCAAATATTCTTAAAGACGATGGCAGTACAGAAACAGTTGACCCGGATACAGTAAAGGTTGGAAGCATAATCGTTGTTCGTCCTGGAGAGAAAATTCCAATCGATGGAATTATTACAGAAGGATGCACAACTCTTAATACAAGTGCCTTAACCGGCGAAAGCATTCCGCGCGAAGTAAAAGCCGGAGATGAAGTTTCAAGCGGCTGTATTAATAATTCGGGTTTGATAAAAATTCAAACTACAAAAGAATTTGGTCAGTCGACTGCTTCTAAAATCTTAGAGCTTGTTGAAAACGCAAGTTCAAAAAAATCCCGTTCAGAAAATTTTATTTCAAAGTTTGCAAAATATTACACGCCGGCTGTCTGTGGTGCGGCTCTTGTGCTTGCCGTAATTCCTCCATGCGTGCAGATGTTTATTTTTAAAGCAGCGCCGGACTGGAATATATGGATTTACCGTGCGCTTACATTCCTTGTAATAAGCTGTCCGTGTGCGCTTGTGATAAGTATTCCGCTTACGTTCTTTGCCGGAATCGGTGGTGCTTCAAGTAATGGAATTTTAATTAAAGGTTCCAATTATATGGAAGTGCTTTCTCGCACAAAGTATCTTGTGTTTGACAAGACAGGTACAATGACAAAAGGTGTGTTTGAAGTAACAGGCGTCCATCACGGTATTATGGAAGACGAAAAGCTTTTGGAAATTGCAGCGCTTGCAGAAAGTTATTCAAATCATCCGATAAGTAAAAGTCTTATGCGCGCTTACTGCATTGATGGAAAGCAAATCGATCAAAGCCGCGTGAGCGATGTAAAAGAAATAAGCGGCCATGGAATCAGCGCAGTTGTTGACGGAAAAAAAGTTTTAATCGGTAATGAAAAACTGATGAGCAGTGAAGGCATTGAGTTTACAAAATGTCATCACGTCGGAACAATTGTTCACGTAGCGATTGAAGAAAAGTATGCAGGCCACATCGTAATTTCTGATATGATAAAGCCTGATGCTAAAGAAGCAATCCGTCGTCTTAAAGACCTTGGTATTAAAAAGAATGTAATGCTTACAGGAGATGCACGTTCTGTTGCAGAACAGGTAGCGCGCGAAATTGGAATTGATGAAGTTTATTACGAACTTTTGCCGCAGGATAAAGTTGCAAAGGTTGAAGAACTGTTGAATGCAAAATCAAAAAATGAAAACCTTGCATTTGCAGGCGACGGAATAAATGACGCGCCGGTTTTGTCGCGAGCAGATGCCGGTATCTCTATGGGGGCGCTCGGAAGTGATGCCGCCATTGAAGCAAGTGATGTTGTTTTGATGGACGATAATCCTTTAAAGATTGCAAAGGTAATCCGCATTGCAAAAAAATGTATGCGCATCGTTTATCAGAATATTTCGTTTGCACTTGCCGTAAAGTTTGCATGTCTTGTTCTAGGTGCTGTTGGTATCAGTAATATGTGGACTGCAATCTTTGCTGATGTCGGCGTTATGGTTTTGTGTGTGCTTAATGCAATACGAGTGTTATTTGTAAAGAAGCTGTGATATAATAAAAGCATAGGGACAAAAAAATGACACTAAAGGAATTAAAGGCTGGTGAAACTGCTGTCATAAAAACAGTAGGTGGAAGCGGTGCGCTTCGCCAGCATTTTTTAGATATGGGCGTTATCCCTGGTGCAAAGGTTAAGCTTACAAAGTTTGCGCCGATGGGTGACCCGATGGAACTTTTGATTCACGGCTATTCACTTACACTCAGACTTGCAGATGCTGCAAAAATAAAAATCGACAAGCCTTATAAGGAAATTAATAGTGAAAACGGCTCCTTTGAAAATTCGTCTGACGAAGTATTAAATGTCGATCATCCGGGTCTTGGTGAAACCGGAAAATTCCACGTAAAAGAAGGCGAAAACCCTTTGCCAAAAGATGCAGTTCTTACCTTTGCTCTTGCCGGAAATCAGAACTGCGGTAAGACAACTTTGTTCAATCAGCTTACAGGAAGTAACCAGCATGTCGGAAATTTTCCGGGCGTTACAGTAGACAGAAAAAGCGGTTCAATTAAAGAGCATCCTAATACGCTTGTGACAGACCTTCCTGGTATTTATTCACTCAGTCCTTATACGGCCGAAGAAATTGTGTCCCGTCAGTTTATTCTTGATGAACATCCGACCGGCATTATTAATATTGTCGATGCAACGAATATCGAGCGAAATCTTTATCTTACGTTGCAGCTTATGGAACTTGATGTTCCTATGGTTTTAGCTTTGAACATGATGGACGAAGTTAAAGGTAACGGTGGAACAATTAAGATTAACGCAATGGAAGAGATGCTCGGAATTCCTGTTGTTCCGATCAGCGCAAATAAAAATGAAGGTGTTCACGAGCTTATTGAACACGCAATGCATGTTGCAAAATATCAGGAGCGTCCGGGTAGAACTGACTTTTGTGACAAGGACACGGATGCTCCTGTGCACAGAGCAATTCATTCGGTAATGCACTTGATTGAAGACCATGCAGAAAAGAAAAACATCCCTGTAAGATTTGCGGCGACAAAGATCGTAGAAGGCGATGAGCTTATTTTAAAGCAGCTTGATCTTTCTAAAAACGAGCAGGTTATGCTTGAATATATTTTGCTCCAGCTTGAAGAAGAACGCGGTCTTGACCACGCTGCTGCGATTGCAGATATGAGATTTTCATTTATAAAGAAGCTTTGTCGCCGCACGGTAGTAAAGCCGCATGAAAGCAAAGAACTAAAGCGCAGCCGCAAGATTGACCAGGTGCTTACAGGTAAATACACTGCGATTCCGTTCTTTATCGGGATAATGGGGCTTGTGTTCTTTTTAACCTTTAATGTAATCGGTGCGTTTTTTCAAGAGTTGCTTGAAAAGGGAATCGATTATCTTGTCGGCGCGCTTGATGCTTTGATGACAAAGACTGCGGTTAACGAGGTACTGCATTCTCTTGTGATAGACGGAATATGTGCGGGTGTCGGAAGTGTTCTTTCGTTCCTGCCGATTATAGTAACGCTGTTTTTCTTTTTGTCGCTGCTGGAAGATTCTGGTTACATCGCGCGCGTTGCATTCTTTATGGATAAACTCTTACGTAAGATTGGACTTTCGGGCCGCAGTATTGTTCCGCTTTTGATTGGCTTTGGCTGTACTGTTCCTGCTGTAATGGCAACGAGGACCCTTCCTTCTAAACGCGACCGTAACATGACAATTTTACTTACGCCGTTTATGAGCTGTACTGCAAAGCTTCCGATTTATGCATTTTTTATCAGCATGTTCTTTCCAAAGTATGGTGGATTTATGATGACGGGATTGTATATATTCAGCATTATAATCGGAATCTTTGTTGCGTTTTTATTTAAGGGAACTTTGTTTAAAGGCGAGCCGGTTCCGTTCGTAATGGAGCTTCCAAATTACAGACTTCCTACTGTAAAAAATACCTGTCAGCTTTTGTGGGAAAAGGCAAAGGACTTTTTGTACAGGGCATTTACCGTTATTTTTATTGCGACAATTGTAATCTGGTTTTTGCAGAGCTTTGATCTGGCGTTTAACATGACGACAGATATTGATTCAAGTATTCTTGCAAAAGTGGCTGGATTTATTGCTCCGATTTTTGCTCCGATTGGTCTTGGCGACTGGCGTCTTGTTACGGCTCTTGTAACCGGAGTTATGGCAAAAGAAAGCGTTGTTTCAACTCTGGAAATTTTATTTGCAAGTGTTCCTGTTTCGCAGGTTTTGTCAGTTCCGTCTGCGTTAAGTATGCTTGTGTTCTGTCTTTTATATGTTCCGTGTGTTGCGGCGATTGCTTCTATTAAAAGAGAGCTTGGAACTAAAGCTGCAGGTGCGGTTGTTGTATGGCAGTGCGCTGTTGCATGGCTTTGTGCGCTTATTGTGTATCTGATTGCGCTTATTGTATAGCATCGTTTTAAATGATAGTCTTTTAGAGAATCGCTTTTGCGGTTTTCAGGAGGCTACCCATGAAGTTAAAGAAGTTTAATTTAAAAAACTTACTTTTTGTTTTTGCCGCAGTAATGCTTTGTTCCGGATGTAAGCAAAAATCATCTGCACTGGCACAGACTGCTGCTGTTGAGCAGAATTTTTCAGCAGAAGAAGCAGAAAAATATCTTAGCGAACTTAAAGAAGATTATCGCAAGCAGGCAGAAGAAGATATTAAGTCTTCTTCAAATCCAGAAATTAAAAAGCTTGCAGACTACAAAATTAAATACAGCGTAAGACGAAATAGTTTGAGCTCCGCTGTTGCTGCCCTTAACTCTGTTGTAGAAAAGAGTACAGAGTCTTCAAAAGAAAAAAAGAAAAAGAATAAAGATCCGTTAAAGGTAATTATGTGGGGCCCTCAGGATTATGTTCCTGCACGTGTTGTTAATCCAGAATTTTATGTAACGTTCAGCCTTCCTGTAAAAGAATTAAGTGCACTTTCTGTTCCGATTGATAAAAGCGATGTATTTACGATTGATCCTCCTGTAAAGGGTAAGTATCGCTGGAACGGAACACGCCAGCTTAATTTTATTCCTTCTGAACCTCTTGATCCTTCTAAGGTTTATACAATTACAGTTAATAAAGATTTAAAAAGTACTGATGGGAAAAAAATCAGCGGAGATGTTGTTTTTGTAACAAAGGCAGAAGATCTTCGTATCATGGACATCATGCCAGGAAGAAATCTTGAACGCACAATTTATTATTCTCATGAATCAGGTGTTCCACTGGAATATGCAGGCGATGTAATTGTCAGAGTAAATTCACGCATATCCGCAGAAACTTTTTCTAAGATGACTTCTGTACTTGATGGTAATAAAGAGAATGCTGTGTATACTGCGACAGCGGTAAGCAGTTATTATGATGATGGAAAAACAAAGTACAAGCCTGTTGAAATTTCAAATCTGTTCTATCTTAAAATAAATAAAAAATTTGGTAAGAATGAAGAGATTTGTATTACCACAACTTCTGGAGTAAAAGATTATTATTATACTTTAAGACCTTTCCATACAACACGCAGATATTTTTATCCAAGTTCAATGCGACTTGAAATCAATTTTAATCAGAGTGTAGATAAGTCAACTGTTATGCAGAATATTGTTTTTTCTCCTTCTGTAAAAATTGATCCGCAGAATATTATTGTAAGCGGTAAGAGTGTCTGCATTGACAGACTTTCTCTTGATTATGACACTAAGTATTATGTAACAGTAAAGACAGGCTTAAGAGATAGATTTGGTCAGTATCTTGAAAGTGAAGATGAAGATTACTTTGAAGTTCCAAAAGCAGCAAGTTATTTAAAATCACTTGATAATGGAAACAAAATTCTTGAAGCACAGTTTCCGCACAAATTTATTTATGAGTATCAGAATCTTTTGGACGGCGGATATAAAGTTGAGTCTACAGAAGATCCTCTTGATTCCCATTATATAAATGGAAAAGATTTTATTGTAAGAGGAGATTTAACAAGATTTGATAATGTTCTTGATAACAAAATGCATCTTCAGCTTGTTGATCTTGATCCATATTTAAAACAGGGGCTTGGTTTTGTAAAGCTTTCAGCAGTTGCAAAAACACACAACTGGAGTCCGTGGTCGTCAAAATATTATGATGATGTTACTTCTGTAAGAACGACAACGATTCAGGTTACAGATCTTGGTGTAACAGCGCGTGCAGGTTATGACAGTGTTGTTGCAATGGTAAGAAAGCTTTCTGATAATACACCGGTAGAAGGTGCAGAAGTCTTTTTATACGTGAATGATGCATACAAATATAACAATGTAGATAATATTGAAAGTTTCTGTATGGCAAGCGGTGTTACCGGAAAAGATGGAATTGCAGAAATTAAATATGACGCAAGTAAAACCGGTGCTCCGTATTCTTACGATACTGCAATCTTTGTAAGAAAAGGAAATGATAAGGTTACATATAATATCGATAATCATTATCCATGGCGTTCTGGTGTTAGTTCTGAAAGCCCTAATAGTGCATATAAAAAATACAATCATATCACTTTTATGTTTACAGACCGCGGTCTTTATAAGCCGGGTGAGACTGTAAGCTTTAGAGGTGTTGCACGTATTTTGACTCGTGATGGACTTCAAACAGAAGTTGGTTCATACGAAGTTAGACTTGAAAAACGTTCATGGGATGATGATGAAGAATACGGAAGAATCTCGGGAACCCTTTCTGCATCTGGTGGTTTTTATGGAAGCTTTGATCTTCCTAAAGATTTAAAGCCGGGTAATTATTCACTTTGTTATTATAACGGCGGATCATATATTTCTCGCGAAGATTTTACAGTTGCTTATTTTGAAAAAGCAAAATTCCAGACAAGTGCAAAATTCCCGGATGTTACAAATTATAACGGTGATACTATTACTGCAGAATTGAGTGCATCTTATCTTGCAGGTGGTGCATTAACCGGTGCATCTTATTATGCAACCTGGTATAAGCAGCCGGTTGATTATATTCCTCCTGTACCAGAAGCACAGAATTATGTTTTTGGTCCGTTAGGCAATGACCACTATGCACAGGTTATTTCTGAGGCAAATGGTAAGGTTTCTGATTCTGGTGTTACAAGAATTCAGTGTCCTACATCGCAGGATGCAGAAGGACAGGCAACACTGTACAATGCAGAAATTTCTGTAACAGATATTTCTAATCAGAGAATTTTTACAGGCGCAAGAAAAATTGTTCACCCTGGTCTTTTCTATATTGGAGCAATCAAACGTTTTACTCAGGGATTTCCAAGTACAAAACAAAAGGTAGATATTCCGTTTGTTTTGTTTAAGCCGGATGGAACTTATGCAGATGCTTCTCTTGTAAATGGAAAAATTAATTATAAGATTTCACGAACTTACTGGACTTACACAGACGAAGATGGTGTAGATGGAATTTATTCAAGCTGGCATCGTGTATCAGAAGATGTAACTTCTGGTTCTGTTGCATCAAGTTCAAAAGGTTCTGTTTCGTTTACGCCTGAGCATGCAGGTTTTTATACAATTGAATTCACTGCAACTGACAAAAATAACAACCACATCAAGACAGAAAGAAGTTTCTATGTAACCGGAAGTGATTACAGCTGGTTTGATTCTGAAAACGCATATTCATTGAGACTTACTCCAGATAAAGATTCTTACAAAGATGGTGAGACTGCAAAACTTCTTTTGGAGACTCCGCTTACAGAAGGCGATTACTTAATTACGATTGAACGCGATACAATTTATTCAAGCGAAGTACGTCATATAACAGGTTCATGTTCAACAATTGAAATTCCTGTAAAAAAAGAATATCTGCCGGTCTTCTATGTTTCAATCAGTTCTTATTCTGTACGCAAAGGTCAGCCTACACATGAATATGGAGAAGTTGATCTTGGAAAGCCGCACGGTTATTACGGTGTCTGTGCAGTTAAAATTGATTTAAATCATGCGCGCTATGATGTTAAGGTAACTGCTGACAAAAACTCTTATCGTCCAGGAAGTCAGATCACACTTGAGCTTGAAGCAAAAAAAGACGGTGTTCCTGTAAAGAACTCTGAACTTACTGTAATGGTTGTAGACCGTGCCGTAGTAGATCTTATCAACTATCATGTTCAGAATCCGATTGAATTCTTTTATGATATAGACAGATATCCGCTTGCTGTTATTGGTGGTGACTCTCGTTCTTATCTTATGGATCCTGTTACTTACAAGGTAAAGACTTTGCAGGGTGGAGATTCGGATGAAGGAGATAGTGAAAAATCTGCTGAACGAAAAGACTTTAGACCGACTGCTTTATTTGAGCCGATGATTTTAACGGATGAAAACGGAAAGGCAAAGGTAACATTTAAACTTCCGGATTCTCTTACAACTTATCGTGTAACTGTATTTGGAATTGATGGTAATCAGTTTGCTATAGAAGAGTCTGAAGTTCAGGTACAGAATCCGATTAACGTACAGTCTGTTCAGCCGCGCCGTCTCAGAGTGCGCGATACTGCTGAGTCTGGTGTAATTGTAACTAACCTTGATGAAAAACCTCAGAAGGTAACAATTAATGTTTCGATACGCGCACCACAAAAGACTTATGAAGAAGATGCAGAAAAAGGTCTTTTAACGGTTGCCGGAGATGCTGTCATTGACGGCGCGGCGTCGGCTACTGTAACAGTGCCGGCAGGTAAAACTGTTCCTGTTTACTTTAATGTTGCCGCTCTTGCTGCCGGAAACGTTGAGCTTGTTTACGAAGTAAAATCTGCTCTCTTAAACGAAAGATTAATTTCACCAATACTTATCGAAAAACCTTATACTTATGAGACTGTAACGACAACCGGAGTTGTAGGTTCAGAAAACTTTACTAAGAACGAAAAACTTTTTGAGTCAGAAAGCGTAATTATTCCAAGCTGGGTAGAAGACGGAATGGGAACAATTGAAATTACACTTGATCCAACTCAGATTGGTTTGCTCGGATCTTCTGTAAAATATGTATTCAATTATCCTTATGGTTGTCTTGAACAGCAGTCTTCTAGAATATGGCCGCTTCTTATTTTTGGTGACTACATCGATACCTTTGGACTTAAGAGCAAGGTTGATGATCCTCGCAAAGTAATTACAAGCTGGTTTGCAAAGGTAAAAAGTGAACAGCATTCAAGCGGTGCATTCCCGTACTGGCCTGGAAGTGGTTACGCAAGCCCATACGTTTCGCTTAGATTTGCACACATGTACTATCTTGCAAAAGAACGCGGATATACTGTGCAGGAAATAGGCTATGATATTAATTCATTAAAGAGTTATTTGTCTTATGAGTTTAACAAGAGTAATCATCATTGGGAAAATTCATACTCGGCTTATGCATGTTACATATTCAGTCTTTTGGGAGATAATTCATTAGACTCAGGTCTTGATAAGATTTACAAATCTATTGTTGCAAAAGATAGTAAGGCTTCTCTTACAACAATGGGCTATGCAGGTCTTGCATATAGACAAAAGAAGGATTCAACTTCTAAAAAGCGTGCAAAAGAAATTGCAGATATTATCAGAAAGAATATCGTAGTACATAATCGTTCAGTTTCAATCGACAGATACAATGATTACTACTGTGGTTACTGCTACGGAATGTATGATAATGATTCAGAAGCGCTCGGTGCAATTTTGCAGCTCTTTGTTGAATTAAAACCAAGTGATCAGCTTGTTGATAAAGTTCTGTTCACTCTTTTACAGAAACAGAAATCTGGTTACTGGCAGAGTACTGCAACAACTGCGCGTGTATTTGAATCTATCTATACTTTGATCAAAGAGCGAAAACTTGAATCTCTTGATTTTGTTTCAACTGCAATTGTAAAACAGGATTCTGCAGGTCAGGTTCTTGCTCAGGGTAATTTTAAGGGACTTGGAGCAAAGCCTGTTGTTACAGCACATTCATTTAATGGACCTACATTAAAGTCTGTTCCGCGCAATGTTCCGGTTGATATTGAATTTACAAAGGAAGGTAAAGGCTCTCTCTACTACACAGTTCAGATGAATTATGCAATTCCTGATGAATTGTGCGCAGCCCGCGACGAAGGCTTTGAAGTAATTTACTCAATCGTTGATGAAGAAGGAAACTCTGTCACAACTGTTTCGCCTGATTCAAAGGTAATAATTCTGGAATCTGGAAAAACTTATACAGTTAAGGTAAGCGTTGTTAAGAGCCATTCAAAGAACTTTGTTGCAGTTCGTCTTCCTGTTCCATCGGGTGCAGAAATTGTCGATTCAACTTTAAGTACAGGTGCAAGTAAAAATACATCCGGCGATACTGGTAACGGTTCTCACGGAACATATTCTGACTGGGACGATTACTGGGGTGACTGGGATTGGGACTGGGAATATTATTCTGATAATTATTCATACTTCTATGATAACGAAGCTCAGTTCTTTAATAATTACTTGGGATACGGTACAACAGAATATACTGTAAAAATGCGTGCATCACGCAAGGGGGTTTATCCAACCCCTCCAGTTACTGCTGAATGTATGTATGAACCAGAAATATTTGGTCGAAGCGACGGCTATCTCTTTATCATTAAATAATGAAGATAGTTCTAAATAAAAAGATGAAGGCTGTAATTATTGTACTTGCAGTGATTACAGCTGTTCATCTTACGCTTGCGCTGTTGCCATATAAGCAGCTGGAATTTTTTTTGAACAGAGAATTCAGCACGCGGGTTTATGACAGCGCTCATAATCTTATTCAGGTTACTCCTCTTTCAAACGGACTGCGCCGTGAATATATCAGCGTAAAAAAGATTCCTGAAAAAATAAAAGAGACTTTTATCAAAGAAGAGGACAAACGCTTTTATTTTCATCTTGGAATTGATTTTATTTCTGCCGGTCGCGCGCTTTTTCAGAATACGGCAAATCAAAAAAATGTAAGCGGCGCATCAACTATAACGATGCAGCTTGCAAAGATGATTAACAATTCTTATGAAAATCAGGAAAATAAATTTAATGTAAATGTGCGCCGCACAATCTTAAAAAAAATAAATGAGTCTTTCTGTGCATTGATGCTTGAAGCGCGCTTTTCTAAAAACGAAATTCTTGAGCTTTATCTTAATTCAATTCCTTTTGGAAACAACGTAGAAGGAATAATGTCTGCAAGCCGTCTTTATTTTGCAAAGGAGCTTTCGGATTTATCAGACAGCGAAATTGAAACGCTTTCAAAAATTCCTCGCCGACCTTCTTTATACAGTCCGCAAAAAAAATATGTTTATCCGTTTTATATGCCTCATCTTGTGCAGTATCTTAAAGAAAATAATTTTTTTGAGAACTCCGGAAAAAATCCATATGAGGTTGTTTTAACTGCAAATATGGATGTGCAGTCTTATGCTCAGGACATGGCACTTAAGGCAATGGATCAGGCTGTTGACAGCCGTATTTCTAATATCAGTATTCTTGTAATGGATGTAAAAACCGGCGGCGTTCTTGCATGGGTCGGTAACAGTAATTTTTATGACGAAGAAAATTCCGGACAGATAGACGGAGTGCGATTTAAAAATCAGCCTGGGTCGAGCATCAAACCTTTTTTGTATGCGCTTGCACTTGAAAAAGGAATTGTAAAGCCGACAACAGTTTTGCCGGATGTTCCAATGGAATTTGGAGAAGACAAGGCTTATGTTCCGCTTAATTTCAGCAATCGTTTTTACGGCCCTGTTCGTCTTAGAGTAAGTCTTGCATCAAGCTTAAATATTCCTGCGGTTTATCTTTTGGATCAACTTGGAATAGAGACGTTTGCTGATAAACTTGAAGAGCTTCATATAAGTAAGGTTCGTGAAAATGCAGAGAGAATGAATCTTGGAATGGCACTTGGTGCATGCGAAGTTTCGATGAATGAATTTTTGCCGGCATTTACAGTTTTTGTACGTGACGGAAATTATATTCCGCTTTCGTTTTTTAATGAAAAAAATGGAAATCCTTTGAGTGTACGGCAGAAAGGTCCTCATGCAAAAGGAGAAAAGATTTACAGCACAGATACTTCTCGTCTTATTGCTTCTATCCTGTCTGATAAAAGTGCACGCTCTTTAGGCTTTGGATATTATCAGACTTTCCAGACTGACTATCCTTCAATTTTTAAAACAGGAACTTCTAATCAGTTTCAAAACATTACGGCATTAGGCGCAACGCCGCGTTATGCCGTCGGCGTCTGGATGGGAAATTTTTCCGGTGAGACTGTCATCGGTAAAACCGGAAGTTCTCTTCCTGCCTGGGTTGCAAAAAATATTCTTGATTATCTTGAACGTTTTGATGATGAAGAAAGCCTTTTGATTCCGGAGCCAGAACATTATAAAAAGGTTGCAGTTTGTCCATTGTCGGGCATGAAGGCGACGGAGCTTTGTGAGACTTCAGTTTTTGAATATGTACGCGAGGGTGATGAACTTGGAGACTGCACCTGGCATGAAAGAGTTCATGGCCGCAAGGTTGTTTCTTATCCGGAACAATATCAAAACTGGCTGAGGCTCAATGATTCACGTTATGAGAAAAGTTCACGAAAAATTTCTTACGCTGATTCAGAACTTAAAATTGTTTACCCGAGAAATGACTCGCGTTTCTTTATAAATGATTTTTCGCAAACTGCGCAGGTCTTAAATCTTGAAGTCAGCGGTGGCACAAGTGATGTGCTTGATATTTACGTTGATGACAGATTTTATACGCAGATAAGACGGCCGTTTTTTGCACATCTTCCGCTCGAACGCGGGCGTCATGTGTGTCGTGTGGTTTGCGGTAATCAGGAAAATATTGTATTCTATGAAGTAAGGTAGTTTTATTGCGGTCGCCGCATTTTGCTTGTGCAGCAGTGCCGTTTTTAAGAGGAATTTATGGATCATAAGACATTTTTATTTTTTGACTGTGAATGTGCAAACTGTTTTGACGGTATCGGAAAAATCTGTTCGCTCGGTTATGTTCTTTGCGACGATGAATTTAATGTTATCGAAAAAGATGACATCGTAATGAACCCAGAAACAGAATTTGACTGGTATTTATTCAGCCCAAAAAATAAATGCCAGCTTGCTTATTCAAAAGACTACTTCAGGGCAAAGCCGAATTTTGAATCCTATTACAAGCGCATAAAAAAACTCTTTTCAAACGGAAATACTTATGTCGCAGGCTTTGCTGTAGAAAATGATGTCGGTTTTGTAAACAGCGCATGCGAGCGTTATTACAAGGATCTTATCATGTACCGCGCCTTTGATGTCCAGAATCTTTTGAACCAGACTTTTGATACAAAGAAAAAACTTTTTGAGTGGGCCGAATTTCTGGAATGCGATTTGTCTCAGCTTGAGTCGCATAAGAGTGTCGATGATGCTATGGCGACGATGCTGGTCTTTAAAAAGGTCTGCGAGCAGAAGGGAAAAACTGCTGAAGAAATGATGAAGGAAAACAAGGGCCTTTTTGTTTCGGTTGAACAGGTTGCCCAACAGATGGAAGAGCGCCAGTACAAAAAAGAAATGATGACAAAAATCAAGGCATTTTATACAAAGCGCTCGCCAAATCCAATCAGAAAAACTTATGTCGGCCAGAAGTTTGAACTTAACAAAACGGTATTTACTGATTTAGATCGTGCGCTTAACCTTGTCAAACGTATATATGACGGCGGCGGTGTAATTTACGAACGTCTTAAGGGCGACGGAAACATCGTTTTCTTAGAAGACAATCTTGAAAGCGAAAAGCGCGAAGCCATTTTAAAAAAGGGTTATAAAATAATTTTTGCAGAAGAAATCGAAAGGATTGTTAAGTAAATACCCCCTAGAAAAAATGCCTTAAATTGAATATACTGTTCCCTTGTAAAACAAAATGCTTTGGGAGCACAAATATGAAATTTGAGACAAAATGTTTGCATTCTGGCTATAAACCAGAAAACGGCGGGCCTGGAACAATTCCTATCGTTCAGAGTACAACCTATAGATTTGACAGCTGCGACCATGTTGCAGCCCTTTTTGACAAGCCGACAGAGTTTATGTACTCTCGTTTTGCAAATCCTACATGCGACGCTGTAGAAAAAAAGATTGCAGATCTTGAAGGTGGAATCGGTTGTATGCTTACTTCAAGCGGACAGGCTGCAAGTCTTCTTTCTGTTTTAAATCTTTGCTGTGCAGGCGACAGCTTTATCGCTTCTTCGAGCATTTATGGCGGAACAATCAATCTCTTTGGTTTTACACTCAAAAAGCTTGGTATTGAATGTATCTGGGTTGACGTTGACGCTTCATATGACGAAATCTGCAAGGCAATTAAGCCTAATACAAAATGTATTTTTGGTGAAACAATCGCAAACCCTGCATTGACTGTTTTTGATTTTGAAACATGGTCAAAGGCCGCTCACGACAATAATCTTCCTCTTATTATAGACAATACTTTCGCAACTCCTGTTTTGTGTCGTCCGTTTGAATGGGGCGCTGACATTGTTGTTCATTCAACTACAAAATACATGGACGGTCACGCTGTACAGGGTGGTGGTGCAATCGTTGACTCTGGTAACTTTGACTGGGAAGCGGCTTACAAAAAGACTGGCAAGTTTGCTGATATGGTTGAACCTGACGAAAGCTATCATGGACTCCGCTATGTCGGAGACTTTGGAAAGGCAGCTTACATCGTAAAGGCCCGTACACAGTTGATGAGAGACTTTGGATGTTATCCTGCAGCGCAGAGTGCATTCTATTTGAACCTCGGCCTTGAAACTCTTCCGGTGCGCATGCAGCGCTATTGCGAAAATGCGCGCAAAGTTGCAGAGTATTTTAAGAAGAGCGATAAGATTGCAAAGGTTACTTATCCTGGACTTGAAGGCGACAAATATTATGAGCGCGCAAAAAAATACCTTCCGGACGGAACGTGCGGCGTAATTACTATCAGCATCAAAGGTGGACGCGCTGCTGCTGTTCGTTTTATGGACGCTCTTGAACTTGCCTGCGACGAAGTTCATGTTGCAGATATCCGCACCTGTGTTCTTCATCCGGCAAGCGCAACACACCGCCAGCTTACAGACGAGCAGCTTGTTGCCGCAGGTATTGACGGCGGAATGGTTCGTTTTAGCTGCGGTCTTGAAAATGTAGATGATATTATTGCAGACATCGACAAAGGTCTTGCTGCAATCTAAGTGAATATTTAGTAAGGCGGTTTGGGCCGCCGGAATTTTTTGTGGGGAATTATGGCACAGATTGGTTTTGATTCTAAGAAATACTTAAAGCTTCAGTCAGAGCACATTCAGGAGCGCATTGACGCTTTTGAAAAGCTTTATCTTGAGTTTGGTGGAAAACTTTTTGACGACTATCACGCTTCGCGTGTATTGCCTGGTTTTGCACCGGACAACAAACTTAAGATGCTCGAAAAGCTCAAGGACATTGCAGAAATTATTATCGTTGTAAATGCAGATGCAATTGAACAGAATAAAATCCGCGGCGACCTTGGTATTACTTATGATGAAGAAACTCTCCGCCTTAAAAAGGAATTTGAAAAACGTGGATTCCTTGTCAGCGGAATCGTAATCACTCAGTATACATGTCAGCCGGCCGCTGATAAATTCCGCGCAAAATGTACAAACCTCGGAATCAAAACATATCTTCATTATGTTATTCAGGGATATCCTGGAAACATTCCTTTAATCGTAAGCGATGACGGATACGGCCGTAATGAGTACATTGCAACAAAGAGAAAGCTCTGCGTTGTAACTGCCCCTGGTCCGGGAAGTGGAAAGATGGCAACATGTCTTTCAAATCTCTATCACGATCACAAGCACGGAATCAAAGCTGGCTATGCAAAGTTTGAAACATTCCCGATCTGGAATCTTCCTTTACAGCATCCTGTAAACCTTGCCTACGAAAGTGCAACGGTTGACCTTGATGATGTAAACATGATTGACCCGTTCCACCTGGAAGCATACGGACAGACAACTGTAAACTACAACCGCGATGTTGAAACATTCCCGGTATTAAAAGAAATCTTTAAGCAGATCTTAGGCGAAAGCCCTTATCAGTCGCCGACCGACATGGGTGTAAACATGGCAGGTAATGCCATCATCGATGACGAAGTGTGCCAGAAGGCTGCAAAAGAAGAAATGCTTCGCCGCTATTACATAACAGCATGTCAGGTTCGTAAAGGAAACTCTCCAAAAGGCGAGCTTGATAAACAGGAATTTCTTCTTAAAAGAGCAGACTTAAAACCAGAAGACCGTGCAATTGTTCCTGCGGCTTTAAAGCGTCAGGAAGAAACTGGAAATCCTTGTGCGGCAATCCAGCTTGAAGACGGAAAGATTGTTGTAGGACGTACATCCAGGCTTTTGGGTGCCGCAGCCAGCGTTATTCTTAAAGTATTAAAACAGCTTGCAGGGCTTCCGTCAGAAGAAAAACTTTTGACAGAAGAATATGTAAAGCCTATCCAGGTTTTAAAGACTGTAGACTTAAAGAGCAAAAATCCTAACCTTCATGTAGAAGAAGCACTTGTTGCTCTTGCCTGCTGTTCATCGACAAATCCAAAGGCTATGCAGGCTCTTGAACAGCTTCCAAAGCTCCGCGACCTTGAGTTCCACTCAAGCGTAATCCTTTCGCCGGTTGACGAAGTTACAATCAGACGACTTGGAATGCATTTGACCTGTTCACCGGAATACGAAGTCAAAGAAGTCGGAAAATAAAACGGCTTAAACCTAATCGCGCGGGACAAAGAATAAAGTCTTTTTGCGCGAGGTTTTGGTTATAAGAGCGCGGAGCACAAAAAAGTGTTCCGCGTTTTTTTATTTATAAAGTCTCATTCTGTATATTCCGATAATCAGAATATGAAAATTCTACTTTTTTTAATCGCCTCAATTATTGTACCAAATTTTCTGTTTGCGCAGGAAAAAGAAATAAATCCTTTATATACTTTGCCAAAAATCGGAACTGAAAAACCGTCTTCGACAAATTCATCACAAAAAAATGATGTTGGAAAAGCACTTGTCGCAACCGAGACTGGAATTTTTAGAATGATGAACGGTCACACGATGGTTCCGCTCTGGACAGAAGGCAAAGCAAGGCAGATTGTCCGTGTTGAACAGGTTACCGGCCAGAATAAATTTACAGAAGGCTTTTATTTTTTAACTACAAGCGGAATTTTATATACAAAAGATTTACGAAATTTTGAAACTCGCAATACAGGGCTTCCTGTTTTGACGATTAAAAAATATAACGGAAAAGATACAACCTTTGTAAAACAGGTTGCTGACATAAAAGATATTTCATTCAATCCAGAAAAAACTGCACAGATGGTTTGTGCAACAAAAGATAAAATTTTTATTTCGGAAGATTCGGGGCTTACCTGGACTTATTTCAATGCACCTCGCAAGGGTTCCAGTGGAATTAAGGCTGTTGCAATTGTAACGCTTAGAAATAAGCTTGAAGATGGAACTTATCAGGCAAACGATTATGTATTCTGTTCTCACGCGACACTGGGATTTTTTTATGCAAAGGTAAGTAATAAAAAACTGATTAATGTTACCGCAGGTCTTGCAGGAGCTGATCCAAATGTCGGTTCTGATGAAGTAAGTGATATTTTACCGGTGCTCTGTAAAAGTGAAGAAGGTGAAATTTACACAGAAGTTTTTCTTTCGCAGACTTTTATTCCACGCATTTACAGATTTGATTTTGAAAAAAAACGTTCTATATGTATTTACAAAGGAACAGAACCTGCTGATACAATTGACGGACTTTGTCTTGCCGACAGTTCAATTATATATATGAGTCCTCAGTCGATTAACAGCTTTGATTTGACAAAGGGTGGACAGGCAGAAAAAGCTCCAAAGTTTGCTGATTGGAAAAAGATTGCAGATGCAAGTTTGTCTCAGATTTTTGCAGCGTATATTCCGCAGTCAGAAAGTGGTTATAAAACCGGAATTACTCTTAATGAGTTCTGGATGATAAACAGCGAAGATGTCAGCTCGCATTATGCAGAAAAAATTGTCGGACAAAAAAGCCTTTATGTTCCGGCTTATCAGGCGCAGCTTCCAAATGGAATTCAAAAATTTAAAAAGATTATTCTTGATAATAAATTGAACAGCCTCGTTATCGATATGAAAGATGACTACGGTCTTTTGCGTTATGATTCTAAAAGTGAATTTATTCTTAAGAAAGCAAAGACAAGCCAGTATGCGATAGATCTTGAAAAATTTGTAAGTGAATTTAAAAAGGATAACATCTATCTTATTGCGCGTATCGTTGTGTTTAAAGACCGGAATCTTTCAAAATATGCAAACGGAAAATATGCTGTCTGGAATAAGGCAACTGACAAACCATGGATCGGGACCCGCGGTTACGAAACTGATGAAGAAGGCAATAAGGTCATGACTTACTACGATGAAAACTGGGTAGACCCTTATTGTCCTGAAGTCTGGGAATATGATGTTGCAATCGCAAAAGAATTAATTGAACGCGGCTTTGATGAAATTCAGTTTGACTATATAAGATTTCCGACTGATGGAACAAATCTTGGAAGCGCAAGTTATCGCTGGCATAGTTCCGGCATGGATAAAGAAAGTGCGCTCATAAGTTTTTTGTCTTATGCTCGTGAAAATATTGATGCGCCGATTGGAATTGATATTTACGGTGCCAACGGCTGGTACAGAACAGGTGCACGCACAGGACAGGATGTAGAGACTCTTGCAGAATATGTTGATGTAATCTGTCCGATGTTCTATCCGTCGCATTTTGAAAACCGATTCTTAAATTATGAACCTTTAGAAGAGCGACCTTATCGAATTTATTTTTACGGAACTTACCGCAATACAATTATCGCTCGCAATAAGGTTGTAGTTCGTCCATGGGTTCAGACTTTCTTTTTGAATGTTCCTTACGACAGACAGTTTTATGATACAGAATATGTAAGAAAAGAAATGTTTGGTGTACGTGATTCTGTTGACCGCGGTTATATGCATTGGAATAACGGTGGTAATTATTCAAAGCTTACACCGGATCCGGGTGAGGCAAACTATAAGGGCAGGGCAGATGAAGCAAAAAGTTCATACAGAAAACCTGCAATTGGTTTAAAGGATAAAAGTGCAAAAAAAGATAAAGAAGTAAAAGAAGCTGCGATGAACGATTATAATCGTAAGGAAAAAATTCTTTTGTGGGATTCTGTTGTAAATCAGGATAAAGAAAATCTGTAAAAGGCGGGATAAGATGAAGTCAATTGTTAAAGAATTAAAAAGAAAACATGCTGTTAAAAACTTAATTTCTAAGATTGCACCAGGATTTGGAATTTTTGCTTTTCTTGTTCTTGGTGTAGTTTTAATAATTGCTCCGACTCCTGCTTTTTCTGCTCCTTCAAACAATAAGGTTTCAAATAAACAGATAGCAGAAATCAGTGAAAAAGAAGATGAAATTATTATTCAAAAGACAAACAGTTATTATAACAAAGGCCAGTATTTAAAAGCTGTTGATGAAATTAATATTTCAATCGAATCACATCAGCGTACAAAGGACCTTCCTGATAATATTCAATTGATGGGAGAGGCTTCGTACTATAGCTGGATAAATACATTTTATAGAAATTCAAGAACAATAGACCGAAGGACTTACGACAAAATTATTTTATATCTGACATTGCATCCAGAAGTTATGAGCAGCAGAATTGAATCTCTTGTTTATGAAGTATACGAGAATGAAAAACTTTATTACGAAAAAGATCGTGTTCAGGCTGCTCAGAAAAATGACCGCAGAAAACTTGATTCAATTTTAAAAGAATTGTATCGCATTGACCAGGATAAGCGCGACCTTGATGAAGTTATCAGGGGAACAAAAACTGTTGAAGATATTTTAAAAGCAATTCAAGTAGAGCATGAATATAAAAAAGCGCAGTACATAAAGTATTTAATGATTACTCTTTATACATTAATCTTTATTGCAATTGTTGTTTTAATTATGTTCTTTAGAAGAAATCAAAAGAAGATGCTTCATGCACAGACGCAGTTTGAAACAACAATGAAGGTTGTCGCAATTTTACAGAGAGATTCTTCAATGGAATCTCCTTATTCACCGCTCAGAACAAATGAAGATGAAACAAGAGAAACAAAGGTCAGAACACGTGCCGGACGCCGTTTTGGACTTTCTGATTACGAGTCTCAAAAAATTGCCGCAGAATATTTTGAACAGGAAGATTCAAAGAAACAGTTCCTTCAGCTGCAGAATCAGTGTATGGAACTTGGTGACAGAATTGATCGTGCTACCGGTCGAAGAAGAAATTCAAAAAAAGTAAGTGAGCTTGTATTTAAATTATGCAAGGTCGCAGATGTTGATGATGAACTATCATTGATTTATTATTGTGCGGCAATGGTTTACGATGCAGGATTCCTTTCTATTTCAAGAAATATTTTGCAGGGCGAACATCTTACAATAAAAGAACGTTATGAAGTTCGAAGTCACGTTCAAAAAGCAACAGAATATTTTGCCTTTGTTCCTGAAAGTATCAAAAGAATTTTCTTAGATGCAGCAGAATTCCATCACGAAAATATGGATGGTAAAGGATATCTTGCAGGCCTTTCTGGTTCAAAGATTCCACTTATTTCAAGATTTATCCGTGTTGCAGAAAGTTATATTTCCCTGATAAATTCACGTTCGTACAAAAAAATTATGGACTCAGAATCTGCTTTGAATGAGCTTAAAAAGAAGAGTGGAATTTATGATCCTAAAATTCTTGCATTACTTGAAAAAGTAATCTGATAATTTTAGAATACAATTCATGGATAATACTGGCTACACACCTGAAGAACCGATTGCGGCAATTGCAACAGCACTTGCTCCAAGTGCACTTGGCATAATCCGCGTATCTGGAAAAAATTCAATTGAATTATTGTCAAAAATATTTTCTCGCCCAAAGGCGCTTGTTCAGGCGGCCGGAAATACAATTGTTTACGGCTGGATAAAAGACGGCGACAAAAAAATTGATGAAGTTTTAGTAAGTGTATTTCGCTCTCCAAAAAGTTTTACCGGCGAAGATATGGCAGAGATAAGCTGTCATGGCGGCGTTTCGGTTGTTACAACGATATTCAATTTAATTTTAAAAAATGGTTTTAGAAAAGCCGAGCGTGGTGAATATACATTCCGTGCGTACATCAATGGAAAAGCCGATTTAACCAAGGCCGAGGCTGTCCGTGAGATTATCGAAAGCCGCACCGATTCATCACGTTCAAGAGCGGCTGGTCGACTTGCAGGCTCTCTCTATGAAGAAATCAATTCAATTAAAAAACTGATTGTCGACACTCTTGCCGCAATTGAAGTAGAAATAGAATATCCCGAAGACGAAGAAACAATTGCCGATGCCTTTGACCGGGAAGGAATTGTTCAGGCAATCATGCGTCTTAAGGTATTAAAGGACTCTTGGAAAAGCGAAAAACTTTTCCAAGACGGGGCGCGCCTTGTTCTGTGTGGAAAAACAAATGCCGGTAAATCAAGTCTTTTCAACGCAATGTTAAAAGAAGACCGCGCTATTGTCAGTGATGTAGAAGGAACAACCCGTGACTGGATTGAAAGTTGGGTAAGCATTCAAGGAATTCCGGCGCGCCTCTTTGATACAGCGGGCCTCCGCCAAACAGATGATATCGTTGAGCAGTCAGGAGTTGAACGCACTCATGATTTATCAGAAGACGCAGATTTGATTTTGTATCTTGCAGATTCTACTCAAACGATAAAGAAAGAAGACCTTGAGTTTTTGACAAATATAAAGGTTCCGGTTTTGTTTGTTTGGAATAAAATTGATAAGCTTGAAGGCGCGGATGTTGTAAGTGATGTTGGCGCTGCAAGTGATGTTGGCACTGCAAACGGCGCGGGCCCGGAACTCGACGCCTCTCTTAAATCTCTTGTTCCAACTTTAAAAGCTGAACTTCGTTTGTCTGCCAAGAAGGCTTTAGGCATAGAAAAACTTACATCCGCTATTTTTGACATTCTTACTACTGGCAAGGATACAACACGAGAGCAGGCAGGACTTGGTTCTGAACGTCAAAAGGTTGCAGTTGAGCAGGCTCTTGAATGTGTCGAGCATGCTCTTGTTGCTGCAGATGATAATTATACACTCGATGCAGTTGTTCAGGATCTTGAAGATAGCCTTGACTTTTTGGGAGAGATAACAGGCGAAGTTACCCCCGAAGATGTTCTCGGAAGTATCTTCAGTAATTTCTGTGTTGGAAAATAATTATATCTTTGTAATATCAACAAGACTTGCGTTATCAAGACTGTAAGGAGATGCCAGGCAGTCTGCAAGTGCATTTGCTGTATCAATGGCTGTAAGACAGTCAATGTCACGTTCTACTGCAAGGCGTCTGAGTTTTACGCTTTCTGCAACAGGATCTCGTCCTTTTGCAGAAGTTGAAATTACATAAACGATTTTTCCGCTTTCAAGCAAAGTCATTACATTGTCATTATAATTTTCATGAACCTTTGCAACGTAAGTAACATCCATTCCGGAACGTTCAATCGTAGCGGCGTTTCCAGATGTAGCGTAAAGCTTAAAACCAAGGTCATAGAATTTTTTTGCGAGTTCAGGAAGCTCCGGTAAATCAGACTGACGGACAGAAAATAAAACTCCATATTTTTCAGAATCCTTTTTGTCCGGTCTTGTCATCTTCCATCCGGCGCCAGCCATTCCCTTGTAAAGCGCTTCTTCGCGTGTCGAAGCAATTCCCAAAACTTCACCGGTACTTTTCATCTCTGGTCCAAGATGAGTATCAACATCCATCAGTTTTTCAAAACTGAACACAGGAACTTTAACAGCAAAATAATCAGGCTTTCTGTACAGCCCTGTGCCATAACCCATGTCGCGGATTTTTTCTCCCATCATTGCACGTGTTGCAAGTTCAATCATCGGCACATTAGAAACCTTTGAAAGGTAAGGAACGGTTCGGCTTGAACGCGGATTGGCTTCGATGATGTAAAGATCTGGCTTTCCGTCATCGCCTGCGTATATCAGGTACTGAATGTTTACAAGGCCCTTTGTTCCAAGTGCTAACGCAAGATCAGAGCTTTGACGTACAATTTTTTCTTCAATCTCTTTTTCAAAAGTTCCAGGATATACCGCAATCGAATCTCCTGAGTGAATACCTGTGCGTTCAACGTGCTCCATGATGCCTGGAATCAAAACATCTTCGCCATCGCAGATACAGTCAACTTCAAGCTCTTTGCCTTCCATGTATTTATCAATTAAAACCGGGTTTTCAATTTTTTGCCGGAGAATGATGGCCATGTATTCTTTTACATCAGCGCTGTTGCGTGCAACAATCATGTTCTGACCGCCAAGTACATAGCTTGGTCTCATCAAAACAGGATAAGTAATTTTTTCAGCAGCCTCGAGCGCCTCTACCTCTGTAAATACTGTAAGTCCGCGCGGACGTTTAATATCAAGACGGTCGCAAAGTTCTTCAAAACGTTCGCGGTCTTCTGCAAGATCAATAGAATCCGCGCTTGTTCCCAAAATCGGAACGCCTTCTTTATCCAGATATTTTGTAAGGTTAATCGCTGTCTGACCACCAAAGGCTGCAACAACGCCAAGCGGTTTTTCGGTATTAATGACGTTCATCACGTCTTTGCCCGTCAGTGGTTCAAAGTAAAGTCTGTCTGCAGTATCAAAGTCTGTAGAAACGGTTTCCGGGTTGTTGTTGATAATTGCAACTTCGTAGCCCATTTTCTTAAGTGCACGAACACATTGAACGCTTGCATAATCAAATTCAATTCCCTGTCCAATACGAATTGGCCCCGAGCCTAAAACAACAATAGTACCTTTAGATTTGCCAGACATATTTATTCCTCTGTTGCTTTTGCGTAAATATAACGTGCATGCAAAAGTCTAAAAAAAATAGCGACCCCATGTGTAGAGTCGCCATCGACAATTCATTTTATTGAAAACTAATATATCACTTTTACAACGTTATGGGAAGTGCATTCAACTTTTAGAAGAATGCAGCTTTGCCATTTTGCGCGCATTTTTTATGATGCTCGTTTTCAATTTTTAGTTATCGTTGAAAAGTGGTGTCGAAAGATATCTGTCTCCAGAATCTGGAAGAAGAACAACGATTGTCTTTCCTTTGTTTTCCGGACGTTCTGCAAGAATGCGTGCAGCTTTGAGTGCTGCTCCAGAAGAAATACCAACTAAGATTCCTTCGCTCTGTGCAAAAGTTCTTCCTTCTGTAAATGCATCATCATTTTCAA
This sequence comes from Treponema sp., assembly GCA_024691105.1. GTDB lineage: Bacteria > Spirochaetota > Spirochaetia > Treponematales > Treponemataceae > Treponema_D. The sequence goes on along the minus strand of JAILNY010000139.1, from coordinate 3,920 downwards.
TTGTAATGATTTCATCATAGATTTTTGTATTCAAAACATCAGGAACAAAGCCTGCGCCGATTCCCTGAATTTTGTGTGCACCGGCAGTTCCCTTAGAAAGAACCGGGCTGGTAGCAGGTTCAACGGCAACAATTTTTACGTTTGGATTTTTTTCCTTAAGATATTCACCAACACCAGTTAAAGTACCACCTGTACCAACACCTGCAACAAAGATATCAACCTTTCCGTCTGTCTGTTCCCAGATTTCTGGACCTGTTGTTTTTTTATGAATTGCAGGGTTTGCCGGGTTTACAAACTGACCTGGAATAAAACTTCCTGGAGTTGCTGCATGGAGTTCTTCTGCCTTTGCAATTGCACCCTTCATACCTTTTGCACCTTCTGTAAGAACAATTTCTGCTCCGTATGCTTTAAGAAGATTGCGGCGTTCAACACTCATTGTGTCAGGCAATGTAAGAATTGCATGATAACCTTTTGCTGCTGCAACAGCTGCAAGACCAATACCTGTATTACCAGAAGTTGGTTCGATGATTGTTGCACCCGGTTTGAGAAGACCTTTTTCTTCTGCGTCTTCAATCATAGAAATAGCAACGCGGTCTTTAACACTTCCTGCCGGATTTAAATATTCAAGCTTTGCTAAAATCTTTGCGTCTTTTGCGCCAGTTTTTTTTGCATAGCCGTTCAACTGCAAAAGCGGTGTTTTTCCAATTAATTCTAAAGAACTCTGTTTGATGTCTGCCATTATAAACTCCTTGTTTTTCTTTTTTCTGCTATCAATACCTACTAACTAAATAGGTTTATTGTCTGATTCATTTATAAATGCAATTCCCTACTTTGTCAATAGGTAATAGGCGTTTTTTGTGAATTTTTTTAGGGAATTTTTCGTGCGATGGGACTTTTATCGCTGTACCGAACGCGCGTCTCGATCGGTATCGCTTTTAGGCCGCGCGGGTTATGAATCCTGGCTGGCAACACATTGAGAGTGCGGACTCAGAAGCTACTGGCGCTCTGCAAGGTAAATTGCGGCCTCATTCTCGCTTTCGCTTCCATCCGGCAGTGAACTTGTTGAATAAAAATACGGAGTCTCGGCTGCAAACTCGCCTGCGCAGGTGTCGACCATTTTAAATGATGTCGGCGGGTAGAGAAGTTCGCCCTTTGCCTCAGCGTCGGCCTTACAGATTCCTTCAATCTTCCACAAGAACCATCTGTCGATTTTTGTTATCTGGTGAATTTTTTCTATATCCAGAAGACCGCGCTTTAATGCCTGATAAATTGCAAAGATTCTCTGGTCAGTGCACAGACCGACTCGGGTAATAATTTTGTCATCGCTCTCGCGCGCAAATGCCGGCAAATCAAGCGAAGAAGTTTTTAACTCTGCGCCGCGAACCGCTTTTAAAAGTGCTTCTTCAAAGCTTTGGCCGATTGCCATAACTTCGCCGGTTGCCTTCATCTGGGTTCCAAGGTCGCGCTTTGCATAGACAAATTTGTCAAACGGGAATTTTGGCATTTTAACAACGACATAGTCTAAAACAGGTTCAAAGCATGCCTTTGTTTTTTTAGTAACAAAGTTTGGAATTTCATCAAGCGTAAAGCCGACTGCAATGAGCGCTGCAACTTTTGCAATAGGGTAGCCGGTTGCTTTACTAGCCAGTGCCGAAGAACGCGAAACGCGCGGGTTAACTTCGATAACGGCATACTCAAAAGTGTCGGGATTAAGCGCAAACTGACAGTTGCAGCCGCCTTCAATTTTAAGCTCGCTGATAATATTGAGCGCTGCAGTTCTGAGCATCTGATATTCTTTGTCTGCAAGCGTCAATGTCGGCGCTACAACTATTGAGTCTCCGGTGTGAATTCCTACTGGGTCGACGTTTTCCATTGAACAGACCGTAATTACATTTGCGTGACTGTCACGCATTACTTCAAATTCAACTTCCTTCCAGCCCGAGATACATTTTTCTACCAGAATCTGATGAATCGGCGAGCGGTGAAGTCCGTTCTTTACAATTTCATCAAGCTGAATTTCTGTACGGCAAATTCCACCTCCAGTACCACCAAGGGTAAAGGCCGGTCGGATAATTGCCGGTAGTCCGATTACGTTATGAACAAAATCGATTGCATCCTCGTATGTTGTAACAACCTTTGACGGAATTACAGGCTCGCCGATTTTTTCCATCATGTCTTTAAACATCTGGCGGTCTTCGGCCTTGTCGATTGTCTCAGGAACTGCTCCCAAAAGCTGAACTCCGTGACTTTCAAGAAAGCCCGATTTTGCAAGCTCCATACTCAGCGTTAAGCCTGTCTGGCCACCGAGCGTTGAAAGAAGCGAGTCCGGTTTTTCTTTTTCTAATATACGTTCTACTGTGCGGAGTGTAAGAGGCTCTATGTAGATTTCGTCTGCCATTGATTTGTCGGTCATAAGGGTTGCCGGGTTTGAGTTAACAAGGACTACTTCAAGCCCGAGGCTTTTAAGCGCGCGGCAGGCCTGGTTTCCGGCATAGTCAAATTCTGCTGCCTGACCGATAATTATCGGACCGGAACCAATTACCATAACTTTATGAATATTTTTATTTAATGGCATTTTTTTACCTCGCTTGCAATCATGTCGATAAATCTGTCAAACAGGAAATTAGTATCGTGCGGCCCGCCGCAGGCTTCCGGATGAAACTGCACACTGAATGCCGGAATGTCTGTGTAACTTACTCCTTCGCAGGTGTCATCATTTACATTGATAAAACTGAGCTTTGCAAACTCCGGAAGGGTCGAAGTTTCTACTGCATAGCCGTGATTCTGGCTTGTAATATATATGCGGTCTGTCTGCAGGTCTTTGCATGGGTGGTTACCGCCGCGGTGTCCGTATTTGAGCTTGCTGGTTTTTGCGCCTCGGGCAAGGGCCAGCATCTGGTGGCCAAGACATATTCCAAAAATAGGAACCGCTTTGCAGGAAGTGTTGTCAGAAGTTATGCCCGCTTTGTCGTTTTTGCACTGCGCGAGGGTGTTTTTATTCCATTCGCACAGTTCGCGGATCTGCTGGATAATGAGCGTGTTTTCTGCCGGGTCTCCAGGACCGTTACTGAGCATGATTCCGTCAGGGTTTAACGCAAGAACATCTTTTGCACTTGTATCGCAGGGAACAACTGTAACGCGGCAGCCGCGTTTTTCAAGCTCGCGCTCGATATTTGCCTTTGCACCAAAGTCAAAAAGCACAACGTGGTAGTTTGCGCCGTTTTGGGTCGTGCGGTCGTCAACTTTTGCCCCGTCTGCACTTGTCACACCTGCAACGCGCGCATTTTGAACGCTTTCTACAGCTTTTTCTATTTTATAGCTTTTGATTTTTTCTAAAAGAGCGCTGTCTACAGCAGGCGCTTCAGACACGCCGCTTATTATCATTCCGTTCATAACACCGCTTTCGCGGAGCTTTTTTGTAAGCGCGCGTGTATCAATAGAGCAGATTCCAACGATGTTCTGTGCTTTCAAAAATTCATCAAGCTTGCCTGCACATCTAAAGTTAGAAGGTGAATCACTTATTTCGCGCACGATATAGCCGCGCACAAAGCTCTGTTTGCTTTCAAAATCTTCCGGAATAACGCCGTAGTTTCCAATCAGCGGAAAAGTCTGCGTAACAATCTGACCAAAATAACTTGGGTCGGTCAACGTTTCAAGGTAACCTGTCATTCCGGTTGTAAAGACCGTTTCACCAATAGTTGAGCCCGTTTTGCCAATGGCTTTTCCTGTAAAAACCGTTCCATCAGCAAGAATCAGATACGCAGTGTCCATTTTGAACTTCCTTATCAAATTAAGTGCATGCAAGCCTGGGTTGAATCTGCTTGAATTAAAAAAAAAGCGCCTCAAGCCGGACTGATATCCGGTTGTTAGAGCGCCTTTGCTTGATAAAGTTATACAGCGTTTGTGGAATATGGTCAAGA
>JAILNY010000124.1 GCA_024691105.1 Treponema sp. | reverse complement strand
ATTCAAAATAATTATTGATAATAATCTGTATAATCTAACAACTAATAATTTTACAAAAATAATCAATGCGGAATCCAGCGAAGAATATATAACGATTTCAGATTATCTGACAAAAATCAGAACTCTAAAGAATAAAAATGTAACTGAATATATAAAGAAAAATATAAATGAAATTATAAAATCTATTCTCCTTCCACTAGGTGAAAATCTCAACGAAGATGAAGAAACCTTTATATCTCTCATAAAAAATGAGGATGTAAAAATTGAGTATAAAGAAAAACTTATTAAATATAATCAAGTAAAAATTACAGATATTACAACTTTACCAGAAGTTATAACTTATGAAGCTGAATCAGAAAAAAAAGAATTACAGATTTGGGGCACTTTGATTGAAAATAATAAAGTTTTATCTTCATGGAATAATGTACTTACTTATTTTGAAAAAATGGATAAAGCTTCTAATCACCTTACAAGCTTCTTAAATTACAAAGAAAATATACAGAATCTTACAGAAAATTTTCCTTTATCAGATGAGGAAATGGAAGATAATGAATCTGAAAAATATCAACTTGTAAAATCTTTTTATGACTTTATAATAAAATCGGATTCTCTAGAAATTAACTCATTTATAGATTTGATGGCAATTTGTAAATTCCCATATCCAAAACTTGAAAATTACAATATTGATAGTAAGAAAATTAGAAATTTAATTGAAATTAAGCTTTTGACTTTCTCAATAGATAATTATAATGGTATAAAAAAATCTTCACCAAACAATTTACCGCTTTTTATTTCTGTATATTTCGAGGAGATTTTGGAAAATGAGACTATAATTTCAGATACTGATTTAATAAAATGTTTTAATTCAAAAGATATTTCTATCTATTTAAAAAATAAAATTCTCTCAACAAAAATATCTGCCTGGAATAAAATAAGTGATGATAAATTCTTTGCTGAAATTGCTGAATATATTATTAAGAACAATGTTTATGAAAAAATCGTAATTCCATTTGATACCATTGCTAATGCTCTTAAGAAGCATAGTGAAAATTCCCAAAAGTTAATTGTATTATTAAATACTCAATTCAACAATCTGACAAATGAGCAAATAGTTGCAACTTTGACTCTTTGTGGACAACCATATTCTGAATTATGTGATAAAAACGGAACACATTCTACCATGAAACTGAATGAGAATGAATTACAGCTATGTAATAACTTATGTGCAAGAGATTTGATAGCTAGCATAACTCATCATAAAGATGAGTATAAAATCATAAGAAAGCGAAAATAGAGGTTCTAAAAGTATTATGATCGCCAAAGATTTGAAAAACGCACTTCTACAGGAAGCAGTGCAAGGTAAATTAGTTCCTCAGATTGCAAGCGAAGGCAATGCAAGAGATTTGCTGGAAGAAATAAGAAAAGAAAAAGCCAAACTTGTAAAAGAAGGAAAAATCAAAAAAAACACGACCAAAGCAAGTGCGTTTGGTCGTGCTCTCCCAGAAATTACAGAAGAAGAGATCCCGTTTGATATTCCTGAGAATTGGTGCTGGTGTAGATTAGGAGAAATCGTTTACAACAATGGTCAAAAAACACCAGACAAAGAATTTAGTTATATTGATATTGGCTCTATTGACAATGAACATCAAAAGTTAAATGAAAAAGAAAATTTTATCCAACCAGATAAAGCACCATCTAGGGCAAGAAAAATTGTAAAATCTGGTGATGTTATTTATTCTACAGTTAGACCATATTTACATAATATGTGCATTATAGATAAAGAGTTCACGAAAGAACCTATTGCCAGCACTGGTTTTGCAGTGATGACTCCTTTTCCAGGACTATTAAATAAATATCTATTTTATTATTTATTGTCACCAACATTTGATAATTACGCAAATGATACAGACAATGCAAAAGGAGTAGCTTATCCTGCCATTAATGATGATAAACTTTATAAAGGAATCGTCCCTCTTCCTCCTCTTGCAGAGCAAAAACGCATAGTTGCCGCAATCGAAAAGTTTATGCCGCTCATAGAAGCATACGGCAAAAAAGAAACAGAACTTAAAGCCTTTAATGAACAAATCGGCACACTCACAAAAAAAGCAATTCTACAGGAAGCCGTTCAGGGAAAACTTGTTCCACAAATTGCTGCCGAAGGAAACGCAAAAGATTTACTTGAAGAAATAAAAAAAGAAAAAGCAAAACTTACAAAACAAGGAAAACTCAAAAAAGAAAAGCCTTTACCAGAAATTTCAGACGATGAGATTCCTTTTGATATTCCAGAGAATTGGTGTTGGTGTAGGTTAGGAGAACTAGTTGATACAAATATTGGTCTAACTTACTCACCTTCAGATATAATTAGTGAAGGTGGAACAGAAGTTTTAAGAGCTAATAATATACAAAATGGAAAAATTGTTTACGATAATTTGGTCCATGTTTCAAAAAATGTACCAGAAAAATGTTTATCAAAAAAAGGGGATTTATTAATTTGTGCTAGAAATGGAAGTAAAGCTTTAGTTGGGAAATCTGCTTTAATAGAACAAGATGGAATGGCATTTGGTGCATTCATGGCAATAGTTCGTTCACCAATTAATCCATACATTCTTCATTTTATTAACTCTCCTGTTTATAGAGCAAAATTGGATGGAGTAAATACAACAACAATTAATCAGATAACTCAAGATAATTTAAGAGAAACTGTATTTCCTCTCCCCCCACTAGCCGAACAAAAACGCATTGTCGCCGCAATCGAAAAAATGCTGCCATTATGCGAAAAACTTGGAGAATAGAAATTATGAATGCAATAGATAAAGCTATTTTGGATGCTGATACAAATATTTGTAAGAATATTAGCAAGTTTGACTATTCTGAACGAGGTCTTTTAAGCCAGAATATCCTAAGCCAATTAAGAAATTTTGTTGAATATATTGCAATGAAATTATGTTCAGCAAATAAAGATGTTGATCCAAATGATTACGATGAGAGGCGTAGACTTCTTAAACTATTAAAAACAAGAGGAGATTTAAGGATTTTATATAAATTTCATGAATTGTTACAAAAGTCGGCTTCACATTATACTCTTGATGAAAATGCATCTGAACGCTTGATGCTGAAATATTATGAGTATTTACTAAAAATACGAACATATTTGTCTCAAAATTGTAATCTTCAAGTCTTAGAAAATATAGAAGATTTTCCAATTGATACGGACAATGATATGAATGAATATCATCGGAAAATTGCTGAAAAAATAGATAGTTTTTCATTATCTTCAGAAATAGTAAACTATAAAGAGCGTTTATATATACAAAAAATAAAACCTTTTTTTGTGAATGAAAAAGTCTATTATGAAGTAACCTTTACGCTTGCAACTGATAATGTCAGTAAATTTGATAGAGTTATAGCATTTACATCGCTGGATATCCTTGAAAACTATGCTGTTAAATTTTCCATGCATAAGGATATGATAAGCATCGGTAACAACAAGATGGAAATACTCATTATCGATTCTTGGCAAGCATCCATACGACCTTGTGAATTGAATAATTTTGGCTATATATTTACTGGTAAATCAGAAATAAAAAGTAATAACCTTGTATATGATGGGTTAATGGATTTTATTTCAAAATCTAATATGAATCTACTTGATTTTTTAGATTCTGATGATATTTTTTATAACTCGATAAAAACACAGATAACTAATCGGGCAAGAAATACAACTTTGTTTGATATATTTGATACTTGCAGAAATATTATAAAAAATAATATGGCAGGTGCCAACATACTCAGATATTTATTATATACAATGGACAATACAATTCTAAAATCTCAAATTGACTGGAATGGCACTTGTAATATACTTTCAAATTTGCATTTAAAATATGGTTGCAATCCATTTGAAACAATGCCATTTGCAACCTCATTGATTAATCATAATCCCCGTATATTTGACGTGCTTGAGTGTATTTCTACACAAGGAAGAGAACATGAATTTCTTGCTAGATATATAAAAACAAATACAGAACAGAAAGAAGCTTTATTTACGAAAATAGATGACTTGGCAATTTTTCCAAATTTAGATGATTTGATTAATTGTTATAATTCGAAGATTTATTATAAGCACCGCGAATACCGTTCCTTAAAACAATTTTCCAATTCTATATACATAAATGAATATGCAGAAGATTGTTCATATATAATAAAGCGTTTTAAGGAACTTGCAGCTTCTGGAGTAGGAGGATACCAAGTCTATGTAGAATCTTGGTTACGAGAAAACTCAGATAAAATTGATGACGAGACAAAACGAAATGCACTCCTACAGATGTTTATAAATTCTCATGTTGCTTTTATTTATGGTTCTGCAGGTACTGGAAAATCGACATTGATAAAACATGTTTCAGAACTATTTGCAGCACGAAGCAAACTATATCTTGCAAATACAAATCCGGCGGTAGAGAATTTAAGAAGAAAAGTCACTGTTGCAAATTGTGATTACATGACGGTTGCCAAGTTTTTATCTTCGAAAAATTCAAGAACTGAATATGATATGATATTTATCGATGAAAGCAGTACATTATGCAATTCAGATATGAGAAAAATTCTCGAAAAAGTTCAATTCAAATTGTTGATTTTAGTAGGAGATGTTTATCAGATTGAGGCAATTCAATTCGGTAATTGGTTCTCAATTGCTAAAACATTTGTACCTGAAACATCTGTTTTTGAATTAGAAAATACATTCAGAAGTACTGATGAAAACTTAAAGATTGTTTGGTCTAGAGTACGGAATCTTGAAGAAGGTATGCAAGAGGTCATAGATAAATTTGGATATTCAAAACGTTTAGATAATTCTATTTTCGAAAAAAATGATGAAGATGAAATTATTCTATGCTTGAACTATGACGGTTTATATGGAATAAATAATGTAAACTTATTTTTACAAAACAACAATTTAGGAAAATCTGTTGTTTATGGTATTCATACCTATAAAGTAAGTGATCCTGTATTATTTAATGAATCAAATAGATTTAGCCCCATTATTTACAACAATTTAAAAGGTATAATTAGAAATATAGAAGAAACAGAGGAAACTATTGTTTTTGATATTGAAATAGATACCGTTTTAAATGAACTTGATGCATTTGGTTACAGTTTTGAATTACTTGGAAATTCTGAAAAAGGAAATACCATTATTCGTTTTTCCGTTAATAAAAAGATTAACACGGATGATGACAATGCAATAGCTGAAATTCCCTTTCAGATTGCTTATGCTGTATCAATTCATAAAGCACAAGGTTTGGAATATAATTCCGTAAAAATCATAATTTCTGATGAAGTTGAAGAACATATAACACACAATATTTTTTATACGGCAATTACACGAGCTAGAAAAAAATTAAGTATTTATTGGTCTCCAGAAGTTGAGGTTCACGTTTTAAGCAATTTAAGAAGAAAGATGAATGCTAAACGTGATGCTGGAATATTGAAATCTTTATATTCCTTATAATAGTATGGATCAAAAATTTCTAAAACGCCTTATTTCAGAATGTCCTCTTACAGATTTTTCACAAAACGGAAACGTTACTGAAAGAGAATTGCAGCTTGATAAATATTTAGAACAATTCACAAACTCCCTTTATTCAAATGAGAATTAGCTTATTCAACATTTCTGGCAAGAATATATTGCATCTTCAGAAGTCGCATTGCTCCAGAATTCAGAAATGCTCAGAAGGTGTTTTATTTTCCTTGATTGCGCTGTTGCAATTTATAACTATACAGCAAAAAAAAAGCAAAGGTAAAAAGAACTCTCAAATTGCAGAACATGTTTCTGTACAACTGCAAAATGATTTGAATCAATATAAAAGTATTCTGCTTCTTGCAATGAATGGCTGCTTTAACAGTGTGATTGTGGAATATCGTTCTCTATATGAAAGTTTTGTAATCGGGCAATACCTAGTCCGCAATCAGGATTTAGTTTCAATTTATAAAGAACATCTGGAATTTCTTAGATGTCATTTAACGCAGGTTGTAGGAAATAGTAATCCAGAATGGGATAAAATACACGATGGATATATCAATAAGTACGGCAAGAGTTTGCAGAGAATTATGGATGGGCTAAAAGTAAAATTCCTAATAAAAGAGATAGAAAAATAGGTACATTAGCAAAAGCTTGCAATTTGGAGGATTCATTTACCAGTTTATACAAGTTTTTAAGCAGTTTTGTTCATTCTTCAGCTTTTTCAGTTTCTACAAAATCTGATTTGGGGCAAATAAAAATATTCATTCAGGCAGCTATGTATTTTATCGAATCAGAAATAGCAGATTATATGCGGGAAAGTAAACTTTCGACAAAGGATTTTGTCGTTATGCGGAATATTTTGTTATTTTTATATCAGGATTTTGAAAAGTGTATAATGAAGGAAATAAAATAGAAATTTAATTCTATACTATGACGTATATGATATAATTTATTAAGATATAACATAAGAATCTTATAGATATTTCATACGAAATAGTACATTCTCTTTTTCCTGATGAGGTTTGGGATGAACAATATAAAAATGTTTTTGTTGCATCTTCGAGAAGACCAAAAAATTCAGTTCAAAAAATAGTGTTTGATAAAGAATTTTTTGATAGCGCAAATTGCTTCTGACAACGGGCATGTGGTTTTTCTTTTGCCTGAATACGCCAAAAAGAAAATACGGGGAAAGTTTATTGCTATATTACAAGACTTGCAAAGCTTTATACTTGGAATATGCAGGATTTAAAACAAAATAAGGCACCAGGAGGTGCCCTTTCGTTGCTCCAGGCTGATAAAAATCAGAACTCGGACACTTTCAATATAACACATATAGTCAAAAAGTCAAGCGAGGACGCTGAATAAAAGTAAACTTCAGTCCCGCATAAAAATTTAAACCTTTCCCCGGAAAAATTTAAACCTTTTTGTGTAAACTGGAGCGGGATGTGTGGCCGGGAAAAATTCACTCTGGAAAATCTTAAAAAAATATACGCAAATACCTAAAAATTCACATTCATTTTAAACAAATTCACCTTTAATATGTCATCATAGAAAGGTCGTAATATGCTGCGTTTACGGC
>JAILNY010000105.1 GCA_024691105.1 Treponema sp. | reverse complement strand
TTGTGTACGACAACTGCAGGAACTGATGTTGTAAGATTCCTTCCGCCGCTTACAATTTCGTATGACGAAATCGATGCAGGCTTAAAGATTTACAAAAAAGTTCTTGAAAGTTTCTGCAAATAAACTGTAATATAGGGGCATGAGCGAAAACACTTATGCCTCTAATGGCGATTTTGATCCAAAAATCTTACCTGAAGAATTTGTAAAAATTTATAATGGAAAAAAAGAAGACGTGCAGGTCTATGCCGGGCCTGCACGCATTAACATAATCGGCGAACACATTGACTACAATGGCGGAAAAGTTTTTCCTGCCGCAATCGACAAATGCACGTACGTTGCAATCAGAAAAAGATCTGATACAAAAATTACTTACAACGATTTAAAATTTCCCGGAACGTATTCTTTTGATATTACAGAAGACTTTTCTTACAAAAAAGAAAATGACTATGCAAATTATTTAAACGGAATTTTATCAATTATCAACCGCCGCGGATATAAATTTGACTGTGGCTTTGATGTTCTTATTTCAAGTAATGTTCCTCCGGCCGGTGGAATTTCTTCCAGCTCTGCTCTTGAATGCGGCTTTGCCTATGCTGTTTCAGAATTATTTGGATTTGATATTTCCCGTAAAGACATTGCGCTTATAGGGCAGCAGAGTGAACACGAGTTTATGAACGTAAACTGCGGCATCAGGGACCATTACATTATTGCAACCGGAAAAAAAGATTCTGCAGAGTTACTGGACTGTGCAAAAGTAGAGCATGAATATGTTCCGCTTGAACTTGGCGATTACCGCTTTGTGGTTATGAACACAAAGAAAAAAAGACAGCTTGCAGATTCCAAATATAACGAACGCCGTTCTCAGTGCGAAGAAGGACTTGCAACCTTAAAAGCTTCCGGATTTAATGTTCCAGACTTGTGCAGCTTAAAATCATCTGATTTAGAAAAAATCCAGACAATTATTAAAGACGAGATTATTTTCCGCCGTGTACGACATTGTATTACAGAAAACGAGCGTGTATTAAAAGCGGTTGCCGCTCTTAAGGCCGGCGACCTTAAGCAGCTTGGTGAACTTTTGCGTCAGTCGCACATCTCATTACGCGATGATTACGAAGTTACTGGTCTTGAACTTAATACTCTTTTTGAACTTGCAAATGCTCAGGAAGGATGTATCGGAGCCAGAATGACGGGAGCCGGCTTTGGCGGTTGTGCAATTGCAATCGTTCATAAAGACAGCATTGATTCATTTATTGAGAACGTTCAGAAAAAATATACAGAAGTTGTCGGACACAATGCTGGATTTTTTGCCTGCTCAACAGGTGACGGTGTCTATCGTGTTTTGTAAGAGTAAATAGCTTATGAAAAAAAACAACGGTCAAATAATATTTTTCGCATGTCTCAGTATCGTATTTTTAGCTATGGCAATTTTAATAGCGAATGCCTACACTCGAAAACCTCTTGAGTTTACTTTTGATGCCGCTTATAACCAGTGCGTAAAATCTTACGACGGCAATCCCTGGCGTTACGAAGAACTTCCTACGGGTCATAAGTATTATCTTTATTTGCCGGAAGATTATCGTAAAGATAAAGATAATGAAGATGCAAAAATTCCACTGATTGTTGTCTTTCATGGATCGTGCGAAAAAGCCGCGGCTCTAAAATACGGCCGATTTTTTATTGGTGAAGATTTTCAAAAAAAGATATACCCAAAAGGTGCTGCTGTCCTTGCAACAATGTCCCGCATTGATTATTACACTGATCCTGCAAGTATGAGTCTTTTGATTCAGAATGTCGTTTTAAAAAATAAATGTATTGATCCGACCAACATTATAGGTTACGGTTTTTCTCAGGGTGCAAAGTTTGTCGCAGAGGTTGCCTGCAAAGAGCCGCGGCTTTTCCGTGGAATAATTTGCGGCAGCGGTTTTTATCAGATGTCGACAAGAGAAATTCTTTCGATTCTGCCGGTAAGCGTTTATTGGGCGACTTCTGAAAATGACAAAGGGATTTTTGAACAGAGTTATAAAACCGGACGCCGATGCGGTTTTTTGTGCAGGAATTCAAGATACATTCAGTATAAAAGCCGCTGGCATTTTTATGTTGAACTAAAAGATGAAACGGGGAAAAAACTAAAAAATCCCGACCGTAACGAAACGATGCAGGACTGGCTTATAAGCGTCGTAAACCGCCGGTAAGAATTTGCTCAAGTTTGCAATACGTTAATTTATTTTTGACCACTTAACCTTGTTTTTAACTTCTGCAACGTTTCCGGCACCATCAAGTCCAAGGGTTTTCTTAAATCCAATCAGAGTTGTGTCGCCTGTTAAAACAAAAACCCATTCAATCGGCTTAGAATCCTGTGCATAAGATAATGCCTTTTGTCGCGGAATATCAGGATAGAACGATGCATTAAAGTTTCCAAGTTGTGTTATCTTTAATACCTTGTGGTCATGCTCCGTTTTTTCAACCGAAATCGAAATATTCATCGAAGCCCCGTTGTTAAAAATTACAAAGCCGCGACCGCTGCGCATTAAAACAATTTTTGTAATACCGTCTTCGCCAGACCATGTTCCGCTGACACCTTCTACAGTCATTGCAACTTCATTGATTGCTTCTTTTGGTGTACGTTTTGGCATCTGGCTTACGCTGACAGTAACTCCTGTCGAAGCAGATAAAATTTCTGCAATAGAAGTTTTTGAATCAGTTAAGATTTTATAATAAGAATCAAAGTCCTTAGAGATTGAATCAATTTTCAAAGTTGAAAAATTCTTTGTATAAAAAGTGCACTTCCAGTTTTCTTCTTCAATCTTGTCTATCTTAGAAAAAAAGATAATAACCTGATCACCTTCTTTTATATTTTTATCTTCAGGAAGAAGCTCTGCAATTGTCTCCGGTTCAAGCTTTTGGATTTCTGAATCAGAAAGCTTTTTTACATTTTCTGCAAAGCCCGAATTTCTTTTGTCTATAAAGTTTATGTCAGGAATTGAACGAATCTGCGCACAGAACAAATCCTGCGTAAGGTTTTTCTGATTGTCCTGAGAAAATGGAGAAACAATACCGTAAAAATATACGGTATACTGCTGCGCAAAACAGCAGGTTATGCTTACAAGCATGAGAAAAATCAAACTAAAAATGTTTTTCTTTTTCAGCAATACAATCTCCAATTTTAAAAACAAAAAAACATGTTTTCTGTTACGAATTTATATCCTTTTTAAAGTTTCTCTGCATTTCGCGGTTCAAGTCTTTTTCCTTAATCGAAGCACGCTTATCAAAGAGTTTTTTACCCTTACAAAGTCCAAGATTTACTTTTACACGACCATTTTTAAGGTAAAAATCAAGCGGAACAAGAGTAACGCCTTTTTCTTCGACCTTGCGCTTTAACCGCTTAATTTCATCTGCATGCAAAAGAAGTTTTTTTGCCCGATCCGGATTATGATTAAATACCGACGAATATGAATATTCGCTGATATGAAATCCTTTTAACCAGATTTCATCCTTTATAATTTCGGCAAAAGAATCTAAAAATGAAATACTTCCTGACTTTACGGATTTAACTTCGGTGCCTTCAAGCACGATTCCGCATTCTATTGAGTCTTCTATTGAATAATTAAAACGAGCCTTTTTGTTTTCTGCAATTTTTTTAATATCAGACATATCATGATATTATATGCCATAATCCCTTATGATGCAATCACGCGTGACAAAGCATTTTTTTTGTGCTACTATAAATCATGCGCAAAAATTTTGATAAAGATCTGTACGTACTTTCCTATAAAATGAAAAAAGAACTGCAAAAACGAATTATTTTTGTGGTGTTAAATATATTTACATTAGTTATTCTTCTTAATCTTGTCTTAAATTTTTGTATTTTTTCTGTACGTGAATATTCAGATTCTATGAGTCCTGATATTCCAAAAAATGCACTTGTTTTTGTTACTCCAATCAGCACAGAAATAAAACGCGGCGACGTTTTATATATCGAAAAACATGAGTACACAAGCAATGTTCCAGAAAAAATTTTAGATACGCTCATAAAATTTTTTACGCTTCAAAAATTAAACCTTCATTCAAAATCTGATAACTTAAGTTCTTCAATGAGTCTTCGACGCGTTGTAGGCGTTCCGGGCGACACTCTTTATATGAAAGATTTTATGATTTATATCCGCCCCAAAAACGATAAGCATTTTCTTACAGAATTTGAACGTGCTGAAAAAGTGTATAATATCGAAATCGAAAATCTTCCTAAAAACTGGGACGTTGATATTGGAGAAAAAGCGGCATTTACACCAATTACATTAAGCGCCGGTCAGTATTTTGTTCTTGCAGACAACAGATTTTCTGCAATGGACAGCCGCCTGTGGGGCATTGTCGAAAAAGAAGATGTTATTGGAAAAGTTATTCTTCAGTACTATCCATTCAACTCTTTTAAACTTTTTTAACAAAAACTTTTAGATGAACAAAAAAGAAATTTCAATTTATATTCACATTCCGTTTTGTAAATCAAAATGTATTTACTGCGATTTTTTCAGTAAAGCAGATTGTGAAAAATATTTAGACTCTTACACGCATGCTCTGTGTAATGAAATTTCGTTTTATGCTAAAAAATTTTGTAATACAACTGTAAATACAATATATATTGGTGGAGGAACTCCGAGCCTCCTTTCTGTACAGCAGCTTACAAGAATTTTTTCTGCATTAAAAAATAATTTTATTTTTGCTAAACGCAATTTTGAATTTACAGTTGAACTTAATCCTGATGATGTAACAGAAGATCTTATTGACTTTTTACAGAAGTCAGAAGTAAATCGAATTTCGCTTGGTATCCAGACATTAAAAGATGACACTCTAAAATTAATTCAGCGCCGGGCATCAAGACAAACCTGTCTGAATGCCCTTAGTATTATTAATAAAAAATTTTTAAAACGATTTTCGGTTGACTTAATCTCTTCTCTTCCTGGAGAAAATTTTAATGACATAAAAGCTTCGATTGATGAAGTTATAAAATATTTACCTGAGCATATTTCTTTATATTCACTTTGTATCGAAGAAGATACAAAGCTTTACAATCTTGTTCAGGATAAAAAAATTGATTACGATTCTGATATCGCCGATCAGCTCTGGATTACATCGCGCGATTACCTTGAATCAAAAGGTTTTTCTCAGTATGAAGTTTCAAATTTTTCGCGCGGTAAAAAATCGCAAAGTCTTCATAATTTAACGTACTGGCATTTAAAATCTTATCTTGGATTTGGAAGTGGGGCGACAGGCTCTCTTTTTAAAAATGATTTTGATTTGCCTGATATGACAGAAAGTTTTCGTTATACAAATACCCGCGATATTAAAACGTATATCGATTTCTGGAACTCTGATTTTTGTACGACAAAAATTCCCTGCGAAAAAGAAATTATTGACAGGTCTACAGAAGAGTTTGAATTTTTAATGATGGGTTTGCGTCTTAGAAAAGGTTTTTCTAAAAAAGAATACGAAAAACGTTTTTGTGATGTTCAACCAAAATTATTTAATGCAGAAAGTGATTTTATAAAAAACTGGAAAGAGAAAAAACTTTTTTCAGAAACAGAAGAAGATGGTGATATTTTTTATGCACTTACAGAGGAGGGAATTTTATATTTAAATTCATTTCTTGAAAATTTATAGAAAAGCCGATGGGGAAAAAAGCTGGGCAAAAATTACCAGTGCAAAAAAAAAACGTTAAACAGCATCGGAGGAACGCTGCTTAACGTATTCCATTTTTTTAAAATAAAAAAAGCGTGGAACGAATCATCAACATGATAATAATACCACGTTTTTTGCTACTTGTCTAATTAAAATGTAAAAAAACTCCAAAAAAACGGCAAATTCTAACCTTTTTTTCAAAAAAATCGATAATTAAAGTATACCATAGTAAAAAAAGACACAAAATACTTGCATTTTCCGCAATTTAGTGTCAAAATTATTATGAGGGGAAAAATTTAATATATGATCGAATTGAATAAGCTCAACGGGGCTGTATTCTATCTAAATCCACACTTAATAGAATCTATGGAGTGTCGGCCAGATTTGACTATTACTATGATGTCTGGAAATACAATCGTTGTTAAAAATAATCCCCAGGAAGTCATTGATAAAATCGTTGCCTATAGAAAACAGATAGGTCTCGGTTCTCAAGAGGTTTAATAATGGATATATCAACAATACTTGGATTTGTTGTTGGTGCTGCCTGTATCGTAATGTCAGTTTTGACATCAGGTGGTACGCTTGGTGGTATTATCGATATCCCGTCAGTATTCATGACAATCGGTGGTTCTTACGCTGCAATCCTTATCATGTCTCCTTTAAGCAAGGCCTTGGGTGTATTCAAGATCATCGGCCGTTGTTTTAAGATTCCGGACTTTGGTGAAAAACAGATTGTTCAGAACATGGTTGCTCTTTCTGAAAAAGCGCGCCGTGAAGGTATCCTTATTCTTGAAGATGGACTTGAAGACCTTGATGATCCGTTTATGAAAAGCGGTCTTCGTCTTGTAATCGATGGTACTGATGGTGCCGTTGTTAGAACAATTATGGAAAACGAAATGAGCCAGACAGAAGCGCGCCACATGGAATGGATTAACGTTATGAACCAGTGGGCCGGATTTGCACCGGGTTTTGGTATGATGGGTACCGTACTTGGTCTTATCGGTATGTTGAATAACTTGGAAGATAAATCTTCCCTCGGTCCTAACATGGCCGTTGCTTTGATTACTACCTTGTATGGTTCCATGCTTGCAAACTGGATTCTTGTTCCGCTCGGACAGAAACTTATGAAACAGAACGGCGATGAGATGCGTGTTAAGGAAATGATTATCGAAGGAGTATTGGCAATTCAGGCTGGTGAAAACTCGCGCGTTATTGCTCAGAAACTTCTTACATATCTTGATCCTACAACAAGAAAGGCTATTGCAGCTGACGTTCTTAAGGACTAAAGAAAATGGGAAAGAGGGAAAAGAAAGAACCTGAGAAACCGTCAACGGCCTGGCAAGGTACGTATGGTGACATGATTACACTCATGCTCTGCTTCTTCGTAATGTTGTATAACCCGTCAGAAGTTGACGTTACACAGCTTGCAACAATTACAGAAAGTCTGCAGATGAATCAGTCGGATAGCCCGACTGGTGGTATGTCATTGTCTACTGGTAGACTTTCAGATCTTGGTAATACAGTAAGCGCGCTTCCATCCCTCGAAAAAGGAAAAAATCTTGGTACCGCAATGAAAAAGGCCGTAAGTCTTTTTGCACCGGAAATCAAGTCAAACAAAATTACGATTACTAGTGACGAGCGTGGCGTTGTAATAAGTCTTGCTGCAGATTCTTTCTTTAGAAAGGGAAGCGCTGATCTTAATATTGACGAGACCCGAGAGACTCTTTTGCATTTGTCGGAGTTCTTTAATTATCCGGAACTTAAAAAGCGCCGTTTTAGAATTGAAGGGCATACAGATAATACTCCGGTTTCTGAAATTTATAAAAATATGTCAGAAGACGATACGGATGTACAGATAACTCAAAAATTTAACAGCAATTGGGAACTTTCTTCGCAGAGAGCTATAAACGTTTTGTATTATCTTGCCGATTTTGGAGTAGATGAAGAAAAATTTTGTATCGCAGGCTATGCTGATACAAGGCCTAAGTTTGAAAATAGTACGCCGGAAGGTCAGGCTTATAACCGCCGAGTTGATATTATTATTCTAGACGAGGGACATTTTTAATGTTAGAATATACTAATTATAGTAATAAAAGGTTAGGGAGGTAAAAAAATGGCAGACGAAGATTCAGACATTGATCTTGGAGAAGATTCAGGTGCAGCTGCAGCGCCGGCAAAAAAAGGTGGGCTTGGTGGAATTCTCCCTACAATTCTTAAATATGTAGCTTTGGCACTTGGTGCAATAATCCTTATTGTTACAGTTGTAATCATTACAATGAATATCATGGGTGGAAACAAGACCCGTCAGACTCAGATTCCTATCAGCGAAGAATATCGTGAATATGCAGAAGAGCTTGACTGGTATACATCCCTTGGAGAAATCCAGACAAGAACAAGTGATGCACAGCACGCAAGTGTTGTTGTAAATATTTTCCTTGGTTACAAAAAGGATGATAAGATTGCATCTGCAGAAATTACAGCTCAGAAAATTCCTATCAGAGACTTTTTGAGAAATTATTTTGCAGATAAAACTGTAGAAGAGCTTACTCCAAAAAATGAAGAAAAGCTTAAAATTGAAATTCGTAACGAAATAAATGATACAATTCTGAATAAATCAAAAATCAGAAAGATATCATTTGATAAATTAAATGTTGTTCAGCAGTAGAACATCAAAAGGTAAGGCGGAAGTTTCATGAACGAAATCCTGTCACAGGATGAAATTGACCAATTACTCTCGGCTATCAGCTCCGGTCAGTCAGATGTAGATGACTATAAACCGGTGTCGGATACCCGTAAGATTAAGATTTACGATTTTAAACGTCCTGACAAATTCTCAAAAGAACAGATTCGTACCGTTCAGATTATGCACGAAACATTTGCTCGTTTGACAACAACAAGCCTTTCAGCTCAGCTTCGTAGTCTTGTTCATGTTCACGTAGCAACTGTAGATCAGCTTACATACGAAGAATTTATCCGTTCAATTCCAACGCCTACAACACTTGCAGTAATCAATATGGATCCTCTTAAAGGTAATGCAATCCTTGAAATTGACCCTGCAATTACATTCAGTATGATTGACCGCCTTTTTGGTGGTACTGGTGCTACAACCGGAAATAAAAATCGTGACCTTACAGATATCGAACAGTCGGTAATGGAAGGAATCATAGTTCGTATCCTTGCCAATATGCGCGAAGCATGGACTCAGGTAATTGACCTTAGACCTCGTCTTGGTCAGATTGAAACAAACCCTCAGTTTGCTCAGATTGTACCTCCTACAGAAATGGTTGTCCTTGTAACGCTTGAAACAAAAGTTGGTGAAGAAGAAGGAATGATTAACTTCTGTATTCCATACCTCACTATCGAACCTATCATTTCAAAACTGTCATCTCAGTTCTGGTTCTCATCTGTAAGACGTAGTTCAACAACTCAGTATCTTGGAACTTTAAAAGAAAAACTGTCAACTGTAGATATGGATGTTGTTGCAGAAATAGGTTCTATTAATTTGCCGATACGCGATGTTCTTGCTCTTCGTGTCGGAGATACAGTCAGACTTTCAAACACAAAGGTAGGAGATTCTCTTACTTTAAGTGTAGGTAATAAAAAGAAATTTTACTGTCAGCCGGGTGTTATCGGCAAAAAAATGGCAGTACAGGTTACAGGCAAAATCGCTGAAGATGAGCCTGAAGAATTTGAAGAACTTTCCGTAGAAGGAGAAGAAACATATGAGTGATGGTGCTATTTCTCAAGACGAAATTGATGCTTTGCTTTCTGGTGTACCAATTGACGGCCTTAATGCCTCAGGACAGGTTTCAAATGGACCGTCCGTTACGATTGATGCAGTAGCACTTGGAAAGTTTGCTGATGAATTAAAACAGCCTCTTGCTGATAACTTTAAGCAGATGACAGGAGTTGACTGTTCAGCAAGTAATGTTGTAGTTGAATCCTGTGTAAGAGATCAGCTTCTTGCAAAATTACCGGAAATGGTAATTGCTGTAATGGCTGACTTTTCTAATGCATTGACAGGCGATCACATTTATATCATCTCTACAGAGCTTGCTCAAAAACTTGTTTCTTTAATCAACAAAGAAGAAAATGCGGCTTTGGACGATATGTCTCTTTCAATCATTTCAGAAACTCTTTCTACTCATACAAATGACGAAATTACGGCCCTTGATAAAACTCAGAAATTTGCAGGCCTTGCATGTAATCCTGCAGAAGCAGTAAATATTCCAAAAGCAATGGTTCGTATTCCACAGAATACTTTCGCATTGTTCTCTTATCCGATTACTCTTGACGGACAGTCTTATACAATCTGGGAAGCAATTGCTGGAGAAGCAGCTGTTCAGATTGCAAAAGCATATGGTTCAGAACCAGAAGCAGCAAGCGGAAGTGGTCTTTCTGCTGCTGATATGGCCAGCATGCAGAGTCTTGCTGGTGGAATGCCTATGGGTGGTCAGCCACAAATGGGTATGGGCCAGATGGGTATGCCTGGTATGGGAATGGGACAAATGGGAATGCCTGGTATGGGAATGGGACAGCCTATGATGGGAGGAGGAATGCCTATGATGGGTGGCGGTATGCCGATGAATACTCCAAACGTACAGGCTTTGCAGTATCCGAACCTCCAGGGCGGAATGGCAGCAAACGAACAGGGTAACATCAGTCTTATCATGGACGTATTCATGGAAATGACTGTAGAACTTGGTCGTACTAAAAAGCAGATCCGTGATATCCTTGGAATGGGTGAAGGTACTATCATCGAGTTGGATAAACTTGCCGGTGAACCTGTAGATATTCTTGTAAACCATAAACCGATTGCAAAGGGAGAAGTTGTAGTCATCGACGAAAACTTTGGTGTTCGTGTAACAGAGATTCTTTCTCCTTTGGAACGTGTTTCAGATTTACATTAAATAAAACTTTTTTGGGGTGGGAAAAAGTTGAAGTTAAAAAATCTCGTTTTCTTTTTTATATTGTTCTCATGTGTCTGTCAGTTTTTTTATGCACAGGATAATTCTGTAAATTCTGCTTCTGATGACGGCACAAATACAGTTCAGACTGTAACAACCGAAAATCCAGAAAAAAAATTTGTAATCGATACTACTGATAATGCAGCGCTTAATAAAAAAAAGCCAAGCGGTATTGGTGCTGTTATAAAAATGATTTTAGTTTTAATCGTCGTTGTTATCTGTATTTATGTTGCAATGAATTTTATGAAAAAATCTGTTGCAGGCGAAGCAGATACTGATGATCCTTATTTAAGAAAGGTTGCGCAGGTTACGCTTTCTCCTGGAAAAACAGCTCAGATAATTACAGTCTTAGATAAGTGTTATGTTGTTGGTGTTGCTGATTCTTCTGTTAATCTAATTGGAGAGATTACGGATAAAGAACTTATCAATGCGATGAATCTTTCTGCGGACAAGGCTGCAAAAACAAAAAAAGCACGCAATTTTGCAGATGTGCTTTCTATGTTTTTACCTTCGCAGTCTTCTCATACGACAGAGGCAACTAAAACCAATATTTATTCTGATTCATCATTAAATGTTCAGGACTTTATAACAAAGCAGCGTAAAAGAATTGACAGGAATAAAAAAGAATAGAATATGAAAAAGCATTTTGTAATTAAAGTTTTTGCATTTTCTCTTTTTTTGTTTTTGCAGCCGCTGGTAGTATTTGCACAGGATAATTCTTTCCCGGAAGGTTCATCTCAGGGAACTATGCAGATGCAGCAAAATACAAGACCTGTTCAGGTTCCTAATATTGACATAAATATCCGTGAACCAAAAAGCGGTCAGGAAGTTGCATTCAGTGTCAGGCTTTTAATTATTCTTACGGTTTTAACAATTGCACCGACACTGCTTTTGCTTTTAACCTGCTTTCTGCGTTTTTCAATTGTATTGGATTTTATTAAGCGAGCCCTTTCTCTACAGCAGGTTCCGCCGACTGCAATTTTAAATGGAATTGCTTTTTTTATGACTCTGTTTGTAATGTGGCCTACGTTCAATTCAATTTATAATAATGCGTATAAGCCTATGGCGGACGGAGAGATTGGAATTGAACAGGCGTACCGTCAGGCAGAGCAGCCGCTGCGTATTTTTATGGCTGAACAGATGGACGGAAATTACGATTACATCAAGCTTTTTATGTCTATCGGTCAGATGGATCAGCCTAATGATTTGTCTGATGTTCCGACACATGTTTTAATTCCGGCTTATATTCTTCATGAACTTACTGTTGCATTTCATATAGGTATTTATCTTTATATTCCATTCATAATAATTGATATGGTTGTCGCCAGCATTCTTATGTCAATGGGTATGATGATGCTGCCACCGGTTCAGATTTCTATGCCGTTTAAGCTTATGCTTTTTGTTCTTGTTGACGGCTGGGGACTTTTGATTCAGTCGCTGTTTAATTCAGTTTTGTAGGATAGAGGAACAATATGCAGATTGGTGAAATAATTAACCTTATGAGAGACGGCATTATGCAGGTCTTGATTTTGACGGCACCTGTTTTGGGTTCTGCACTGATAATCGGTCTTGTGGTTGCTATTTTTCAGGCAACAACTTCTATTCAGGAACAGACTTTAACTTTTTTACCAAAGCTTCTGGTAATACTTTTTGTACTTGCCTTAATCGGTGGCTGGATGTTTTCTACAGTTGCAGATTATACCCGTATGTTATTCAGTCAGATTGCCAATATAACTTAAATTTAAAAGGTTATTGATAGAAATATGATTGAAACAATTGCTGCCAATGCTTCTGTTTTTCTCATTATAGCGGTTCGTTGTTTTGCATTTTTAATGACGATGCCGCTTTTTTCTATGCGTTCGGTGTCGACTATCGTGCGCGTTGCACTTGCAGGTTATATGGCATATTTTCTTTTGCCTAATGTAAACTTTGCTCCTTACGCGCAGTTTGTTTCATATGACAACATGATGAGCATGTATTATGTTCTTTATCTGATTGGCGAAGCTTTAATCGGCGTAATCACAGGTTTTTATATTTCGATTATCTTTGCAGCCTTTAGTACAGCAGGCCAGTTCTTTGCTTTTCAGATGGGATTTTCTGCATCAGAAGTTTATGACTCTCTGTCGCAGGTAGAAAATCCGTTAATGGGTCAGTATTTAAATCTGATTGCACTTTTGATTTTTCTTCAGACAGGAGCGTTTCAGATTTTATTTTTTGACGGACTTAAGGCAAGTTTTTCTTCACTTACAGCATATTCACTTGTAACAGGAAATGAACCTCTTGTAAAAATTTTAATCTCCGGTCTTACAAAATTATTTTCTAATGCGCTGATTATTTCTCTTCCAATAATGGGAAGCTTAATGCTTGTTTCTATTTGTATGGGATTTTTGTCAAAGGCAGCTCCTCAGATGAACCTTTTGTCAGAAGGTTTTCCGATTATGATGCTCTTTTCATTTTTTATTCTTACAGTTGCGCTGCCGTCTTTGTGTGACTTTTTTACGCGTTCTTTTTATTCTGGTTTTATGCAGCTTGCGCGGTTATTTCTTGCATTTGGGGGTAAACAGATTTGAAATACTCTCAGATAGATTTGCAGTGGTTTGCCGCAGAAGATGAAGGACGCACAGAAGAGCCTAGTCAGATAAAACTTGATAAGGCGAGAAAAGAAGGCCGCGTTGCAAAAAGTCAGGATTTAAACAGTGCAATTGCTTTTTTGCTTGGCTCAATTACTCTGATTATTCTTGCAAAATATATTTTTTCGCAGTTTATTGAAATATGTATTTTCTTTTTCAGCAGGGCAGGTACAGAAGATTTTTTTAATCCGGCAAATGCGCTGATGTTTTTTTCTTATTTTGCAAAGATTGTTTTACCGATTGCTTTTTTAGCGGCAATTGGTGCGATTGCCGGAAATATAATTCAGAACCGCGGATTTTTATTCAGCTTAAAACCGATTACTCCAAAGTTTTCAAACATACTTCCGCATGTAGGACAGTATCTTAAAAAGACTTTGTTTTCTAAGCAGGGCGCGTTCAATGTTTTAAAATCAATTTTAAAAGTTGCAGTAATTGCAATCTCATGTTTTATTATGATCAGGGGAGATCTTCCTGTTTTGCTTTCAATTATTCAGGAGCGCGGAGATATTGCCGGCTGCGTAGGTCTCATTGCTTCTATGGCATCAAAACTTTTGGTTTTTGCAGCAATCTTTTTTATAGGAATTTCAATTCCTGACTATTATGTTCAGCACAAAGTTTTTATCGATCAGATGAAAATGACTAAAGAAGAAGTAAAGCAGGAATACAAAGAAATGGAAGGCGATCCTGAAGTTAAGTCGCACTTAGAGCGTGCAAAACAGGAAATGCTTCGCCGTAATATTCCAAAGCTTGTAAAAGAAAGTGACGTTGTAATTACAAACCCGACTCACTTTGCGGTTGCCCTTAAATACGACCGGACAATTCCTAACGGTGCGCCGCAAGTCAATGCCAAGGGCGAAGACGCACTTGCTCAGACTATAAAGCGTATTGCCCGCGAAAACGATGTACCGATTGTAGAAAACAGGCCTTTAGCGCGCGGACTCTATGCAGAAACAAAAATTGGTGATATAATACCAGAGTCATATTTTAAAGCGATTTCAGTTATTTACGCACAGTTGAAGAAGTTCAGCTGAAAAATTACTTTGTAAGTTTTGCACGGGTGGGGACTTATGGCAAACGAGAGACAAAAGAATATATTATCTCTTATTCAGGACAATGCAATAGCAGTTGGTGCGATTGTTGTTGTTCTCATGCTCATTATTCCTTTAACACCTGTTATCCTCGATTTCTGCATGGCAGTAAACCTTGCGATTGCTGTCGTAATTTTACTTATTGTAATTTATACACCTAAGTCAAGTAATTTCAGTTCATTCCCGCGTGTAATTCTTTTAGCGACTCTGTTTGGACTTGGAATAAATGTTTCGTCAACAAAATTGATTCTGTCTCAGGGACCAAAGTTTGAAGGAAAAATGGTCCGCGCGTTCAGTACCTTTGTTGTCGGTAATTCTGAAGGTAACACTGGGCTTGTTATCGGAATGGTAATCTTTATCATTTTGATTGTAATTCAGGTGCTTGTAATTACAAAGGGTGCAACCCGTGTATCAGAAGTTGCTGCCCGCTTTGCATTGGATTCTATGGCGCAGAAAAACTTTGCCGTTGATGCAGAGTTAAATTCCGGCGCAATTACAGAAGAGCAGGCGCAGCAAAAGCGTGCCGAGATCAGACGTGAAAGTGACTTTTATTCTGCAATGGACGGTTCTTCTAAGTTTGTAAGTGGAAACGTAACTGCAGGAATTTTTATTACGGTTGTAAACCTTGTTGCAGGATATATAATCGGAGTCATAAGACATGAGCCGCCGCTTGAATCAATTGGTGTATACTGCCGTCTTACAATTGGTGATGGTCTTTTAAGTCAGCTTCCATCGCTCCTGTTGTCATTTGCAACAGGTATGATTGTAACAGGAAGTAACTCTGACGAGCTTTTGTCTTCTCAGCTGCAAAAGGATTTTACGGTATCTGGACGCGTTTATATAATCGGAGGAGCTGTAATCGGTGTTATAGGACTTTTGCCTGGAATGCCGTGGTATATTCTTATTCCGCTGGGAGCGCTTTCATGCTTTGTAGGTTACAGAATGACTCAGGCAGAAAAAGCTTCGTTTGCACAAAAGCTTGAAGAAGAACAAAAGGCTAAGTCCGGAAAACAAACCGGCGGAAATCCTGATGATATAAGTCCTGTCGTTCCGCTTGATCCGCTTTCTCTTGAGCTCGGGTACGCGCTTATTCCTCTTGTTGACGAAGAAAAGGGCGCCGAGCTTTTGGAGCGTATTACAAGAATTCGTCGTGAGTCAGCAACAGACCTTGGTCTTGTTGTTCCACGTATCCGCATTATCGACAATATGACTCTTGAACCAAGCGAATACAGTTTTAAGATTAAAGGTATCGAAGCCGGTCGCAGTAAATTAAAGCTCGGCTATTATATGTGTATGAACACGGGTAGTGTTGTCGAAGAGATTCAGGGCGAAGCGGCGCGCGACCCGGCCTTTGGAATGCCTGCTATCTGGGTTCCTGAAGAACGCCGTCAGGAAGCAGAACGCGCAGGCTATGCAGTTGTTGATCCGCCGACAATTGTTGCAACTCATCTTACAGAAATTATCCGCGCGCACGCTGCTGAGATTCTTGGCCTTAAAGAAGTTGGTCAGATTATCAATGCTGAACGCGAAAAGAATAAAGATGTTGTTGAAGCTGCAATTGATACAGCTAAATTTACATACAGCCAGATTCAGAAAGTATTGCAGAATCTTTTGCGTGAACAGGTTTCTATCAGAAATATTGACCGTATTCTTGAGACCCTTGCAGATTATGGACCTCAGATAAATACATGGATTTTGACAGAAAAGGTTCGACGAGCATTGGGTCTTCAGATTTGTCTGCAGTATGCTGACAGCGACAGAGTTTTGCGTGCTATGAACCTTGGTCAGGACTGGGCAGAGATTTTAGTTGAACGTCAGGTTATTCCTGCAGATGGAGCAAAGCCATACGTTGCCCTTGATCCGGTTGACGGAAGGGCTTGGATAAAAGATGTAAGTGATGCAATTGCTGCGATGAATCAGAATAATTACCAGCCGGTAATTATTTGTCCTTCAGAAGTTCGCCTTCTTGTAAAGAGTTCAACAGAAAGAGAAATGCCGGGACTTGTTGTAATTTCTATTGAAGAAGTTATGGCGGCAGGAAATTCTATTTCACTTGAAGTTTTAGGTGAAATTAAAAAAGATTCAGGAGATATGAATAATGTATAACGCTGATTACTCAGGTTCACCTTATAACACAATTACAGGAAATTCTCTTGATGAAGTAAGGGCAAAGCTTTACGAAAAGTATGGTGAGGACTATCAGATAATTGAACGTCGCCCGATTTTAAAAGGTGGTTTTTTAGGTTTTGGTCAGAAAGAAATTATTGAAGTAAAATATCTTATCAGAAACAGAGCAGCCTCTTCAAAAACTGCTGGAACTCAGGATTCTTTTGAACAGAATAAAAACGAAATTTTAAAGCAGCTTAATCCGACAATTACAACTACAAAGCAGATTGCAGCCCTTGATAAAAAGCTTGATGCTCTTACAGATTTGTTTCAGGATAAGCTTGAAAATTTAACGACTTCTTCAGAAGCTCCTCATGCAAATATTATCCGTATTGAAGAGCTTCTGGAAGAAAATGAATTTTCTAAAGAATATATAAAAGATATTTCAGAAAAAATCCGCAGCGAATTTTCTCTTGATGAACTTGAAAATTTTGACACTGTCGAAAAACAGGTCGTTGACTGGATCGGTGAATCGATTCATATTGCAAAGAAAAAAGCTCACAGACCACCGCACGTAATCATAATTGTCGGCCCTACTGGAGTTGGAAAAACTACAACCATTGCAAAAATTGCAGCCCAGCAGTTTATCTGTGCAAGTAAAGAAAATCTTCCACGGCCTTCAATCAGACTTATCACAACCGACATTACCCGTGTTGCCGCAGAAGAACAGCTTCGTCACTTCGGAGATGCAATGGAAGTGACAGTTGACAAGGCAGAAAATGCTGATGACATTAAACACATTTACAGAGACTGCAAGGAATCTACAGATGTGATCTTAATAGATACCAGTGGTTACAGCCCTAACGATTCAGAGAATATCGGCCGCTTAAAGAAAAATCTTTCTGTAGACGGACTTAAGGCAGATGTTTATCTTGCGGTAACCGCTTCTACAAAGGCACGCGATTTAAGAAACATAATTCAGAATTACGAGCCTTTTGGATTCAGCTCTGTTATCGTTACAAAATGTGACGAGACAAGTCAGTATGGAAATATCATCAGCGTCCTTTCGGAAAAACATAAAGAGATTTCTTTTGTGACCTATGGACAGGCTGTTGCAAAAAATATAAGCAGGCCGGATGTAGTTAATTTTTTAATCAGACTCAATGGATTTAAAATTGACCGCGTTCACATTGAAGATAAATTTGGAGAATAGAATATGGAAGAACAGTTGGATGAATTAAAACAGATTATGCAGAGCTCATCATCAAAGTCTAAGACTGGTGACAGTTCTGAGCATAAGACGCGTATCATCGCTATTACAAGCGGAAAGGGTGGTGTTGGAAAAACTAATATCGCCGTTAATATGGCAATTGCCTATGCTCAGCTTGGAAAAAAAGTTATCCTTATTGACGGTGACCTTGGAATGGCAAACGTTAATGTCCTTCTTAATGTTGTTCCAAAATACAACCTTTTGCAGGTAATTAACAAACAGAAGACCATGCAGGAAATTATTCTTGATACCGAATTTGGAATAAAATTTATTGCCGGTGCAAACGGTTTTTCTAAAATTGCAAACCTTAGTGTTCAGGAACTTGAATACTTTGCAAAGCAATTCAGTTCACTTGGCAATGCGGATATAATCATTATTGATACTGGTGCGGGAATTGCAAACAATGTTCTTCAGTTTGTTGCTGCTGCTGATGAAGTTTACGTTGTTACTACTCCAGAACCAACTGCAATTACTGATGCATACGGTATCATTAAAATCATCACAACAGAAATCGTTGACCGTGAAATTAACATTCAGCTTCTTGTTAACCGTGTTCACTCTGCAGACGAAGGAAGACGAATCTCTGATCGTATTATTAACATTGTAGGTCAGTTCTTAAATTACAAGGTAAACTACATCGGTTATATTTACGAGGACCCGGTAATTCAGGCAAGCGTAATCAGACAAAAACCGTTTATCGTTATCAATCCGACTTCAAAGCCATCTGTATGTATGAAGCACATTGTCGGACGTATTGAAAAAACTGATATTTCAAATAACGAAGGTGTCGCAAGTTTCTTAAGCAAATTCCTTGGATTTAAGAAACAGTAAGAAAAACAAATATTTTGATGTTTTTTTTAGAATAATGGTGTATAATAAAAGTGGGAGGATAGTAAAAAGGTGAATTTTAAATTAATTTCATTGACAAGCTGCGTTGCCTTTGTCCTATCCTTTTTTGTTGCTTTATTTTCAGGGGCGGGATTTTTAATTGCACTTTTGAGAGCAGTAATTCTTGCTGTCATTTTTGGAAGCCTTTCGATAGGAATTGATTTTGTTGATAAAAAATTCTTAGGAGGAGTTTCAAGCTCTGACTCTTCCAGCTCAAATGGTGACGGATCAGAAACTGTTCACGCGCCAATCGGAAATAAAGTTGATATAACTATAGATGATGAAGATCTTCAGGAAGAAGAAAATACGCCGCAGTTTCTTTTGACCGGCAATAATCAGATGCTGAATAAAGGCGATCTGGAAAACGAGCCATACAGGCCTCCGGTAGAAGAGCCGCTTTCGACGATTGATAATGCTAATAAGGATTCTTCCCGTTCAACATCTTCTCATTCATCTTCTGCCGCTGTAGGCAGTAAGAATGCTGTTGATGATGTTCCGTCAGGTTCATCTTCAAGTCAGGGCAATGCTCAAGCTTCAAATGCTGAGAGTGCGCCTGTATTTAAACCTGTAGCCTTAGGAACGAGTTCAGAGTCATCTGGTTCTGATGAGTTTCCTGATATAGAAAAAACATTGGGTAAAAATTCAATTTTGAATATTGAAAATGACGAGAATGTTGATGTCTTACCGGAAATGGTAAGTTCAAAATCTCCGTTATCTGATGACACTGTTACAGATTCAGAATTTGCTTCTGGAGGAAAAAAGACCAGCCGGTTAAACGAGACTGTTTTTTCGGACGGTTCAAAGGCAGAAAGCAAGGATTCGACTTTGATGGCAGAGGCTATAAGAACGATTTTGAAATCAGAGGAATAAAATATAAAGGGTGGAGTTATGGGAACAGCACTTATAGACGAAAAAACAGAAGATGAATTGTGGCTGGAATACAGAAAAACAAAGTCACCTCAGCTGCGTGATAAATTTATACGTCAATATATGCCGCTTGTAAAATACGTTGCCGGTAAGCTTGCTGTAGGAATGCCTGGCAGTGTCGAATTTGACGATCTTGTCGGATTTGGTCAGTTTGGTCTCCTTGATGCTATTGAAAAATTTGATCCCGGAAAAAACGTAAAATTTAAGACTTATGCTGTAACACGAATTCGTGGTGCGATTTTTGATGAACTTCGTCAGCTTGACTGGGTTCCGCGTTCTGTAAGACAAAAGTCCCGCGAAATAGAAGATACGATTGTTGACCTTGAGTCACGTCTTGGACGTACTGCAACCGATGCAGAAATTGCAGAACAGATGGGCGTATCAGAAGCTGAGTATCAGCAGACTGTAATGAAGGTTTCTGGAACTTCTGTTCTTTCTCTTAACGATGTGTGGTATTCCGGAAATGACAGTGACCACATGTCAATCGGTGACTCGATTGA
This sequence comes from Treponema sp., assembly GCA_024691105.1. GTDB lineage: Bacteria > Spirochaetota > Spirochaetia > Treponematales > Treponemataceae > Treponema_D. Next base: position 4,261 of record JAILNY010000105.1, on the reverse strand, counting down.
GTCTCCTTCAAGTTTAAATCCTGATGTAATTGTTGAACGCGAAGAAATCCGTAAGGTGATTGTTGATGCAATTAACGAGCTTCCTGAAAAAGAAAAAATGGTTATCGTTTTGTATTATCACGAGGATTTGACATTTAAAGAAATCGGTCAGGTTCTTGATGTAAGTGAATCGCGTATTTCACAGCTTCATACAAAAGCAAATTTAAGATTGCGTGCTAAGCTTACAAATTTGAGAAAAGGAATTATCTAAATAAAATGGTTACTTTAGAAACAATCCGCAAAGATATGGAGGCTCTCTTAGAATTTGATAACAACATTCAAAGTGTTGTTGTCAATGCTGACACCCTTGATGAAGCTTTATCTGATGCCGCTGTTCAGCTTGATTCTAAAGTATCTCAGCTTGAATACGAAGTAATAGAAAAAGGTTCTGATGGTTTTTTAGGTCTTGCAAAAAAGCCGTGGAAAATCCGCATTTATCAGACTGCAGAGGCAATTGCTAAAAAGAAAAAAGTTATGGCCGCTGCCGCTGGTGTGGATGACGGACTTGATGAAGAAGTTAAATCTGTTGATCAGGATGGAATGTTCTATATCAGACACTTTGCAGACAATATCTGTCTTAAGGTTGTTCTTCCTATTGGTAAAGGACGAAATGTCGATGCAAAGTCAATCATTTCTGAGGCAAAAAGGACAGATACACTTGATCTTGATGAAGGTCTTATTTCTAAACTTGCAAAATCCGGAACAGATGGTAAGTACGAAGTTGTCGGTTCTTACAAACATGTTGCAGCAGGAGATGCTCTTCTTGTTATTGATATTTCAAAAGACGAAATGCTTGCAACCGTTACTGTTACACCGCCGTCATTAAGTGGTGCAGAAGTTTCTGAAGAACAGATTGTGCGTCATCTTGAGACTCAAGGTGTTGTTGCCGGAATTGAAATGGAAAAGATCACAGAGTTTGTTGATAACCCTGTATATAATTCACCATGTGAGGTTGCCGCTGCAATTAAACCGCAGGACGGCCGCGACGCGTACATGGTATTTAATTTTGAAACTGACCCGACAAAGCTTAAGTTAAAAGAATCAAAAGACGGTCAGGTTAACTTTAAGGAATTAAATCAGATTCAGAATGTTGTAAAGGGGCAACCTCTTGCAACAAAGATGCCGCCTGAACGTGGCAAGGCCGGAAAGACTTTGTTTGGCCGCTATCTTGAAGCAAAGAACGGAAAAGACATCCGTATTCCACTTGGTAAGAATGTTGAACTTGATAAGGATGGCGTTACAATCATCGCTTCTATGAATGGCCGCGTTATGTACGAGTCTGAAAAGATAAATGTTGAGCCGGTACTTGAACTTGATGCAGTTAATATTAAAACAGGTAATATTGACTTTCTTGGAACCGTTGTTGTTAAGGGTAACGTTGAAGACGGTTACGATGTTAAGGCTTCTGGAAATATCGAAGTTATGGGTACTGTTGGTCAGAGCCATCTTAAATCAGAAAGCGGCGATATCATTGTATCCCAGGGTATCTTTGGACACGATGTCGGTGTTATCCAGGCCGGTAAATCTTTGTGGGCAAAATTCATTCAGTCTGCAAAGGTCGAAGTCGAACAGTTTTGTATTGTATCAGACAGCATCATGAACTCAGAAGTTACCGCCATGAAAAGAATTATTCTTAACGGAAAAAAAGCTCAGATTACCGGTGGACATTTATTTGCAACAGAAGAGATTTGTGCAAAGAATATCGGAAGCCCGGGTGGTGGTGCTGAAACAATTCTTGAAGTTGGATTTGATCCACGTCTTAAACAGCGCCTTGCCGAGATTCAGGATGAACAGAATGCTTTGATGAAAGAGCTTGAAGAGACTGATAATAATATTATTACTCTTGAAAACTTTAAAAAGCAGCGCAAGACTCTTGCAAAAGAAAAGCAGGATCAGCTTGACAGTCTTAAAAATCGTAAGCAGGAAATTACGGTTAAGTCCGAAGAATATTCAACTGAAGTTGAACAGATTTTACAGCGTTTACATGAGCTTAAAGTATTTGGAAAAGTAAAGGTTCAGGGAACTGTTTTCTCTGGCGTTAAGATTTATATACGCGATGTTGTAGATGAAGTCAGAACAGACGTTAAGAGCGTTACATTCTTCTTTGAAGGCGGCTTTGTACGACGTGGTAAGTATGAAGAACCTGATATGACTGATGTACAGGCTCCGGACGGATATTCTAACGGGTAGGTGAGGTGGCTATACAACCGATAGACCTTCAGACAATGTATTCTCAGATGTCCAATGTTGCCTCTCGTGTTTCTCATGAACAGCAGAGTGCTCAGGTAAGTTCATCGCTGCAGCAGCAGATGGCAGTAAATCAAAATGCACAAAGCGTAAAGACAGTACAAAAGGCAGCTGATTCTGACTCAAAAACAGGACTCATTAAAGAAGACGGACACCAAAATCAAAATCAGGAAAAATCTTCTTCAAAAAAATCAGAACAGAATACAGACTCTGAAGAACAGTCCCCAAATAAAATCGAGCTTCGCGAAGAATATCTTGGAAAGCATATTAATATTACGAGGTAACTGTTATGACAGCTTTTATTATTGCGTCTATGTGTGTCATAAATCTTTTACTATGGCTTGTCTTTTTTATAAAATTTAAAAAGCTTTTTACTACAGATAATGAAATTCAAAAAGCCCGTGACCAGTATGAACTTTTAATCAACGACATCAATCGAAATACGCTCAATAACATAAATCTGATTGAAGATAAAATTCAGGAAATGAATGACCTTGTTCAGATTGTAGACAGACGTCTTGCAGCCATTCAAAATGACGAAAGCTTTATAACTTCAAAGCAGGGACTTACTGCGCAGCGTCCTTTAAAACCTGCTTCAAAATCTGCATCTTCAAAAAAAGCATCAGCTGCAAAAACCGTTATAGATAAGGATGCCGCATTTGAAGTAAATATTAATTTAAAAAAATCCCGAAAAAAACTTCAGGCAGATTTATTTGAAGAAGAAAAACCTGTCTCTAAAAAAACAAAAGATAGAAGCGTTCATGTTGTAGATACACAGGGGAATGCCTACGGCGAGGTACCTGTAATTTCTCCAAAAATCTACATGTCGGACAATCCGATTGCCGCAAAAAAAACTTTTCAGGATGAAGTTAAAAAAATGTATAATGCCGGTTATACTGTTGAACAGATATCACGTGAATTGAATAAATCTACAACCGAGGTTCAATTCATTATTGATATGTTATAAGTGAGGTACTTATGAAAGTTAAAAAAACAATTTATGGAACGTTATCAAATGGACAGACTGCAAGTCTTTACACAGTTGATAATGGAAAAATGTCGTTCTGCGTCACAGATTTTGGCTGTACGCTTACAGGAATTTTTTTGCCAAACAAACTTGGTCAAAAAGATGATATTCTTTTAGGTTATTCAACACTTGATGGTTTTGTAAAATGCCCGGGACTTTCTTTTGGTTCAATTGTTGGTCGTTTTGCAAACAGAATCGGTGGGGCTGCTTTTTCTGTAGAAGGAAAAACTTACAGCCTTGATAAAAATGATAATGAAATTAATACACTTCACGGCGGATTTACACGTTATGATCACATGATCTGGAACAGCCGCATTGTTTCTAACAAAAATGGAAAAGGTGTAGAATTTACACGTATCAGTCCAGACGGCGAGCAGGGCTTTCCTGGAAATGTAAAACTTACCGTTACATATACTCTTAACGATAAAAATGAACTTCGCCTTGACTATAAGGCAACAACTGATAAATCAACACCAGTAAATCTTACAAATCATGCTTATTTTAACCTTCATGGCAGTGGAACAGTATTAAATCATACACTTCAGATGAAGTCAGAAAATATTCTTGAAGTAGATGATAAGCTTATTCCTACAGGAAAATATATTCCGGTTTCTGGTACTGCTTATGATTTTAATACTGCAAAAACACTTGGCAAGGATATCGATAAAATTGCTCCGGGTTATGACAACTGTTACACAACCTGCTGGCATTCTAAAGACTCTGAATGGGTAGAGCCGACAGAAGATTGTTTTACAGCCTGCGGCGGTGAATGCGCCGTTTTATCAGATCCTGATACAAACCGCACGATGAAGGTTTATACAAATCAGCCGGGAATTCAGCTTTATACGGCCAACTGGATTGAAGGCGTCGTTGGTAAGCTTGGAACAGTTTACAAACGACACGGTGCAGTCTGTCTTGAGACACAGGCATTCCCAGATGCCCCGAATA
>JAILNY010000032.1 GCA_024691105.1 Treponema sp. | reverse complement strand
ATTTACAACACCGATGTATTTTTCGACAAATTTTTCATCCGGAATCTGATTGTCAGAATTGCGCGCTTTTGCGATTGCCTTTTGCAAAAGCTGAATATGAATGCTTATTGCACCAAGAGGATTTTTTATTTCGTGAGCAACACTTGCAGCAAGGTTTGTAAGGCTTGCAAGACTTTCCATACGATGAAGAAGAATTTCCTGATTACGTTTTTCTGTTATGTCACGTACAATTACGATATTACCTGACAATTCCTCGTTATTCAAAAACGGAGTTACCGTAACGGTAATAAAACGGACAGCACCGCTTGAAGTTGAAACTGTAAACTCTTCTGAAACATTTGTCTTATTAAGAGATGAACAGTTTTCAAAAAAAGATGCGATATCGTTATCTTTAATAATCTCGTGCAGCTTAAATTTTTCAAGAGATGCATCATAAGGATGCATTGTAAACAAAACAAAGCGTTCTGCTGCCTTGTTAGAAATTACAGGAATCCATTCATTATTAACAACAATCACACCAGAAGTCAAAGATTCAATTATAGACGAGAGCATCTGATTGTCGCTGCACAAAGTCTCAAACAGCGTCTGAATCTGTGAATCTGACAACTTGGAAATTTTTTCTGATATTCGTGTATTATAACCTGCCATAAGCATCTCTTAACACATTATCGTTTTGTTTATTGATAAGGGCAATTTCTTTTACAAGCTGTTCTAAGGCAGCCGTTATGCTCTGGTTATAAATTGTTACATTGTTCCAGGTATCACGCACAGCCTTTGTGCACTGAGAACTTGCTGCAGTACCGCAAGCTGTTGTCAAAGCAGTTTTCTGGAATGAATAAATATTTTCAAGGAAAAGCCTGAATAAAATGCGCGGATCAAAATCACTGCAATTTTTTATAAGAGCATTTAAATCCGGAATCACACCGGAAATAATTTCTGTATAAAAATTATCTGCATACTGCTTAATTAAATCTGGGCTTACCGGTAAAAACTGCTGTAAATATTCTTCGATTGTTCCGTCAAAAAGTTCATGATATACACGGTCAATTATCTCATGGCTTTGTGCTGAATTTCTTGCAGTAAAATTATAAGTTCTTACACGTGACAAAATTGTCGGCATAACAGAGTTTCGCTTTGAGGTTGTCAAAATAAAGACTGTATTTTCAGGCGGCTCTTCAAGAATCTTTAAAAGAGCGTTTCTTACGCCTTCAAGCATACGCTCTGCCTTTTCTATAATTATAACTTTTTTCCCTTCTGATAAAGCAATGTGTGCCCACGAAGAAAGATTTCTGATATGCGAAATTGAAATTGAGTCATACTTGATGTCTTTTTCAAGACCTAAGGCTTCTTTTTCGATTTTGTCACAAATCTTTGAAAGAGGTTCAAAGTCAGGAATTTCGCGCGGTGGATCAATTTCTTCTAAGAGCTCATTTATAGACTGAGTGTAGGCAGAAATTTTTGAAAGCTTATCGCTGTCCTGCCAGAGCACGGGATTAAAACGCATTGTAAGTTTTCGAATACTTCTGATAAAAAGATAGCGGGTTGCTTCGACATGCGAGTTTGTAATGACTGCGTTAAGAAAAGCCTTTTTGCTTGCTGCAATTTCAAGACTGCAATCGCGCGGTCCTAAAAGAATTGTGTTTGAATTAATCAGCGCTTTATGCTGCAAACACGAAGAACAGGTACACGTCCACTTTCCGCGCTCATTAATATTACTTCCACCTTTGCACGACAAAATGCGAGAAGTCTCTAATGCGGCCGTAAGCTTTCCTGAAGCATCCGGGCCCGAAAACAAAATGGATCCAGGAAGCCTGTCATTTTTAATATCATCGGCTAGGAGAGATTCTACATTCTGGTACAAAAGATTATCGTACATTATACATGCTCCAGAATCTGTGAACTTGCTTTATCAACAGCGCCATCAAAGAAATTATAAAAGAAGCTTGCTTCTCTTAAAGCTTGTGTATCAAACCATGGCTGAACAGCTTCAAGTACAATAAAAATAATAATAATGGCGCAAACACTTTCTGCAATCCCAAATAAAAAACCAAGACCATGGTCAAGGCTTTTTAATATAGTACCAGAAAAAATTGATTTAAAAGCATAATGAATTATTTTCATTATAAGAAAAATTGCAACAAACAAAATCAAAAATGTAAGGATTGTTGCAAGAGTGTCATTCATTGTCTTTGCAAGATACGGTTTTAAAAACGGCATTAAAAGAAAAGCACCGTATGCTCCGATTATAAAAGTTCCAAGCCCGAAAACCTCATCTAAAAATCCCCTTATCGCTGCATGAATACATATAATAAGAGATGCTACAATAAAAATGACATCAAGAATCGTAATTGGATTTACAGTCAGCTGTGACATTATTCCTCTCCGGTTAAATAATCTTCTGCAATCAATTCTGCAATATAATATGCGCTTCTTTTTTTAGGAAGCATTTCTTTACAGGCTGTTGCAAAACATTTTCGCTTTTTAGAATCGAGCATAGACGAAAGTGCGTTTTTAAGTGAATTTGAATTTACATATTCACCTTTTAAAACAATTGCTGCCCCGCTCTTTTCAAAAAATTCTGCATTATCAACCTGATCACCTCTTGTGCCGGAACCGCATAACGGAACCAATACCATCGGCTTTTTTAATACAGCACATTCCCAGATACTGTTAGCACCCGCACGAGATAAAATTACATCTGCAAAAGACATAACATGTGGCATCTGTTCATAAATAAACGGAAACTGTCTGTAGCTGTCTTTTACACTTTCCGGAATCTCAGGAACTGCTTCCTGATTTTTAATTCCTGTCTGATGAATAACATAAAAATTCTGACAAAGCCATTCAAGGTTTTCAAAAACAAGATCGTTAATCTGTTTTGCACCAAGACTTCCGCCCATCACAAACAATACAGGCTTACTCTTTTTTGAATATTTAAAATCGGCAAAGTCTTTTCCGATTTTGCTGTCAGTTGAATAAAATACTGCACGAACAGGGTTTCCGGTAACGACAGTCTTCTTTTTAAGTTCATCAGAAATAAACTCCTGAGTCTCGTTATAAGAAAGACAAAGGCGCTTTGCAAAACGGCTGTTGATTCTTGTTGCAAGGCCTGGAGTAAAATCACACTCGTGAGTATAAACAGGAATTTTTAAAAGCTTTGCCGCAAGACAAGGCGGAACACTTACAAAGCCGCCTTTACTAAAAACGACAACAGGTTTTTCTTTTAACAGGATAAAGAATGAACAGATACATCCGCCAAGTACTTTAAAAGCATCCGTAAAATTTTTTAGAGAAAAATATCGGCGAAGTTTACCCGAAGGAATTCCATAAAATTTATTTACCGGTGGAATTGAATCTGTTCCGACACTTGATTCAACAATCTTTTTATCCATTCCCTTTGAAGAACCAATCCAGACAAGATTGATTTCTTTATCAAGAGATTTACAAATCTGTTTAAGTTCATCTGCAATAGCAAGACCAGGATAAATATGTCCGCCGGTACCGCCACCTGTAAATACGACAGTAGTTTTGTAATTATTTTTAATTGTAGTTTTTTTCATTTTGCATTCTTCTTTTTATTTTAAATTTAAGCTTTGTGATATTTTTCAAGAATTTCTGCAATGTCTTTTCGTCCGAATAATTTTGCATATTCGTAAGCAGACATTCCCATCTTGTCTTTGACATCCGGGTCTGCCCCAGCCTCCGCAAGAAGCTTACAGATATTCAATTTACCCGCTCCGACAGCAAGTACTAAAACAGACTGACCATCGCGCCCGATATAATTTAAGTTAGCGCCATGTTCAATCAAAATTTTTGTCAATTCAAAATTATTTTTCCATACAGCATCCATAACAGCAGAATAACCGCGGTCATTTGAAACTGCATCAATTGAAACATTCTTTTCCAAAAGCCACATCACGATGTCATTTTGTTCTGCACGAATGGCAACGTTAAGCATAGGAGTTCCTTCTTTTGTGCGGCAATTGATATCAATTCCGGCATCAACAAAGCGCTGACAAACCTCGCGGTTATTCTTTGCGACGGCGTCAGCAAAGCAGTCTGCCGTAAAAGGAATTCCGTCATTAAACAAAGATGCAAAAGCATCTCTGGATTTTTCTTCTGCCTTGATAGCTTCAAGCTGAGTTTCAAGTGTATTGATAAGAACACGCTCTCCAGAAAAAAGAACAACGTTCTTAAAAAATTCCATGTTCTTTGACCACTCATTAGTGAGTGAATAAAATTTTTTTACGCGGCCAATAAGATAGCCGTAAAAAAAAGAAACCTTGTCTTCTGTTAAAAGCTGATTGTCAAAAAGAACACAGTAGGTGGCATTCTTTATCTGCATGTTGATTGATTCATCATCCATATTCCCGACTTTGGAAACAGAGAGTATTTCAGATTTTATTTTATGAACAAGAAGCATCTGACGTGTTTCAACCGCTTCTTTTTCATGCTCATCACGATAAAGTATAAGCCATTCCATATCTTCTATTATATTCGATATTTATTATTAAAACAAGCGTATGTCATTTTGACACAGTAAAGAAAAAAAACGACGCATATAGAAATAAAGACGCGCGATATTATACAGGCATAAAAAAAGACCTTCGAAATTAATCGAAGGTCTTTTGCCACGGGTCAGAGTCGAACTGACGACATACGGATTTTCAGTCCGGCGCTCTACCAGCTGAGCTACCGCGGCATTGATGTTGTTAATATTATAGAAAATATGATTTTGTGTCAATAGGTTTAATATTTTTTTCTCGTTTTTACGCGTAATATTTTTTGTAACAAAAAAATAATTGAAATCTGTCTAATTAACAGGTATAATTTTGTTGAATAAGGGGTATATTATGAAATTACGAAAATTACTTTTAGCGGGGATTTCATCTTGTTTGATTTCAGGCGCAATTTTTGCAGATCCTGTTTCTGATATAAATACTTGTCTTAATAATTTTTCCACGCAGCTTAACTATGTCGTACCAAATGCAGTAACAGAACACAACGTTTACTCTGATGCATGGATTGGAAAATTTGTTCCATCTTTACCGATGCATTTTGCAATTGGAATTGAAGGCGGTGTTACAAAGCTTGATGTTTCAGATCTTGCAAAGGCTGCAGAAATGGTTACAATTACAGGCTTTCCTTCTTCGCTTGTTTTTCCGACAATCGGATTAAATGCAAAGCTTGGAGGAATCTTTTTACCTTTTGATATCGGTCTTTCTTTTTTCAGCATGAATACAAAGGACTTAAGCTTTTTGCAGAATCAGATTGACTTAAGCTTTTTTACACTTGGCGGAAACATTCGCTGGGCAATTTTACAGGGAAAAGGCTTTTGTCCTAAATGGTCAATCGGAGCCGGCTACTACTATTCAAAAGGCTCTGTCGGAAAAGCAAGCAACGACTACTCTATTTCAACCTCTTACATAACACACATTCTTGTTGCAGAAACACAAATTTCTAAAACAATTATTTTTGTAACTCCGTACGTAGGTTTCAGGGCAATCTTTACAAAAGCTGAGACAAACTGGGCATGGAGCGCATCTGCATCTTCTGCTGGAATCGGCGGAACATTTTCCGGCGCAGGTAAAGTTACATCTGAGTTTATGGATTCTTTTATTCCGCAGCTTTATGGCGGAATCGGCTTAAAGCTTGCACTTATTCAGCTTGATATTAACGGAAGCTGGGACTTTAAAAATTCTGTATGGAGTTTTGGAACAAGCCTGCGCTTTAAGCTGTAAAAAAAAGCGGAGCCTTCTTAATTTGAAGTGCTCCGCATTTTTTTTAGTTATTTATCTTCAGTTATCTATACTTTAACTATTAGCGCTTTAAGCTAAGTACTGTTTCAAGCATTGTATCTGAAGTTGTAATTGTCTTAGCGTTAGACTGGAATCCACGCTGTGTTGTAATCATATCAACAAATTCCTGTGTAAGGTCAACGTTTGACATTTCCAAAGCACCGGCTAAAAGTTTACCTTTTCCAGCAATTCCAGACTCGCCGATATTTGCCATACCAGAGTTGTTTGACTGAACATAAGTATTATCACCGGCCTTTTCAAGACCACCCTGGTTTGTAAATGTTGCCATAGCAATCTTACCAATTGCGCGGCTTGTTCCGTTTGAATATACACCGGTAATTACACCGCTCTGGTCAATCTTAAAGTTATCAAGATATCCCATTGTGTAACCGTCCTGGTCAAACATCTTTGTAGAGCTCTGAGAAGCACTCTGAGTAATTGTGTTTCTCTGGCTTCCGATTGTACCAAGGTTAAGATTGAATGTCTGACGTGTTGGAACTCCGTCTTCATCAGGATTTGCACCAGGTACGATAAATGATGCCTGAAGAACGATTTCTCCAGTTTCGTTGCTTACTCTGTCAGTACTGTCTGTTGCAGAAAGCAAAGTTCCATGGTTATCAAAGTTTACATAGAAGAAATTTTCTGTTCCATTTGTTGTATCAAAACCAACCTGGGTAGAAGTAAATTCAGCATTTTCAGCATCTACTACAACACGACCACGCCACTGGTTAGGATTTCCAACTACACGTGTAAACTCTACAGTAAGAAGGTGTTCATTACCAAAACTGTCGTAGATTTTAGATTCTGTTCTCCATGTTCCTTTTTCGATATCTGCAGGAGATGCACCTTCCAAAATCTCTGGAGTATTTTTATCAAGGTTACATGCAAAGTATACGTTTTCTGTAGCATGAGCAGGGTCTTTTGAACCAAGTGGAATAACAAGGTCTGTTGGTGTAGCGGCTGTCTGAATAATCTGCTGACCGTTAAGATTACGTGCCATCCATCCCTGTACTCTCATACCATTTGCAGGATTTACAAGAGTTCCGTCTTTATCAACACTGAATGCTCCGGCTCTTGTATAGAATGACTGTTCGCCCTGTTTTAATACAAAGAAACCGTTTCCGCGGATTGCGATATCTGTATTAACACCAGTTGTCTGTAAGTTACCCTGTGTAAAAATTGTGTTGATTGCAGCAACCTGAACACCAAGACCAACTTCTTTAGGGTTAATACCACCAACTTCTGTTGTAGGTGCTGCAGCGCCAGAAAGCTGCTGGCTGATCATATCCTGAAAATCAACACGGCCTTTTTTAAAACCTGTTGTGTTTACGTTTGCAACGTTGTTACCAATTACGTCCATTCTTGTCTGGTGATTCTGCATTCCTGATACACCAGAATAAAGTGATCTCATCATATCGCTACCCTCTTATTAGTTTCCGTATACTGCGCTAATATATTCCATGTTATAAAACTTGCCGTTAACACTAACCTGTGGAACTTCTCCACGAGTAATGCTATCAACAGTTCCAGTAATCTTTGCATCTCCGACTTCTATGTCTACAACTTTACCAAGTGTAGAAACAGCCTCGTTGTTATGCATAAGGCTTGCCATCTTGTTAAAGCCTTCTGACATATTGTGAATCTGTTCCAGTGAAGAAAACTGAGCCATCTGTGCAACAAACTCAGTATTTTCCATTGGCTGTGTAGGATCCTGATGTGACAACTGTGCAAGCAGCAATGTCAAAAAATCGTTCTTATCAAGCTGCTGCTTAATCTGACGGCCTTCAAAAGTATTTTCTTTGTTGTGCCTGTCAACGGCCATCTGAGTCTCAAACATTTCTTGAGGACTCATTTTTGGATTGTATGCTACATCACCTGTTACCATCATTCACCCCTTTATTTTTATGCAACTATATTGATCGAGTAATCCCGAACATCGTTTAAAGTATCGGAAATATTTTCATCAACTGAAATATTTTCTACAACTAATTCACCGTATGCATTTACAGCCTGTCTTGCATTCTGATTTTCGTTCTGACCAGAACTTGCAAAATTCTGATTCTGGTTTGCAAACGCTACATCAAACGATGCATTATCAAAACCACTTTCGATAAAGGCTGTCTTTAAATGCTCCTGGGTTGAATTAAAAGCATTGAATGCTTCCTGGCTTGTAACCAGAATTTTTCCGGTAACAACTTTATCGGATAATTCAAGACTTATCTTAACATTTCCTAAATTTTCCGGATGAAGAATAAGATTAATTTTTCCGACATTGTTATCTTTTAATACGATATTTCCAGCCTTTACAAAATCACCAGCATTTTCCGCAATCTGATTTTCAAGCATAGCCTGGAATGTAGAGCCCTGAGCACCAGCTGCCTGTCCGTTCAACGACAAAATATTTTTTTCTGCCTGTGAACTTAAGTCCATTGTAACCTGAACAGTATCACTTGCTGTCTGCTTTACAGAAGTGACAAAGTCAGTTTTCTTTTCAGCGACAGCTGAAGCTTTTTTTTCTGTACGTAAATCTGTAACAGAGAATACATCAGAAAATTTCTTTACTTCTTTCTTTGACTTAATCTCTTTTACATTTACGTCAGATCTTTTTGCTGAAGCTTCGCCTGAAACCTGTTTAATAAATGAAGCTGGTTCCTGAACACTTAAAGCCTGTGCAGAAAGCAATTCAGGATCTTCAAAACGCTCTTTTAACTCTTTTGCATATTCATTAAGGACAAATACTTCTTTATCATCAAGAGCACCATTTTTCTGTACTGCAAGCTTAAGCTGCTCAGATAAATAGGCCTTGTTTGAATTAACAGAGTTTTCTGCATTTGCAGAATCCTTTGCTGCAAATTTTTCGTTCTTAACTGAATGCATTAATTCTGCCAAAAACTGATTTGAGTTTTTAATTTTTTCAACGACAGATTTTTCCTGAGAATCATCTGTGTCCCTGTCAGTTTTTTCT
>JAILNY010000019.1 GCA_024691105.1 Treponema sp. | reverse complement strand
TGATGAAGATGATGACCTTGAAGAAGTTCGTGCCGGAACAGGAACATATTCAAGGTCATCATCTTCATCAAGATCTTTAAATGCAAACATCTGGTGCATCATGCTTTGAACAAAATAATTAATGGCAACATCTACTCTTTTTGCAATTACATATTCATTGTCTTGTTCAGAAAGTTTACTAAAAGCTGTTGCATATTTTTTCTGGTAAATGCAGGCATCAACTTCTGCAAGGAGTTTTTTTGTTGCTTCGTCTGCTCCATCATAAACATTTTTAGCAGATAATGTTGCGGCACTTAAAAGTAAAACTAATAATAATAAAAGTTTTTTCATAATTTTTTAGATCTCCATATTCATAACTGAACGTACTTCTTCAAGTGTTTTAATACCAATTTCACGGGCACGTTCTGCACCTTTGAGCAATACCTGTCTTATATATTCAGGATCTGCTTCAAGACGGGCTCTTTCTGCGCGTAATGGACGGAGTTTTTCGTTTAATGCAACTGTAAGTTCATTCTTAAGTGCTCCACCACCACCATCTCCAATACGTGCAGCAATTGCTGCAGGTTCTTCTCCTGTACAAAGAGAAATGAGCATAAGAAGGTTTGAAACTTCAGGGCGGTTTACAGGATCATAAGTAATGTTTCTGTCCTGGTCTGTTTTTGCTTTTTTAATAAGCTTTGCAGTTTCATCTTCTGTTGCACTGAGCATTATAGCATTTCCACGGCTCTTAGACATTTTCTGACTTCCATCAAGACCAAGAATCATTGGAGTTTTAGAAAGCAAGGCCTGTGGCTCTGGGAATACAGGTTCTTTTACAGCATCAAGACAGAACTTTTTGTTGAAGCGGCTTGCAATTGTACGAGTCATTTCAAGGTGTGGAAGCTGATCTTTTCCTACAGGGACAACGTTTCCCTTGCAGAAAAGAATATCACAGGCTTGATGAACAGGATATGTATACATACCGGCATTTACGTTTTTAAGTCCGGCAGATTCAATTTCTTCTTTTACAGTCGGGTTGCGCGACAATTCGGCATTCGAAACAAGTGTCAGAAAAGGAATCATAAGCTGGTTGCATTCCGGAACGTAACTGTGAGGATAAATAATTACATCCTGTTTTTCCGGATTAATTCCGGCTGCAAGGTAATCAATTACAAGCTGCTTTGTATTCTGGCTGATTTTGTCGAACGCGTCGTGGTCTGTAAGAACCTGGTAGTCTGCAATCAAAATCATTGTTGGAACGCCAAGGTTTGCAAGACGTACGCGGTTCTGGAGTGAACCAAAGTAATGACCGATATGGAGAAGTCCTGTCGGGCGGTCACCTGTTAAAACACGATATTTTTTTGGATTAACCTGTAAATCGGCTTCGATTTTGCGGCTTCGCTCGAGAGCTGCTTCAAAACTTTTATTTAAATCTGTATATTGAATTTCTGACATTAAAAAACCTTCCTCATTTTTATAAATGTTGATTTGTATTATACAAAATTCTTGAGTTCACTTGCAAGATAAAAGGAACCTGTTACAAGAAGAACCGCGTTTTCATTCTGCGCACATTCAAGCGCAGACTTTATGCCTTCTCTAAAGTCTTCAAAAAAATCAGCGTCAATTTTTGCATCAGAAAAAGCCTGACACATTTTTTTAGTGTCACAGGATTTTGTAAGACCTGGCTTTGTAAGAGTAACCTTATCAAATCGCCCCAAAAAAAGGCGCGCTATATGTTCAACATCTTTATCAGCGGCGCATGCAAACAAAAGATGGATTTTTCTATCAGAATAAAACTGATTTAAAGTTTCAAGAGTGTTTGTAATACTTTTTACGGTATGCGCACCGTCAATTACAAGGTCATCTAATTTTAAAAAGCGCACCGGGTTATGAATAATTTCAAAGCGCGCCGGAAGACTTACCTTAGAAAGACCTTTTTCAATTTTATCTTCATCAAAATCCGGATAAACAAGCTTTAACGCAAGAGCTGCTAATGCCGCATTTTTTGCCTGATATTCACCAAGCATTTTTGTATTGAATTTTATCGGACGAGAAAAAAGCGGAGAATCCAAAACTACATTCATCAACTGATTTTTTTTGTCATAAGAAAATTCAAGACGACGAGTCAATTCGTCTGCAAAATATATTTTTGAATTATGCTCGTTTGCTTTTTGAATAAAAACGTTTTTGACATTTTCCGGTTGTGCAGAACAGATTACAGGTATATTGTCTTTTATAATGCCTGCTTTTTCTGCTGCAATTTTTTCAAGCGTATCACCAAGAAACTCTGTATGTTCAAGTTCAATTGTATTGATAACAGAAATAAGCGGCTTTACAATATTTGTCGCATCAAGACGACCGCCAAGACCAACCTCGTAAACAGCGCAGTCAACAGCGGCATGCTTCATTACTAAAAACGCATAAACAGTAACAAGCTCAAACCATGTAACCGCACGCTCTTTAGGAAGTTCATCTTTTATCTTTTCAAATTTTTCTTTTAATTCAACTGCGGCGCTTTTATAAACTTCATCAGAAAAGAATTTGTCGTTTAACCGGATTCTCTCACGAAAATCTGAAATGTGAGGAGATGCGTATACGCCGACCTTTTTTTTATCCTCGCTCAAAACAGAAGCAAGCATCGCACATACAGAGCCCTTGCCTTTTGAGCCAGCCACATGAAAGCACGGAATTTTATTCTGCGGATTATCAAGCTTAGCGCATAAAAATTCCATCATATCAAGCCAGAAAATATTTTTTTGCGGAAGCTTTTCAAAATTTAAAAACGAGTCAACCCAAGTCAAAAATTCCTGAACTGTCATTTTACGAAAACCCGTTCAACGCGCTTTGTAATACCAGTCATTATTTCATACGGAATTGTTCCAGTGGCATCCGCAATATCCTGTGCGTCAACAAAAGCACCGTCTTCTTTTGCACCAAACAAAATAACCTTATCCCAGCGTTTTACATCTTTATTATCTTTGCCAAGATCTATCATAAACTGGTCCATACAGATACGGCCACAAATTGAATACGCTTTTCCATTGATTACAGGTTTTACAATTTTATTAAAGCGGCGTAAAAATCCGTCTCCATAACCTGCAGGAATTACTGCAATATCCGTATCTTTTTTTGCAATCCATGTGCGGCCGTAAGAAATCGAATTTCCTTTTTTAAAATGACGGATAGCACATACACCTGAAACTAAAGACATAACAGGTTTAAGTTCAAGGTCAACACCATTTTTTAAAAGATAATCTTTTGTGAGTAAGTCAGGATAATAACCGTAAATAATAATTCCCGGACGTACCATATCAAGCTGCATATCAGGATTAAAAATTGCAGCAGCAGAATTTGCACTGTGACGAATTCCAGGATTAATTCCTGCAGCTTCTACATTTTTTACTGCAGTCATAAAATTTTCAAACTGCTGTTTCGTATATTTTACATCATATTTTTTATTGCTGTCAGAAACTGCAAAATGTGTACACATTCCACCAAGCTTAAGATTTTTTGAATTAACAATTGCCTTTGCCATGTCAGCTGCTTCTTCGGCATAGCAGCCTATTCGCCCCATTCCACTGTCGATTGCAAGATGAACTGGAAACTTTGCCTTAGAACGCTCTGATTTTGAAGCCTCGTGGCCTGCCTTAGATCTTGCGCTGCCTTTTTTTACATTAAACTTTGATAGGCGCGAATCTAAAAGTGAAATGTATTCTTTATCAAAAACAAGAGGCGTAATTGAATATTTTATAACGTCGTCAATTTCATCCGGGCAGCAGAGACTAAGCATTAAAAGCGGCGCTTTAATTCCTGCTTCACGGAGTTCACGGCCTTCTTCTACATTTGCAATGGCTAAAAAATCAGCTCCCGCTTTTACTGCGGCCTTTGCACATTCTACAGCCCCGTTCCCGTAAGCGCCCGCTTTTACTGCGCAGCAAATTTTAGTCTCTGGTTTTAGTAACGATTTGATGTTTTTTATGTTATTTTTCAAGTAAGAAAGATTTATTTCTGCATGTGTAAGTCTCATAAGGCTTGATTTTAGTCATTTATAAAAAAAAGGCAATACTATTGAGATAAATCTTCAAAAATGATAAAGTATTCCATATTTTAAAAAACAATTAGGGATCAAGGGGATATTTAATAATGAAAAAGACTCTAAAATTGTTAAGTTTAAGTTTTATTGCAGCTACCACAATTTCAGTTTTTGCTGCATGTGAATCTACAAGTCAGGAATCTAATTCAAATCAGCAGACAAAAGTCCGCGAAACACATACAGCTTCTTCTGAAAATTCAGAGAATTCATCTCAGTTAAAAAAAGATCTTCAGAATATGAAGATTGAACTTGTAACTACTGCAGACATTCCTGTAGCAGGAACAGCTTTTAAGCAGCCTTTTGTTGTCAGCGTAAAGCACAGCGACGGAACTCCATACGAAGAATTAAAGCTTACAGTAAAATATCCTTTAGAAAGAACAGAAAACGGCTATAGCTTTGAAACAGCCGAAATTGAAACAAACGCAAAAGGACAGGCTTCGTTTTTACCGCCTGTATATTCTTCAAGCATAAATTCAACTGTAACATTTGCACCAAAGGCTCCAGTAGGAAACTACGATAAGCTTATTAAAGCCGTTGAGCTTGAAGTACCGGTAAGAGTAAGATTTTCTCTTGTAAAAAAAGCAATTCTGGTAAACATCGTTGACTATGACCAGAAAGACAAAATGGTTTTAGACTCTGCCCTTTCTACTTCTTCAAATACAATGCAGGAATTCTGGAAGGCAGGTTATCCATATCAGGCTCAAAATGCTGACTTTCATAAAGCAATTGATAAAGGTCCAGAAGCAGTTTATCAGGCTGCAAAAAATCTTGTAGGAACTTCTACATATTACAAATATATCGTTTACGGAAAAGTAAAATACGCAAGTGACATCAAAGAAGTTGAAGACGGCTATTCACTTACACTTACAGGAACAGTAACTGTTATTGATTACGCAACCGGCAAAGCAATTTATTCAACTTCAAAAACAACAACAGTTACAGACAAAAACAAATGGAACATCTTAAAAGCCTGTCAGGTTCAGCTTGCAAAAGATCTTGTTAATGAATTGATTTATTCAATGTAAAATATATAAGGAAGTAAAAATGATTTACACAGATACAAGAGACAGTTCAGTAAAAGTAGATTTTAAGACAGCCGTTCTTAACGGAATGAATTCTAAAACAGGCGGTCTTTATATTCCTGTAGAATTTCCTCGTCTTGACGAAAGCG
Organism: Treponema sp.; assembly: GCA_024691105.1. GTDB lineage: Bacteria > Spirochaetota > Spirochaetia > Treponematales > Treponemataceae > Treponema_D. The sequence continues at coordinate 1,966 of JAILNY010000019.1, read as the reverse complement.
TTTTAAGTACCAGCAGAGAACCATCGTTCAGATCTGTTGCTCTTGAAATGGCAAAGCCTTACTGTAAGGGCGAAATTCCTGACGAAGACCTTGATGCAATTATTCAGGATGCTTATCCTTTTATTTCTAAGTTGAATCAGATTGATACAACGACTTACGTTCTTGAATTATTCCACGGACCGACATGTGCATTTAAAGATTTTGGTGCACGTTTTATGGCCCGCGTGATGTCATATTTTAACAAAGAAAACAATGACAATCTTCATATTCTTGTTGCAACCTCCGGAGATACAGGAAGTGCTGTTGGAAGCGCATTCCATAATGTTGAAGGAATTGATGTAACGATTTTGTACCCAGAAGGAAAAATTTCTCCCCTCCAGGAAAAACAACTTTCTACTTTTACAGGTAATGTCAGGGCACTCAAAGTTAAGGGAACCTTTGATGACTGTCAGAAGCTTGTAAAAACAGCATTTACAGACAACGATCTTAGAAATAAGTTCCGTCTTTCTTCTGCAAACTCAATCAACATCTCTCGCCTTCTTCCACAGGGCTTTTACTACATGTATGCTTCGCTTTTGGCAAAGTCAAAAAGCTACATGAGTAACAAAATTGAAAATCCTTCAATCATTGTTACAGTACCTTCTGGAAACTTTGGTAATCTCACATCTGGTCTTATCGCACAGAAGATGGGAGCACCAATTACAGGATTTGTTGCTGCAACAAATTCAAACAGAACAATTCCTGATTGGATTGCAACAGGAAAATACGAAGCACGTCCTTCTGTAGAAACTTTTGCAAACGCAATGGACGTAGGAGCCCCAAGCAACTACGAGCGTATTGCGGCAATGTATTCTCTTGAAGAAGTTAAAAAGCTTTTTGCCTCTTACTGGCTTGATAATGATGGAATTATCGAATCAATCAAGGACTGCTATTCAAAGACCGGCTACATCATTGATCCACATGGTGCTGTTGCATGGAAAGCATGGGACGACATCAGAAACGGTCAGATGGAAAAACTCATGGGCGGCTTAAAGGGCGACTACACAAAGCCTGGTCTTACAGCAAATGTTCCTGAATGGGCGCAGTCTGTTGTAGACAAAAAAGCAGTCGGAATCATTCTTGAAACAGCTGACCCTGCAAAATTCGGGGCAACTGTAAAACAGGCAATCGGAAAAGATCCTGTTATCCCTGAGCGCCTCCAGAAAGTAATGAAGCTTCCTGACATGGCAATTCCAATGGAAAATGACTACAACAGATTTAAAGAATGGTTAATGAATAACCTTTAATTTTTAATCAAGGCGCCGGAAAATGTAATCTACTTCAAAATCCGGCGCTTTTTTTGCTTAGACCAACGCGCTGGAAAAATCCGGCGCTTTTTTTTGTGCTTAAATTTTAACAGCACCCTGGCGGATTACCTTTACATCACCGTCTGCAACGCTGACAATTGTAGATGCAACGCCTCCGATTCTGTCACCGTCATCAACAATCAAATCAACTTCATCGTTAAATTCAGCACAAATCTTTTCTATAAAGTCCAAAAGCGGACTGCCACTTCTGTTTGCGCTGGAAGAGTAAATCGGAGCGTTTACTTTATTCAATACGTCACAAAGCCAGCTCTCATCCGGGCAACGGAAAGCCGTCGTGGTTTTTGAAAGCTTATTGTTTACGATTATGGTAAGAGGACCTGGCCAATGTGCTAAAAGAGAGTCAGGTATTACGTCGTCGGTGTATTTATGGATGTCTGATGGAGAACCTATAAGCTGGATAAAGGGCTTTGTTTCTTCCCTACCCTTGATTTTTCGGATTTTTGAATCTGTTTCAGACTTTTCATCTACGATTCCGGAAAAACCGTAAACCGTATCGGTCGGAATTATAACGATTCCGCCCTTTAAGAGAATGGATGCGCAAAGCTCTGCGCTGTTTTTATCAGATTTGAGGCACTTCATATACCGGGATTCCTGCGACA